>CAYPTS010000001.1:0-50287 GCA_964413825.1 uncultured bacterium
GAGCCAAAGCCCGTAGGGCTGTTTCGAGCACGGAAACTGCTTTCTTTCCTCTCTGGTTCCTTATGTCGGAACTTGAGTTAATTATATCACTTTTTTGCAATCCGGGGAGTAAAAATTTGTCATGCGCAGTGTTCGCTGACTCGAACGGGCGGCATTGTTGATGCCGGCGGCAACCTGCCTGCATTCTTCCTCCGCCATCCCGGAGTTAAGTCAAAGGCGTTTCCCCGCGCGAATTCCTCAAAAAAACGCAACGCCAACCCGTATAATATTGACGGCGCTCACACAAGGAAAAGATTCATCTCCGACAGGACGGGACAGGCAAGACTTTTGCAGATTCTTAAACGCACTCGTTCCGTTGTGCATCTCTCTTTTTTTATAAGACGCCGGTTGCCGACCGCTGTACCACGGACGTATTCAACCCATTCCCTGTCTTTATAAACATCTACGGCAAAACTTTTTATGCGCTGTCCGAGGGAAATAAATTCTTTCAGCCCAACCATGTTGAAAGTTACCGCGCCGGGAAACTCGAGAACAACCTCTGCGCTTTCTATGCCGTCATCCACGGCCCAGCAGGTACTGCGGTTTCCGTCCAGCAGGTTTGACGGACTAAACAGGCGGCTGTTGCCCCGGCAAGGGCCGGAAATTACCCGGGCGCGGCGGGCGATATCCGCATTGAAAATCTCCGAAAGTTTCCTGCCGAAACCGGTTAGAGCGCGCTTGTCCCCCTCGTTTATCCCGCCCCGCGCATCCGGAGGAACGTTGAGAAGCAGGGAAGCGCCGCGTCCCACGGATTTCAAGTACAGATCGAAAAGATTCTCGGGAGAACGCACCGCGGCATCCTCTTCAGGATGGTAAAACCATCCCGGACGGATGGACACGTCGCATTCCGCCGGCACCCAGCAGGGCGCGCCCGGTTCACCGGAATTCAGCGTCCCGGGGTCCACCTCGGTTTCGGAAAACCGTCCGCAGTCAAAGGTATGCCAGCAGGGGTCTCCGGCAATCCCCTTTTCATTGCCAACCCATCTGATGTCCGGTACTGCGCCCACGTCTCCGAAGATGCAGGCATCCGGCTGTAAATCCCTTATGATTTTCCACGCCTCTTCCCACTGATAATAATTGCGGATGATGTTCCTCTTTTCACGCGCTCCGCCGTAAAAACCGTCGCCGCCGTTTGCCCCGTCGAACCACACCTCGAAAACAGGGCCGTAATCGGAAAGAAGTTCCTTCATCTGCTCCCTGTAGTAATTCACGTAAGAAGCGCCGCCGTAATCGGGGCGGTTTCTGTCCCACGGGGAAAGATACACGCCGAATTTTATTCCGTTTGACCCGCATGCCCGCGAAATCTCACGTACAATGTCTCCCCTGCCGCCGCGCCAGGGAGAGTTTTTCACGGAATGTTCCGTAAACCGGGAGGGCCATAGACAGAATCCGTCATGATGTTTGCACGTGAGAATCAAGCCGCTCATGCCGCATGCGGCAGCGGTTTCCGCTATGTCTCCGGCGGAGAAATCTCCCGGAGCGAAGACTGCCGGGTTCTCGTCTCCAAAGCCCCATTCCATGCCGGTAAAGGTATTGACGGTAAAATGTATAAAACCGTAATACTCCATGCCGTGCCATGCAATCTGCCTTTCAGAAGGAACGGCGCCGAAAGGCACAGGCATCTTATTCGAAAGTCCAGTTTGAAAATTTGCCATCATAAAGTTCCAGGAATTTTTCCCAGTTGGATTTATTTATCTTAAGGACGTTTTCTTCGCATCCTATCTCAAAAACAACGGGGTTGTCGAAATTGATTTTCTTCAATCCGTCTATAACCTCCAACCAGTTTATCCGGCCTATCCCGCAGGGCTGGTGCAGGTCGTTGATACTGTTGCTGTCGGAAACCCGGCCTATATTGTCGTGGAAGTGCGTTTCAAAAAGATGTTTCCCGCACCTTAGAATCTCCTGGCGGAGATTCAGCCCTGAAATAAAGGCATGCCCCGAATCAAGGCATATTCCGAGGTTCGGCTCGCCGACTTCTTTTATGATTGCCAAGAGGCCGGAAACTTCGGTGCCAAGGTCGGCAAGGTATTCAGGAACTACGTTTTCCACCGTAAGAAAAAGACCGCGCTTTTTCGCCATACGGCACAGTATTTTCAAAATCTCGATATTTCGCTTGCGGTACTCCTGTCTTGAAACGCCGTATCCGGCTAAAAAATTGCAGAAGTCAAAATGTTCTTCTCCTGCAAGCCCCTGACACCAGCCGAAATGTCCCGTAAGGCATTTCACCCCCAGGATATTGGCCCTGTCAAAAATCATTTCCTGCACGGACAGGATGTCTTCCGGGTTTTTGTCCGGCTCGGGAAAAAGCCAGAGATTGTGCAGAGAAAAAGGAGCGAGAGGAGTGTCGTCAATCATCCTTTTAACTTCTTTCAGTTGTTCAAAAGACACTCCGGTAAAATCTCCGTCGAAATATACCGTTTGATACCCTGATTTTGCGAGAACATCGAGGTTTCTCTGCACTTTCCGGATATCTCCGAAAAATATATCCGCACCCAGGTTTTGCAGATTAGACATTGTTTTCCTCTCCGGCAGTCAGTATGCCGTCCGTCCATTCAATTTTTGTGCACGCCGGTAACCGCGAAGACAAAAACCTGGGCATTTTTGGACGCCTCGGCTTTTATCCACTTGACAGGGGTCAGCGGGTCGGGATTTTTCCATATCTGGAAAAATATTCCTGCCCTGTGTCCGCTGAAACTTTTTTCCCACGCAAGTTCTCCGGCCGTAAGTTTAAAATCCGGCTTTACGCCCACAAACCACCAGTCGTCAATATGGAAGCCGCGCTTCACCTCCACAATCTCTTCCGGCGGCGGGTTCGGCGGTATAAAATCCTTATCGTATCTTATTCTGTACCTCATAAGCGTGTCGCCGTCTTTTGCCTGCACCCATGCGGCGCTGTGCAGGAATACCAGCATATCCACCTTCCTGTTAACGGGAATCTCTTCCGTAACGTCGGGCAGGCCCGACCTGTAAAGGGAAATTATTGTATTGCCGTCTTTTGCTTCAGCGGGACTCAAAACGTAAAACGGCATTCCGAGAAATTCAACCTTTCCCTTTGGGATATCCCTCAAATCCCTGTAAGGCCCGTGTCCTATCCATCCGGGCTTCACGGGAGTTTCATCGGCATAGTGCCAGTTCACATGGGATTTCAGCCCGACGGAAAACGTCTTGTATCCTTTCAGCGCCTCTGAATAATCCGTTTTTTCAACAGACTTCTTTTCCACTTCCGAAATTTCCACGCCCATATTCGTCAGCAGGATTGACGCCGCCCTGTCGGCGGAAGGGAATCCGGACGATACCCATCTGCTGTTGTCAACGAAAACAAACCCTCCGCCAATTTCTATTTTCCACCATCCGTGCGGGAAAATAAGCGGCACCGCCTTATATCCTGTAACGATTGAAACGGAATGCCTGACAATGTCGAGCGGATGCGGCTGTCTTTTATCAAGAGGCACCGCCGAAAACATCGCCCATAACAGTTGCTCGTTCGTCATGCCGTCGGTCAACGGGTCGTAATTTATTTTTTCGGCCTGGGTTGACGCCTGCAGGCGTACGCTCATTGTGCCTTCGATAAGGTTTTCAAACCATTTCCTGTCGGCATCCTTCAAATTCAGGACGTACAACACCATGCCCCGGTTAATCCGCTTTTTGATTTTTTCCATGCCGGCGCTTATTTCATCCCTCAGTTTTTCATCCCTTTCACCCAGAAATATAAGGCCGTAATCATCCATCGCCTCCGGAAGTTTTTCCGAACCGGCAAAGTTCAGTTTGAAATTATGCCTGAAGGCGGATGACAGCGGACCGTCCTTTGTTTCTACCACGTAAAAATTTTTCCCGAATTTTTCCCGGGGTTTCCCGTATTCAAGTATTTGCAGAAGCAGTTGGTCTGCCGCAGGAACTCTGCCCGCTTTCCTTACAATGTCCATCTGGCAGAAATAAATACTGCCGTTTTTACGGGGTATCTCCATTAGAGCCGGCATGGTAAGCCCTCTGCTCTCGTTTTGAACGTTTGTCAGTATCAGCGGCCTGAAATTTCCCTTGGACGGAAGATTGAACGGTTCAAACGCAACGACGTGGTCGTCTCCCCAGTAAGAAAAATCTTCGTATACGAAATCCTTCAATACCGGGTGCGAATGATATACGGGATATGCGGCGGAAGCGTAAACCGGCCTTGCAGGATAGTCGAATGCATAATGGCCGAAAGATACGGGTTCTGTTTTCCCGAGGTAGTTCTGTCCCAGAAAAAGTATCGACAAACCGTTGTCCGCCATTTCCAAAAGGTAAGAACTGTTGTCCTTTGCATACCGGTCGAGAGAATCCTGCCCGACGACAAGAAAAGCATTTCCCGGCAACGCCGGCAGTTCCTTGAAATCTTTCAGCAGAGTATGCCGTATCCCGAGTTTTTTAAAGGCGTCCGCCGTAACGCCCGTTGTGTCGTAAAGGTATACTCTGCCAAGTTCCTTTTTAAGGGCATCCGATTCGTCCGCCGGGACAACCTCCCAAAAGTAATCCCTGCCGTAAACCCGCCCGCCTTCAAAATTTAAAGAGAGGCGGAAGATAACATCCGTCCTTTCTTTCACTCCGGGAAGAGGCACATCGATTTTTTTCCATGCCGTTTCATACGGATTCAGATGAAGGGTAAAACTGCCTTCCGCATATTTTCCGCCGTTCCATCTTTCATACAGGCCGTAAATTACGGTAAACTTCCCCTTGTCGAACGAATCGTTGTGAATGCTAAGATTCCTGGTTACGGTATTTTTTCCGTAAAACTGCTTGTCTGCCTCCCGCGTGAAAACCGCTTTCGGAGCGAGCGTTTCCCACTGAACGAAAGGCCAGCAGTGCGCATGGAATGCGTTCACCCCGCACTGCCTGTACCCGGTAAAAAGAAATTCCCTCTGTTTGGCAAGTCCCGCCAGCGACCCGAAACTCCAGTTGTGCCATGTAAACGCGGGACGGTACGTTTGAACGTCTTCACCCCACTGCGCGGCAAAAAAACCGGGTATGTCCTGCTCGGAAATCCACGAAAACTCGCCTATCCACAAGGGCTGCTTTCTGTTCCACGTGAACTTGGTGCTCATTCTTCCTTCAAGTTCAATCATGTCCCACGAATCAGGGTTTGTCTCTATCTGCCGCTTTCTCCTCTCCATTTCTTCCGCGGATATCATGCCGGTTATGCCGTAATAAAATGCATCCTGCGGCAAAACGCCGTACCATGGATAGTGGGGATTGGCAAGCATCGCCTTGCCTTCAAGGTCGAACTGGCGGTCGTTTGTCACCGGCCGCGTAGGGTCGATTTTCGATATTTCAGTCTCGATTTCATGCAGCCATTCCGCCGTTGCGAGCCACGGCGCGTAACACTCGTTGCCCGTTACCCACGTTATTATCGAAGGATTGTTGCCGCGCCTCCATATCTGCGCCTCGAATACCCTGACAAGAGACTCTTTCAGCCGCGGGTCGCCGTAAGCGAAATGGGGACCGGCATTTGCGCCCAGGCCTCCTTCCTGCGGAACAATCAGCCCGAGTTCGTCGGCCACGTCAACGGTCTCCGCCGCCCCGTGATAAAAATACCTGTTTGCAGGGATGTTGAATGCAAGAAGGCTCGAAAAAAGTCTGTATGCATTGTTCACCGAATATTTCGTATGGTAGCCGTGGCTTATGCCGGGAGCATAGGCGGCGTAAAGATTAAACGGTTTGCCGTTGAGAAAAAAACGGTCTCCATCCCAACTCCATTCTCTCGCTCCGAACCTGAATTCGTTCTCGTCTACCGTCACAGCACCCTTTTTCAAGGCAATCTTCATTTGATAAAGATTGGTACCGGCGGGAGTCCACAGTTTTTGAGGTTTCCACCTGTACTTGACCGTTTTTTCCATAGTCTGTCCGGCGGGAACGGTTACGGCAACGGGCATGAATTCCTTTTCCTTAACGCCTTCAAAAAAAACGGACGGGGCAACGGTAACGCGCCGGGACGTTCTTTCCTGATTGGCAAGTTTTAAAACCAGTTCCAACTCTCCCCTGCTAAGCCATGTCCTTATCAGCACATTTTCCACCCGCACTTTCGGCACTTCCTGCAGGTATACGCTCTTGGTTATGCCGAGATAATAAACGCCTCTCGGCCAGCCCGGCCTTATCAAACTGCCTGCCGCGACGCCTTTGGTCACACCCAGCACCGGCAGGGGAATTTCCGGCTTCAAATTGGCCGTCCATCCGGTAATCCCGACAAGCAGTTCGTTTTCGCCTTCTTTTATCAATCCGGTAACGTCCACGTAAAACGGTATGTCGCTTTGACGGTGTTCTCCCGCCTTCTCCCCGTTCAGGTAGATTATCCCGTCTTCGAATATGGACTCGAAAAACAATCTGTAAATTTTATCGCGTCTTATGCCGTCAACCTTGAAAACCGTCCTGTACCAGATGCTGTGAACCTCTTCAAGTTTTTCCCTGTATGCGCTCGGGACGGCAAACCTTTCCCATCCATCTTGCGGCGGCGGAAACTGCAGGGGAGCATCTTTCTTCCATTTTAAAACTTCCCAGAAATACCCCCTGAAACTGTTCTTCGTATCGGGAGTATCCAGACACCATTCTTTCCGGACAGATGTTTCTTTATACGGAGGCAGGACGTATACCGTCACGTTAAATTCATCCTCACCGTTTTTCAGAGTGCAGACAAACTTATGCGTCCTGATGTCTTCAACGGGCAGGCGAAGATTGTAACTCTTCTGTTTTTCAAGTTCCACAAATACCTGTCCGGCATGCGGCAGAACCCTCCCGTAATAATCCACGGGCAGGTACAATGCCTCGAACCTGATACCCGCCGGCGAAATATTGGTTATATGCAGAGAACCTTCCCATCTATCGTATGAAAAAGTGTTGAAGTTGCCTTCCGCCTTCAATCTCCTGTAAATGCCCGACTTTTGCAGATAAACTTCCCCGAAAACGTTGTCGTTCAAAAATTTCACGTCCCATGCCCGCACGTAAATATCGTTTGCGCCTTCCTTCCACATCGCTTCGGGAAGAAAATACCAGTCCCCGAAAATGTTCCAGTTGCGTCCGCCGGCACGGTTGATTCCTTTGCCGCAGCAGCCGCTTATATCCTGTCCGTTGAAATATACGTTTTTTATTACGGGGCCCTCTTTGAAATGGATAAAATAAAGCGCATTCGCGTCAAGGGGTTTTTCAACCTCGAACAAAAACCATCCTTCCTTGCCGGGAATTCTCGGATTAGCGGAACGGTACCCTCTGCTCAACAACGTCCGTGCGGAAATAAAAGAAGATTTCTCAAGGTCTTTCAGGTCCGCATCTCCCGGAAAAAACTTCCATTTATAACTCAAGTCCTCGCCGTAAATCAAACTAACCGAAGAAAAAAAAACGACTATCAAGAAAATAGGCAGTAGTTTTGTTCTCACGGAAGTTCTCCTTTAAAAATTTCAAGGCAGAGAAACGGTTATCTCACCCGCTATTCGCTCGCCTTTCTTCAAGCCGCCGGGAAATCTTACGTAAACCCTGAAGTTCTTCCATAAAAGAACGTTAAACCTGTCGGGAAGAAAGGGTGGAGAGAAAGCAATGATAACGGGGCCTTTTGCCGTTTCATAAACCGCCTTTTCCCCATCGATGAAAGGTTTTACTTCTTTATCCGTCATCTCCGGGTTAAAATCAAAACTGACGTAAAGGTTTACGGGGTATGCGGTATCTTTGTTGACTTCGAAATCGTAGAGCATTCTTACAGTTTTACCCGAAACGGTCATCTCCTCGGAAAATCCGAAAGGAACATCAGCCGCCCTTGCCGCATCCTTTGTATCGATTTGCAATTTCAGGGGCTCTTCGCAAATAACCTCGGCGTCCGCCCTGCCCTTGAAAACGGAAAACTGTCCCCCTTCGTAGGTGAAAAACGTTTTACCGTCTTCTTTTTTGCTTCCCTGGCCGAGCCAGTAACCTCCGGTAAATATTTCCCTGTCTCCGGACAAAACCTTAAATGGCAGGGTGCCGGCAACAAGCACCTGCATACTGCCGGCCTGCACCTTCTTTAAAAGCGTCTTGTCTACGATTTCCGAAACCGGCTGGGAAAAACAAACGGAACCAAAAAACACAAAGAACGCTCCGCACATTATTATTCTTCGCAAAATGGACATTTTCTTTATCCTCCTTTTTCAATATAAAAGCCACTTGGCAGTGCCGTTTTCATAATCGGGCCATGCAACGCCTGACACAAGGCGTTCAGAGGTATGCCACGCCACGTGCCCGTCGAAGAAAAGGATGTTCGCCCCGCCGCTGTGATAGGTTGAAGGCAGACAGAACGGACTGGTATGGTTATACCAGAGCAGATAACCGGCACCCGGAAGCGCATCGCCGATATAAACGGTTTTTGCCGGCCTGATTATCCTGTCAATCTTCACCCATCCTTCATCGTTAAGGCTTATCCTTCTCATTTGATAAGTCGACCTGTCGCTCCAGTGCGTCATTTTATTGTGGGTCGGACACCTAAGGAGTTTTCCCGCCGGGCCGCTCCTCCACGGGTCGTCTATGAAGTAATACTGATAGTTGGGCGCGGCAATGCCGAAATATCCCCACCGCACCATCCACACCCACCAGTAATCATTCGCGGGAAGAAGGCTGTCATAAGAAGGAAAGGTTGCAAGAGGTATGTATCCGTCATAATCGTTGGTATACATGAAAATGGCAAGCCCTATCTGTTTCAGGTTGCTCATACAGACTGCCTGTCTTGCGCGCTCTCTCGCCTTACTTAATGCCGGCAGAAGCATCGCCGCCAGGATTGCTATGATAGCCACCACCACCAAAAGGTCTATGAGCGTAAACCCCTTTCTGCCTTTCTCTTTCCCGTTCATACTCACTCCTTCCCGGCTTCAATCAACTCCGGTTCAAGCAGAATTTTCTTGCACAGAGTTCCTTTTTTTTTCATCTTTTTTTGTTTTATCTTTTCCAGAAGCAGTTCACAGGCAATTTCTCCTATCGAATATCTTGGCTGGCTGATAAAAGTCACGGGATAAGCAAGCTCCATGGGCACCTCCGGCTTGTCAAATGAAACTATGCCGATATGTCGCGAATTTCTGCCGGCGCGTTTTTTTGCCGCCTTCAAAACCCCGCAAAGCATCGGCTCATTTGCCGAGAAGATGCCGCATCTTTTGTCGTTTTGCGCGAGAAAAACTTCCGCCGCATTCTCGGCAAAAACTTCACGGGAAAGTTCTTCTCTGGTTTCCTTTACCATGCTTTTTTTAAAAGGTATTTTCGATTCCTCAAGCGCAAACTTGTAACCATGAAGCCGCTCTCTCGTACTGGAAGCATTCAAAGAGGTGCAGACAAAAAGTATATTCCTGCATCCCGACCTGACAAGCGACATTGTCCCGATATACGCGCCGTTAAAATTATCGGTCGCAACAAGGTCCGAGTTAACGCCTTTCACGGAGATGTCGACAAGAACGAACGGAATACCGCCGGATTTGAGGATTTTGTAATACGGGTTGAGATGAGAGTTGTCGCTGGGCGCTATCACCATGCCGGAAATGCCTCTGGACGCGAACATCTCCATATAGTTTTTTTCTTTTTCAGGTACGGCGTCGTAATTGCCGAGTGTAAGATGGTAGCCGTCTCTTGCACAGACGTCTTCGACGCCCCTTATTATTCCCGGGTACAGATGGCCGGTAACGCAGGGAATTAAAACGGCGATGCCTTTGTTCAGTTTTTTAAACATCAGGCCGCCATCCTGAAATTTGTCTCTCTGGCCCGGAGCATTGACAAACGTTCCTTTGCCCTGAACGTGCGTAAGGTATCCCTCGGCAGACAGTATGGATGTTGCCTTTCTGACGGTAAGGCGGCTCACGCCGTACATCCTGCCAAGTTCTTTCTCCGATAATCTGTCTCCGGCTTTGTAATTCCCGCTCTTTATTTTTCTCCGCAGGTCATCTTCTATTTTAAGATACGCCGGCATAATGCCGTTTTTCATTTCCATGGCATATGCATAATAACACATAAAAAATAAATTGTCAAGTGTTGTTAATAGTATATAACTATATATAACCTAAACCTGCCCTTTTCCGCCTGCGCACATTCCATTAGACTTTTCTAAAGATTTTTTTTACATCATGCATCCTTTTTAGCGCGCAACAAATTTGCACTTGACAATTGTTTTAAAATACAGTATAATTCTATACAAGTATAGAACAGGAGAAGGAGGAAGGAATCCGGTTATGAACATAAAACTCGACAAGAAAAATTCAGAACCTCTTTATCAGCAGTTGGAAAAACAACTTACGCTGTTGATTCGTAAAAAGCAAAAGGGCTGTCAAAAAATACTTTCCGAGAATTTTCTGGCTGAAACCTGCGGAATCAGCAGGATGACTGCACGTCAGGCATTAATGAATCTGGAAAGGCGCGCTTTCATATACCGCATCCCGGGAAAAGGAACTTTTATAAGAGAAGAACTGCCCGACGCGCAACCGTCACCTTCAGCACAAAAGAAAACGGTTACCGTTTTTCTTTCAACCTTCAATTCTAAAAAACATCCGTTTTTTATCCAGTTGTTATCCGGCATTGAACATCAGGCCAGAATGTTTGACCTGTCTGTTTCATTATCCGCTGATTTCACAAAAGCACACAAAGACAAATCAACGTTCGGAATTATTCTGCTGAGCAAACTTCCCATTGAGGAAATCAAAAATCTCGAAAATAATAAAACGCCGTTTGTCCTTCTGTATGACCACGCCGAAACATACGGGGTCTCATATCCTTCGGTATTGCTCGACGGAGAACAGGCAATTTTTACGGCAACCGAGCATTTATTGCGGTTGGGACACACGAAAATCGCTCTGTTTTCCGGAGTATTAAAAGGCTATCTCAAAGGTGAAGGGAGCAGAAAACGGCTGACAGGATATAAAAAGGCGCTTGAGAAATGGCATATACCGTTTGACGCTTCTCTTGTCATGGAAAGCGATTACGACGAAGAAAAAACACGGGCGATGACCATGGAACTTATTTCACGGCAATGCAGGCCCACAGCCGCCATTGCCTGCGACGACATAGGCGCAGGAATCATTATTAATACGCTTAAGGATGCCGGTATCAGCATCCCCGGGGATGTGGCCGTACTCGGCGTGGGAGATATCCCTATGAACTCTGTGATATCCCCTCCATTAACTACCGTCCGCTTTCCTACTTTCGAGTATGGAGAAAAAGCGGTTGTTTGCCTTCAGCAAATCAGCAGCGGAACAAATATTGATAGCCCTCTGCTGGTTGAAGGCAACCTTATTATACGAAAATCATGCGGATGGGATAACCGTTAAAATCCTTCCTGTTTTCACCTGCGGAATAGTTCCAAGGGGCAGGGAGAACACATAGAACAAAGGAGTAGAAAATGCATGGGAGACAGAAGTCAGGTGGCTTCACATTGATAGAATTGCTCGTGGTAGTGGCGATAATAGCCATTCTTGCGGCAATGCTTCTGCCGGCATTAAGCCAGGCGCGCGAGCGCGCAAGGCAGTCGGTCTGTATAAACAACCTGAAACAAATAGGGTTGGCATTACTGATGTACGCCCAGGATTTCGATAATAAAATTCCTCCCACCGCATATTACGGCGGTACAGGGAATGTCAATGCAAAGGGAGACTGGGTTTATGCTTCTAAAAGAAAGGTGGGACTGGGCATATTGTTTCCAGATTACATTCCCAACGGGAAAATCCTTTATTGCCCGACTGCCGCTCACAGGTTTCCGGATTACAGGTATGAAAACACGACTTATGGGTTTGCCGCCACATTCGGAAGTTCTTCATCCTCGGTCATAACCTTGTCCAGCTGCCACTACCGCGACAGGATGGAAAACTATGATATTGTACGGCAAAACAGGTCGGCGGTTGTGGCCGACCTTATCTGGAAGGTGCCGCAGATACACAACGGCCTCCATGTTCTTTTCTTGGACGGGCGCGTAAAACTTGTGAGCGATTATACCTGCGGAACCTGGCCGCCCGATGAACCGGACTGGCTGCCTCTTGACGAAAGGTATTGACGCGCAAAAAAAAATTCAAGGCAGATTTACAAACCACGACAGACATGAGTTTTTTTATGCCAAATCAGTAAAATTTTCAAAGCAAAAAAATGGAGAGCGAAATGAATAAGATATTCTTTTTCCTGCTGCTCGGGATAAGACTGGCCGTTTGCACGGAAAATCCTGCAGTAAAGCCCGCAAATGAAAACCTTATCGGTTCATGGCCCATGGATGAAGGGCGGGGAACGGAGATAAAAGATACCAGCGGCAATGAAAATCACGGCACAATTCACGGAGCCATCTGGGTATCCGTCAATTCAGAGACGGCACTGGACTTCAACCGCTTTGAAAACTCTACAGACTACGTCGACTGCGGGGCAAAACGGATTCTAAATCCCGTCCATGAAATATCAATTGAAACATGGGTATATACCAGAGCAAAGCATGCAGGATATTTTGTACTGAAAAAAAATGCTTACGGCATTGCAATTTCCAAAGGTTCCATTAAATTCATACTTTTCATGAACAGCGGTAAAATAGTGGCGGAAACGGCAAGTCCATGTTTCGCAACGAATGAGTGGCATCATCTTGTTTGTACGTATGACGGAAATTTCATGAGAATATATATAGACGGAGAAGAAATGAGTAAAAAAGAAATGAGACACTGTATCGATTCCTCCCCTTCCCCCCTCTTGCTTGGATGGTCAGAGGGATGGAGCGACGTCAATTTTGACGGAAAGATAGGCAAGTTGAAGATATACAACAAATCTCTCAAACCGGAGCAAATCGAGAAAAACTTCGAGAAACAATTACCTATTTACAACCCCGCACAAGAACAACCGTCTTCCGCCTCGTCCTCCGCATACAAAACAGAACAATATACGGGAAGAATCTCCGCGGAAGAAAGAACTAACTGGTTAAATCGCATAACTCCGTCAAAAACTGAAAAACCTCAGTCTACAGCCGAGATAAAACTTTTGGGAGACGTCCCTACAATTTTTGTAAACGGCACTCCCAAAGGGCCTATGATGTATACCGGTCCCTATCCCTTGAAATATCCGGTAAACAGCGAATACATTGCCAAACTGGCTGAATGCGGCATACAGATTCATTTTTTGCCGATGGCGGTCATTGACCCCTTGCTGGAGGAGTCCCCTGACGTTTATTACAAGCAGGTTCTTGACCCGATTGTCAATAAAATAGTTGCGGCTTCGCCCGATGCATTTATTATTTTACGGCTCGGCTATCCGACTTCCGATGAATTCATGAAACGCTATCCCGAAGAATTGATGCGGTTTGACGACGGCAAACCAGACCATTATACAAATTCCGCAGTAGGAAATCTGTCAGGCAGATACAGTCTGGCATCCACAGTATGGGAACGGTGTTATGCAAAGGCATTGCTCAACCTTATTAACTATATCAGGAATTCAACCTACAGCGACCGCATTATCGGTTATCTCCCTACTGCCGCCGCTTATGGACAATGGCTCTATTGGTTTGACTACGACCACAACAAATACACCATTGATTTCAGTCCGGCCATGCAGAAAAGTTTCAAAAATTATCTCATCCGCAGGTATAATAATGAAAGCAATCTTCAAAAAGCATGGAATGACCCTGACGTGAATTTCGACACTGCCCGCATTCCTTCGCGAGAAGAAAGGGAGCAATACGAATTCGGATATTTTATCGACCCTTCCGAAAACCTCAAATTACTGGATTACTACACCTGCATGCATGAAGAAGTTGCCGAACGGGTCATATACTTGTCGAAAGTAATAAAAAAAGCCACCGGAGGAAATGCACTGACAGGGTTCTTTTATGGAGCGCTGGGAACTGTTAATTATCTGCTTGGCGGCCAATCGGCATTCAAGAAAGTTCTTGGCTGCGAGAGTATTGATTTCTTATCCAATCCCCCGGGTTATGAAAACAGAGGTGCGGGCGATGCCGCACCTTTAGCGTTTGCCACAGCCAGCACAAAACTAAATCGGAAGATATGGATTGCGGAAGCGGACACGCGGACGTGTTTCTCCGGCCAGGGGCAGATTACCTGCGGAGCGCCTGAAAACCTGTCAGATTCCATCTCGGTTTTGAAAAGAGATTTTTCTCAGGTGTTATGCGAAGGAGTCACCGGTTACTGGTTTGAGTTCCGTTACGGATGGTACGACCATCCCGATATTCTTTCTCTCTTTTCACAGATGCAGGAAATCGGCAAAATAGGCCTTGAATCCGACCGCAGAAGCAACTGTGAAACAGCAGTGATTGTTGACCAGGAAAGTCTCTTCACATGCAGTTCTTTCCTTTCCAAACAGTTGCTGGACAGGCAGCGGATACATGAACTGTCAAGAATTGGCTGCGCTTATGATTTTCTGGAAATGGCAGACATCGAGAAAGCAGATATCAAAAGGTATAAACTTTTTATATTCCTCAACGCTTTTTCCATGACAAACGAAGAACGGCAGAAAATATCTAGACTGCTCAAGAAAGATGGCAGAACATTAGTTTGGGTTTATGCTCCGGGTTTGATAAACCCGGAAAAGTCGCCTTCTCTTTCAGTTGCGCACATGGAAGAACTGACTGGTATCAGGCTCGGAACACTTAGGGATGGAAGATACAGCATGGACATGAAAATTACAAATTTCAACCATACGCTGACCAGCCAATGCCCAAAAGGATATATCTTCGGAAGTTTTACAAGACCGGTAACGACAGACGCTCAGGGAGCGACTCCCGACAAGCCATACAAACTCAAACCGCTTGAGGCGAAACCCCAAATCTTTGCAGACGACAAAGAATCTGTCACTTTAGCCGAATATGCGGACTCGAGGAAGGCCGGCTACGCCGTTAAAAAATTTCCAGACTGGACGTCAATTTATGCCGGTTCCGCCTGCATACCTTCTCTCCTAATGAGACAAATAGCACAGTTTGCAGGAGTGCACATTTATTTAGACAGCGACGACATTGTTTATCACAACAAAAACTTTCTCGCCGTTCATGTCAAGGAACCGGGAATGCGAATCATCAACCTGCCGGTATCATCCGATGTATATGACCTTTTTTCAAAAAAGTTTATTGCTAAAAACACAAACAAATTCTCCTTATTCCTGGAGAAAAATGAAACCAGGCTTTTTTATACCGGCAGTTCAGATAACATAAAATGGGCAAAATGAATGTACAAATGAGATTCGGCATAGTTACCGATTATTACGGGGTAAAGACACCCGTGGAAAAAGCCCTGCAACACCTGGCAGGCGCAGGGATTAAAGATGTGGAGATGGTACCGGGGCATCTGGTAAAGGATAATTCCAGTCCGCCGTCAGCAGCCGCAATGCGTAAAAAACTTCGGGATATCGGTAAAACGGCTGTAGCCCTGGGCATAAACATCAGGCAGGTGCACGGTCCGTATGGAGGAAGCGACCTGGTGGCAAATTCGGATAAGGAAAGGAAAAAAAACGTTGATACCTATAAGAAATGGATAGACTACTGCCTTGCTTTGAAATCCGGCGTATTAATTGTTCACATAGGAGGCCGGAACGACTTGTGCAGAAACAAAAACATACATTATATCAGGGAGAAAAACATAGACTCCCTTTTCCGGATGACGGAATATATCGGAAATGAAAACTTGAAACTGGCGATAGAAAATCTTCCAGGAAGGTGCATGGAATCTCCGTCTGCTTTTAGCCTTTACGGAACCCGTATTTCCGATTTGAAAGAACTTATTAAGGCGTTAAAATCCGACAGTACGGGCATATGCCTGGATATCGGACACGCCAATATAGAGAATCTTGATATACCTTTATCCATAAAACAGGCGGGGGAAAACCTTATCGCCACCCATATACAGGAAAACAACGGCGTATACGACATGCACATGTTTCCTTTTTCTTTAAGGCCTCTGTTCAGCAGAATGGACTGGTTTTCAATCTTCAGGGCATTCAAGGAAATACACTACACATATCCCCTGATAGGAGAATGCGCCAACAGTTCGGGAGAACTGCCTCTATGGATGCTGGATAAATATTTAAAGAGCCAGAAACGGCTTATAGAGGAGGCTTTGAAAACAGCATGAAAATACCCGGTCTGTTCTACAGCGAGAATTTAGACGTTCACACCCACAGCCCCTATTCGGCATGCTGTGAGGATATTACGTTTGAAAACCTGAAAAGCAAAGCACAGGAAAAAAACATCATCTATGCGGTTACCGACCACAGCACCCATCTATATTTTCCAAAGGAACTGGCATGGAGTATGTTGCGTGAAGATTTCAAGGAGTTGTGGAACAAACACAGGGAAACGGGCAGGCAGACGATAGAAAAATACATAGAGACCGTCAGGAATGCCGGCGCCCTGACTGGCATAGAATTAGATATTTATTCAGACGGAACTCTGGTCTTCGAAGAAGACTATTTCAGGGAATTGGATATCGTACTCGGAGGGATTCATTTTCTTCCTTCTCTCGAAAGCAAAATGCCGGCGAAAAACATTGTATCCGAGTTCAAAAGACTCACAGCTGCGATTCTTTCAAGCGGAAAAATAGACGTTCTCACGCATCCTCTGCGAATACTTGCGTATAACAGGGTCCCTTTCGAAGATGACCTGATTTGCTGGGTAGTGGAAAACTGCAAAGAATGCGGGGTTGCAGTGGAAATCAATTCGCATTACAAATTTCCGGATATCGACCTTAAAATGACAGCGGAGGCAAACAGAAACAGGGTCAGGGTTGTAAAAGCATCCGATGCTCACAGATTAAGCGAATTCGGAAATTTTTCATACCATGAAGATATTTTAAGCCGCTGTGCGGAAACCGTTACCGAAAAAAAACAACTGCTGAAAGCGGGGTAAAAAACATGCATACGCCGAGACAGGAATACCCGAGGCCGCAGATGGAGAGGACGCAATGGCTGAATCTCAACGGCTGGTGGGAATTTGAAATTGACACGGGCTTATCGGGAGAAGAAAAAGGATATCCTTCAGGTGATAAAAAATTGAACAGCCACATTCTTGTTCCGTTCTGCCCGGAAAGCAGGCTTTCGGGAATCGAAGAAAAAGACTTCATGCCCTGTGTCTGGTACCGTAAAAGTTTTTCGGTGCCCGCCGAATGGAAAGGTCAACGAATACTTCTTCATTTCGGAGCGGTCGATTATGACGCTTCTGTCTGGATAAACGGACAGAAAGCCGGCTCTCACAGGGGCGGATATTCTCCGTTTTCTTTTGACATAACCGCTTTTCTGCAAGACGGGACAAACACTATTGTTCTTCGCGCCGCCGATGACGCAAGAAATCCTTTGCAGCCCAGCGGAAAACAGTCTGCAAAACTTGAGTCATGGGGATGCTTTTACACAAGAGTAACGGGTATCTGGCAGACCGTATGGATTGAACCCGTGCCGCCGGTGCATATTTCCGGTTTCAGGATATATCCCAATATTGAAAAAGGAGAAATTGGAGTTTTTTTAAAGACTGAGGGGGAAACCGGGCGTAATTTATCATTAAAAACAAGAGTAACCGCCAAGGGGGTAAAGCCCGTTGAAAAAACCATCTCTGCAGGAAGGTTCGTCTTTTTCTCCATCAGTCTTTCAGACATCCGTTTATGGGAACCGGGCAATCCTTTTCTTTACGATATCGAATTTATCCTTGAAAAATCAGGTCTCCCCGCAGACAGCGTTAAAGGTTATTTCGGACTGAGAGAGATAAGCATAGACGGTAAAAAAGTTCTATTGAACGGAAAACCCGTTTTCCAACGGCTCGTCCTTGACCAGGGATATTATCCCGACGGCATATATACCGCACCTTACAACGTTTCACTTAAAAAAGACATAGAACTCTCCATGGCCATGGGGTTTAACGGGGCACGGCTTCATCAGAAAGTCTTTGAGCCGCACTTCCTTTATTGGGCGGATAAACTGGGATATCTCGTATGGGGAGAATATCCAAGCTGGGGCTTAGACCACAGCCATCCCGAATCTCAGGCAAGAGTGTTGCCCGAATGGCTCGAGGTCATAGAGCGGGATTTCAATCATCCGTCGCTCATCGGATGGTGTCCTTTCAATGAAACCGAAAGCAGCCAGATTCCCGAATTGCTGCGAAACGTCTACCGGCTGACAAAAGCCGTAGACCCTACGCGTCCCGTTATCGATACAAGCGGTTACGTGCACGTTGAAACGGATATCTACGATTCTCACAACTACGAGCAAGACGCTGAAAAGTTCGCATCTGCATTCGAAGGCTTCAAATCCGACCACTCAAAAGCATGGATAAACTCTTACGAAAACAATGCTCCTTATAAAAACCAGCCTTACTTTGTGAGCGAGTACGGCGGAATCGGTTGGAACCATGGACAAAATGAAGAAAAAGGCTGGGGATACGGAGAACAACCTGCCAGTGAAGAGGAATTTCTGAGAAGATACAAACAACTTACGGAAACTTTGCTTTTTCATCCCATGATGTTCGCTTTCTGCTACACGCAGTTATACGATGTAGAGCAGGAAATCAACGGATTGTACACCTATGACCGCAAACCCAAGTTTGACCCCGATTTTTTCCGCAAGATAAACACTCAAAAAGCGGCGATTGAAAAAACATAACAGTACGGGCATAAATAATCTGTATTGGACAGTAAAACTTTTTTGTGCTATTGTTAAATATATATCACAGGGAAGCAGGCAGTGACCCGGGACGCCTTATCTTGAAAAGGGCGCAGGGGTGTCGGATTTTGCTACGTTACCGCAAAAAGGGGGTCGATGAGAAAACAGTGAAGCAAGTGGCGTGCAGTATCAATGAATTGGCTTGAAAATAACAGCTTTCCCCTTTTTGGAAAGCACAACAAAAGCGAGGAATTACAAATGGAACAGGCAAATAAGCTGTACGTAGGAAATCTGGATTATGGAACGACTGAAGAGGACCTTAAGGCGTTTTTCACGGAAAAAGGCATAGAGCCGAAGACCGTCACCCTTATCATAGACAAGTATACGGGAAGGGCAAAAGGTTTCGGTTTCGTGGAGGTCGAGTCCGATGCAATCCTCCAGCAGGCGGTTGAGACGCTAAACGGACAGGAATTGAACGGAAGAAAACTGACCGTAAACAAGGCACAGCCCCCGAGAGAAAGAACCGGTGGCGGATTCGGCGGCGACAGAGGCGGATTCGGCGGCGGCAGGTCCGGCGGCGGATTCGGCGGCGATAAGAGACGTCCCAGATACTAATCCGGTAAGAAGTGAAGAATAAAAAAAGAGAGCCTTTTAACAGAGGCTCTCTTTTTTTTATCAGCCAGATTTCACCCTCACCCAGACCCTCTCCCCTCAAGGGAGAGGGAGGAGATAGAAAAACATCAGAACTTATTGATTACCAGGCCTGTCGGAACTTTAGGATAGAAATACGTGGTTTTCTGCGGCATAAGTTCCCCGCTGAAACATATGTCCGCAAACTGTTTCTTGCTCACGGGATTCAGGAAAAAAATCACCCCGGAGTTTGTCCTTCTGTATTCGTTCATAAGGTACTCCGGCGACTGATGGAAAAACAATTCAGGGTTTTCGGCATTGAGCATGCGGGCAAAAATAAAGTTGTGCAGGATTACAGTGTCAAGCATCCGCCACTGCATTGATAACCCTTCGGGCATATATTTCTTTATTTTTTCCGGGTCTTTCAGTCTCAAAGCAAAAAACTCTCCTTTTTCATAAACACCGAAGATTTTTGCTTTATCATCCTGCCGCATGGCAAACGCCATCGCATCAAGGGACGGTATTTTTTCAACGCCAAAATACTTCTCGAAAGAGGTCATGTTATCAAGGAACGAAACTCCGGAACGGATGTAGCGGTGAGTGGGAAGTATAAGGAGTTCAGGGGATTCAACGTTTACAAGGAATACCATGACAAAAGCGTTTTCCGCACCGGGGTTGTCCTTGTAATACTGCAGGGCGCCCTGGTACCTGTGATGCCCGTCGGCTATTATCAGTTTTCCGGAAGACAGCAGGTCTTTTATTTGTTTTATTTCATCACCGCCGGCTATCCTGCCGAACCCGATTTCATCGCCGCCGCCCATCGAGCCTTCAACCGAAACGGAAGCGCCGTCGATAATTCCGTCTATCGCACGGGACTTATCCCTGTAAAGCATGAATATCGGTGAAAAATTCGCCCTGCATTTTTCTATCAGTTTGTAACGATTGGTATGATATTTTTCAAAAACCTTTTCGTGGGGAATAACGTTTTCCGAAGAGAAATCCTGAAGGCGAAGGAGCGCAAAAACACCTTTTCTTTCAAACGCCTTCCCCATCCATTCAAACCGGTGGCTGCCAAAATAAAAAGATTCTTTCTCATCCCTGACAAGAACCTCGTCCGCTATCCATTTTTCAAAAGTATCCCTTACATGAGAAGGGTCGGCGCCGGAAGATATCAGATTAATCACGTTCCGGTCGGAAAGAGCCCTGAGGGATTTTTCGCCGTCCGCATCAACAACGTCCCACGGCGGGGCAATGACACTGCTTATACCTTCAACTTTTTTCAGGTTGTAGGTATATCCCCTGAAAGGCCTGATTTCTACCATTTTCACTCCCCGGCATTCCGGCTTTCCGGAAGTCCTTCCGCCGCAGACGGATTATCAAAAGAAAGATATATCTTCACGTCGGCATTTTTTCTGAGTTCCGAATACCAGTCATTGAAGTGCTTTTCCCGCTTCTGCCAAAGCAGTGTTCTTCTTATGGATTCGCTGTCGGCATCGGTTATCTGGTGGTTTTTGATGTACTCCGCAATTTCCTCGTCCGAAACCGCCACGTTGCCTTCCGATATCACAAGCTCTCTCAATTTCTCTATCATCAGGCTTTTCCTAATCTCGTCTTCAATCTTGCGCAGTTCCTCGCTCGGATAGAAAGATATGATTTCCTTGAATTTTTTTTCGTCAAAGTTACCCTTATCGTCTTTGAATGAGGGCTCCGATTTTATCGTTTCCACTATCTCGCTGTTCAAAACCCTTATTCTTCTGCGCCTTGCCTGTCTGAGAAGAATTTCCTCCCTTATCATGTTCTCGAGGATGCCCCGTTCAATATCCATGTTTTTAAGAAAATCTGACGCCTTGTCCCCGAAAATATCCCGATATTTCTGCTCGACTTCGTTCAGGTTTTTGTAGTAGTCCTTCAGGGTAATGGGCTTTCTGTTGACTACCGCCGCATAATACAATCTTTTACTGCTGTCTCCAAGCCCTACTCCCCAGATTAAAAAACCCGGTATAATCAATATTGCGACCGCCCAGAGAATTATTTTCATATTCTTCTTCTTTCTGAAAAATTTCATAACCATTTTATCCGCTCCCTTTAAGTATTATCACAAACTCGCCTTTTGCGTCCTTTTCAAGATATTCCGCCGATACGTCCCTGACCGTGCCGGTTTTTATTTCTTCAAATTTTTTCGTCAATTCCCTGCAGACCGTAACCTCCCTTTCAGGGTAAAGTTCGTCCATCGCAGACATGGTATCCTTTACCCTGTGCACCGATTCGTAAAAAACCGTGGTTTCCTCTTTGTCCTTCAAAGATTCGAGAAACTTCCGCTTCTTGCCTTTTTTCCTGGGCAAAAACCCGTAGAAGGATACCCTGTCTGAAGGCAGTCCGCAAGCAGAAAGCGCCGCGGTAAGCGCGGACGGGCCGGGTACGGGGCAAACCTGAATTTTGCTTTTGTACGCCTCCCGCACCAGCAGATAGGCAGGGTCGGATATTCCCGGCGTGCCCCTGTCGCACACAAGAGCCACATCCTTCTCTTCGGCAAGCAGGCCGAGAGCTTCCCTGAGACGCACCTTCTCGTTGTCCCTGTAATAGCTGACAAGGCGCTTTTTAATCCCCAAATGGTTGAGCAGCTTCAGGGTTTCTCTCGTATCCTCGCATAAAATCACGTCCGCATTCTTCAGCACTTCCACCGCCCTGAAGGTTATGTCGCTCAGGTTACCTATAGGCGTCGCAACTATGTATAGCATAATAGTCAGATTGATTTTCCGCCACTGAAACTTTTGCGGACTGTCGCATCCGGCACCTCTCAAATTTTCCTTGACTTTCGGAAATATAAATTATAAACTAATCAGGAATTTTTTTCAAAAGACTTTTAACTCTCATCCTGATACTCTCCCCCCAAGGGAGAGGGATTTGGAGAAATTGAAAGGAAGCATCATGGAATACGACAAAATTCTGCCGGGTATTGTAAAAAAGAATTCCAAAAAAATACTTTTGCTTGTTCTGGACGGCGTCGGGGGCATACCGCACCCTGAAACCGGCAAAACCGAACTTGAAACCGCGGATATTCCCTTCCTGAACGCTCTTGCGGCGGAAAGCTCATGCGGAACGGCAGTGCCGGTACTGCCCGGCATTACCCCCGGCAGCGGTCCCGGCCACATCGGCCTTTTCGGATACGACCCTATAGAAACGCAGATAGGCAGGGGCGTGCTTGAAGGCCTGGGCATAGACATCCCCATAGGAAAAGATGACGTGGCGATACGCGGCAACTTCGCAACCATCGACTCCGGCGGCATTGTCACAGACAGGCGGGCAGGCAGGATTGCCACCGAAGAAAACAAGGAAATTGTTTCCCTTATAACGGAAAACATCCGCGAAATATCCGGCATAAAAATAGATGTCCGCACCGTAAAGGAACACCGGTGCGCAATAGTATTGAGGGGTCAGGGGCTGTCTCCGGCAGTCTCGGAGAACGACCCGCAGAAAGAAGGCGTTCCGCTGAAACCCATAGCCCCGCTGGACAAATCCTCTGAAAAAACCGCCTCGGTTCTCGCCGCGTTTGAAAAAAAGGTCATGGAACTTCTGAAAGACCGGGACACAAAAGCGAAAGGCATCCTGCTCCGGGGAATATCGAAACTGCCGTCCATCCCGGGTTTTACGGAAAAATATAAACTCAATGCCGTATGCATAGCCGCCTATCCGATGTACAGGGGCGTATCAAAGGTCGTCGGCATGGACGTTGCTCAGACGGGTGAAACCGTTGACGACGAGATTAAAACGCTTAAGGAACTCTACGGCAAATACGATTTCTTCTTCCTCCACATAAAGAAAACCGACAGTTACGGGGAGGACGGAAACTTCGGCGCAAAAGTCAAGATACTTGAAGATGTCGATAAAAAACTCGGTTTCCTGAAAAGCATGGAATTCGGCAGTATTGCTGTTACCGGCGACCACTCGACGCCTGCGGTGATGAAATCGCATTCGTGGCACCCTGTACCGCTCCTCATAAACTCGCCTTATGCCATTGCCGACGGCGTGACGAAATTCACCGAAAGAGAATGTGCGAAAGGGATTCTTGGCAGGATTTATTCAAAGGAAATCATGTATATTTTACTTGCCTGTGCGTTAAAACTCGATAAATTCGGAGCGTAAAAATGTTTGAGGGCGGAATAAAACTAACAGACTTCAAGGACCTGAGCAAGCAGAAAGCAATCGAGAATTTTCCCGCACCGGACAAAGCCGTCATTCCGCTGTCCCAGCATACCGGAATTCCCGCAAAACCCGTGGTAAAAAAGGGCGATTCGGTGCTTAAGGGGCAGTTGCTCGGAGAAGCCGGGGGGTTCATCAGCAGTCCGGTGCACTCAAGCATTTCCGGAACCGTGTCGGCGCTCGAAAACAGGGCTCTGCCCGGAGGCAGAAGTTCTCTGTCGGTGATAATAGACAACGACAGGCAGGATAAATCCGTTGAAGCCGTTAGAAAAGAATGGCAGTCCCTCAATCCGGAAGAAATAATCTCCATTGTCCGTGAAGCAGGCATAGTCGGCATGGGAGGAGCGGCGTTTCCCACCTTCGTAAAAATAACCATTCCTAAAGGCAAGAAGGCGGAATGCGTCATTCTCAACGGATGCGAGTGCGAACCGTTTCTTACCGCGGACTACAGGGTCATGAAAGAACGGTGTGCGGAGGTTCTCGAGGGACTGCTGATAGTATGCCGGGCGCTTTCCCTCGAGAAAGCGTACGCCGGACTGGAAAGCAACAAGAGAGACGTCGCCGCATTGATGAAAAAAACTCTTGCGGACATGCATACGCCGGTGAAAGTCGAAGTGAAGATACTTCCGGAAAAATATCCCCAGGGCAGTGAAAAACACCTGATAAAATCCGTCACCGGCAGGGAAGTGCCTTCGGGAGGACTGCCCGTGGACGCGGGCTGTGTGGTATTCAACGCACAGACGCTTCTTGCCGTGAGGGATGCGGTGTGCGGCGGAACTCCGCTTATTGAACGGGTACTAACCGTAACAGGGCTTGTAAAAACCGCAAAAAACCTGCGCGTCCGCATAGGAACGCCGGTAACCGCCATCCTCGAATACTGCGGAGCGGAGAACCGGACTGGCTGCAAAACGGTCATCGGCGGCCCCATGATGGGCGTCAATATACATTCTGCGGACATCCCGGTAATCAAGAGCACCACAGGCATAATAATACTTCCGGAAGAGACCGGCTTCAAGGACGACATACAGGCATGCATAAGATGCGGAAAATGCATTGACGCATGCCCCATGCGCCTGGTTCCAGCGGAACTCGGCAGGCACGCAGAATCAAAAAACTGGGAGAAATGCAAACAATTCGACGTGGCCGACTGTATTGAATGCGGCTGTTGCAGTTATGTATGTCCGGCAAAAAGACCCATGGTAGAACTTTTCAAATGGGCAAAAGCGGAAATAAAGAAGGAACTTACAACAGGATAAATGGATATAAAAATGCAAAATCATGTCCCCTCACCACGAGGGAAAATCATGACCCCTCACTTTTCGGGTATATCGGAGAAGAATTCGGGGCGAGGGAGTTCGGGGTAAAATGGCTGAAATAAGATGGGCACCTCACATGCACAGCAGAGAGACCACCGCAAAAATCATGTGGAGCGTTTTAATTGCACTGGTTCCCGCAATGGCTGGCAGTATCTACTTCTTCGGCTTTGCGGCGCTCAAGGTGGCGGCAGTATGCATTGCATCCTGCTTTATCAGCGAGATACTGAGCCAGATTGTCTTCGGCAAAAAGATAAAGGTTAACGACGGCAGCGCCCTTGTGACAGGCACCCTGCTCGCATTCGTACTGCCTCCGGGCATACCGCTGTGGATGGCGGCGGTCGGCGGCTTTGTAGCCATCTTTCTTGCGAAAGAACTTTTCGGGGGAATCGGCTTTAACATCTTCAACCCGGCACTTACAGCAAGAGCGGTTCTGACAGTATCTTTTCCGCTCGAGATGACGCAGTTTACCGCTCCGCTTTCATACAGGGTTGACGCGGTTACCGCGGCCACCCCGCTGGGAATCGTCAAGGAAGGACTGGATGCGCACCTGCCTTCCATCCTTGAAATGTTTATCGGCAACAGGGCGGGATGCATCGGAGAAACAAGCACGCTCCTGCTTCTCATAGGCGCAATATTTCTTCTTTCCCGAAAAATTATCACATGGCACACCCCTCTGACATACATAGCAACGGTTGCGTTTTTTTCGTTTATTTCGGGACACGACCCGCTTTTCAACGCAATGGCCGGAGGTCTGGTACTCGGCGCTTTCTTCATGGCAACCGATTATACGACTTCGCCGTTAACAAAAAAAGGAAAGATACTTTTCGGGCTGGGATGCGGCATAATAACGTTTTTCATAAGGCAGAAAGGCGGTTACCCCGAGGGTGTCGCCTATTCGATAATATTCATGAACATGTTCGTGCCGATGATTGACAGGTATACTTTACCTAAAAAATTCGGCTTGCATTCAAAAAGGTAGCGGCAGGATTTATTCCGCAAATGCAGCGGTGCGATTTATCGCACGAGGTTACAATGAAAAGAAAAGATATAATTGCCGGGGTTGTGATGATACTTGCGATAACCCTGCTGTCCGGGTATCTTCTCTCGCAGGTATTCGGCATAACCAAGCCCCGCATCGAAGAACAGAAAAAAATGGAAGAAGACCGCCTCAACAGGGAAATCTTCCCGGAAGGCACAGGTTTCGTCCATACCGAAGAAGGAGAACTTTCGTATACGGCGGTTTTCGATGCGGACAAAAATGAAATCGGCCGGATATTCACCGTAAGGCCTTCGGGCTACGGCGGACCTATCGTGGTAAAGGCAGGATTTGACAGCGAAAACAGGGTGCGCGGCGTGCGAATACTTGAACATGCGGAAACCCCGGGACTGGGAGCAAAAATCACAGAAAACTCTTTTCTCGGGCAGTTTAAAAACAAATCCGGAAATGAATTATACCTGAAAAAATATCACAGCGAAGGCACTGTGGATGCGGTCACGGGCGCCACAATTTCTTCAAAGGCGGTGTCCGACGGCATCCTGAAACTGCGGGAAAAACTCCTCCCCCTCCCCTCTCCCTCGAGAGAAGAGGATTAAGGTGAGGAACGATAAAGGATTTATGAATGAAAAAATTTGTTGATTTCAAAAGTTTCACTCTCGGACTGTGGAAGGAAAACCCGGTATTTTATCTTATGCTCGGGCTGTGCCCCCTGCTTGCGGTATCAAGCGCGGTAAAAGACGCTCTCGGCATGGGAGTTGCGGTGGTATTCGTTCTTGCCGGGGCAAACGTCACAGTATCCCTTCTCAGGAAACTGGTGCCGCCCCACGTGAGAATCCCGATATTCATAGTCATCATCGCCACCTTCGTTACGGTTGCGGACTACTCGCTTGCGGCATTCTCCCCGCAACTGCACAAAAACCTCGGGGTATACCTGCCGTTGATGGTGGTAAACTGCATCATCCTCGGAAGAGCCGAGGCTTTCGCATCAAAAAACAACGTGATAAACTCCGCCCTCGACGGAATCGGGATGGGGCTGGGCTTCACCATAGCGATACTCGCCATAGCAGTCATCAGGGAACTTCTGGGACAGGGAACCATCATGGGAATAAACATTCTGGGCGCAAACTACACGCCTTTCCTCATAATGATTATGCCGCCGGGAGCGTTTCTTGTCATCGGCTTTCTGATAGCCCTGAAAAACAGCATGGCGAGGGGGGGCAAGAAAAAATGCTGAACGAACTCAATCTCGGTCTCATTTTTCTTTCTGCGTTTATCGTCAATAACATCCTTTTGATAAGGTTCCTCGGCCTCTGTTCCTTTTTCGGCATTTCAAGCAGTATGAAATCTTCCTTTGGAATGGGAATGGCGGTCATATTTGTTACCGTTATGGCCTGCTCCATCAGCTGGGCAGTATACACATATCTCCTCATCCCTTTCGGACTGGAATACCTGCGGACCGTAACGTTTATTCTCACGATAGCGTCATTCGTGCAGTTTGAGGAAATAATAATAAGGAAATACGCCCCTGCTCTCTACAAGGCCTTCGGCATCTACCTGCCGCTGATAACAACCAACTGTGCAATACTGGCTTCCGCTTTCCTCGGCATCGACTACAAACTTACCTTTGTCCAGAACCTTGTCTTTGCGGCAGGCATCTCGGCGGGATACTGCTTCGTGATAGTGCTTTTCGCATCGCTTAGAGAACGGCTTGATACTTCTCCCATACCGGCAAGTTTCAGGGGCATCCCCATGGCATTTATTGTCGCGGGGCTGATGAGCCTGGCATTTTTCGGCTTCAAGGGCCTCTTTAAACTCTGAAGCGCAGGAGAAATTTTATGGTAAAAAAATCCGATGCACCGTATATACCGTCAACGTTTATTGGAAAACCGGAGAATTATCCGGAGAAACTGCCGTGGAAAGAAGTAAAAAAGAGGTTTATACAACTGGTGGGCAGTTTTGAGCCGCCGACTACTCCGCTTAAACTGAAGGTTACAGAAGAAAAACAACTGCCTGGCGGCGTAATAAAACAGCGGGTGGAATATTTTGTCGAACCCGGCGAGAAGGTTCCGGCGCTTCACGTGTTCAGAAAGGACATGCCGTCCGATGCCCCGGGAATACTTTCAATACATGCGCACGGCGGGGGACCATGTTTTGCCATCGGCAAGGAAATGCACTGCAAAGGAGACCCGAGAGACCCGTACCAACACACATACCGCCTGGCACTGGAAGGATTCCGGATACTTGCGCCGGACGCCCTGTGCTTCGGGGAACGCAGAACCCCGTGGGGATACAGTGTTGAATTTTTTGACGAACTGAACAAACACATGGAGATGACCTCCCGCGGGGAAAGTTTCTGCAGAAAATCCCTGTGGGACAATTTCCGGGCAGTGGAGGCGCTGGAATTTCTCGGAGCGAAAACAATCGGCTCAATCGGGCATTCCGGCGGCAGTACCCAAAACTACATTCTTGCCTCCGTCAATGAAAAAATAAAGGCGGCTGTCTGTTCGGCAAGTTTCATGACTCTGAGACACCAGTTTTATCAATACCGCCTCAACCACTGCCTTTATCATTTCATCCCGGGCATGCTCTCAAAAGGTATCGACTGGGACCAGGTAGTTGCGCTCGCCGCGCCGAGAAAATTCCTTTTCTGCGCCGGGGAAAAGGACAAGGGGACACCAAAACCAATGCTGGACGCCTTCGTAAATGCCATTAACCGGCGGTGCAGGGAAGAGAAACTTACCAGGTCGGTCTGGGTATGCAAAGAACCGTCGGCCGGGCACGTAATCACGGAAAACATGATGCGGACTGCCGCAGAGTTTTTGAAGAAAAATCTTTCGTGCAATAATAACTGAAAGCGGAGGTGTTTTTTATGAACGAGATTTTCGGGATGCTGGAAAGGGTGCGGGAACAGAAGCCGTTGGTGCACCACATCACCAACTGGGTTACCATTTATGACTGCGCCAATGTCGTAAGGACAGTGGGCGCCCTGCCGGTTATGGCGCACGCGGAAGAGGAAGTTGCGGATATGGCGGTACTCGCATCCGCACTGGTGCTCAACATAGGAACGCTGACCGCCGACATAATCGAGGCGATGAAAATTGCAGGGGAAGCGGCAAATGCGAAAAACATACCGGTCATTCTCGACGCAGTCGGCGCCGGCGCAACAAAACTCAGGGACGAGAAAACAGCCGAACTCCTTAAAGAGTTGCGCATTGACATCATAAAGGGCAACGCCTCGGAGATTGCGAAGATTGCCGGAATGGACGTCTACACCAAAGGGGTGGAAGCGGGAAAGGTCGAGGGCGACCTGAAAGAAATCGCCTGCCAACTCGCGCGTAAAAGAGAAGCAACTGTCGTCATAACAGGCAGGCAGGACATCGTTGCCGGCGGAAATTCGCTCTATCTCTGCAGCAACGGAGATGCAATGATGGGAAGTATCGTGGGAACCGGATGCATGGCAACTTCGGTCATAGGCGCTTTCGCCGCGGTGGAAAAAGATTATGCGAAAGCCGCCTCCGCCGCACTGTCCGTTTTCGGCATCGCGGGAGAGATTGCCGCACAACACTCCGCAGGCCCCGGGACGTTCAAGATAAACTTTTACGACACGCTGTATAATATAAGCGAACAGGACGTTGAAAAATTACTGCGCATGGAGAAACTGCGATGAGCCTGAAGGATATTGGCTTCTATTTTGTAACGGACTCGGCACTGACAAAAAAAACAATCATAGACGACGTGAAATCCGCCCTGAAAGCAGGGGTGAAAATCATGCAGTACCGGGAGAAAGACAAGATTACGAAAGACATGCTGAGTGAAGCAATTCAAATAAAAAAACTCTGCGCAGGCAGGGCGATTCTTCTGGTCAACGACAGGATTGACATAGCCCTTGCAGCCGATGCGGACGGGGTGCATCTGGGACAGGACGACATGCCTTACCATGAGGCAAGAAAACTGCTGGGGGCAAAAAAAATAATAGGCATCACCGCCCATAACGCGGAAGAAGCGGTTGCCGCGGAAAAACTCGGCGCGGATTATATAGGGGCTTCACCGATTTTTGAAACGAAGACAAAAAAGGACGCCGGCCGGCAGGCAGGACTGCAGTTGATACGGGACATAAAAAAAAGCGTGCGCATACCCGTGGTCGCCATCGGCGGGATAAACCTTGAAAACATCACGTCAGTCATGCAGGCGGGCGCCGATTCCGCTGCGGCGATATCCGTTGTAGTGACAAAGGATGACGTTGCGGAAGAATGCAGAAAATTCGTGGAAATAATATCGAACTTCAAGCAACCTCATACCTGCCGATAATGCGGTTCATTTCCGCAAGGTCTTCACCGCTCAAAGATACATCTCCCGCACCGGCGTTTTCAACCGCCTGTTTTGGATTGCGCACTCCGGCCAGCACATGGGTGCATCCTTCCTGATGGAAAGTCCACGCGAGTACCATCTGCACAATCGTAACATTGTATTTCTCAGCAAGAGGTTTGAATTCATCCAGCATTTCCAGAACCCTGAGCCTGTTCTCCCTGCTGAAGCGCGGGTTGTCGCTTCTTTGGTCGCCTTCTTCGAAAATCCTGTCGGGGGAAACCTTTCCCGTGAGAAGCCCCCTCGCCATGGGAGAATATGCGATAAAAGCGATGTTATGCCGCCTGCAGTATGGCAGGAGGTCTTTCTCATGCTGTCTGTCCAGCATGCTGTAACTTTCCTGGTCAGAATCGAGCTGTCCCGCCTTCCTGTATTGTTCAAGGTGCTCGACTGCCGCATTGCTTGCCCCTATCACCCTTATCTTTCCTTCTTTTTTCAGTTTCATCAGTTCATCCATCGTATCTTCAACAGGCGTGGTAGGGTCCTGCCAGTGCGTCTGGTAAAGGTCTATGCGGTCGGTGCCGATACGGCGCAAACTCATCTCGACTTCGGACCTCACGGATACCGGCGAAAGATACTTGTAAACCTTCATGTCTCCCGAATCCCTGCGTACCCTCTTTGCGTCGGACGAAAAATGAAATTTCCCTTCCTCTCTGTCCCACACAAGCCCGCATTTTGTGGCAAGCACCACCCTGTCCCGCATGTCTTTTACCGCTTTGCCCACAATTTCTTCAGACAGGCCGAACCCGTACACCGGCGCGGTATCGATGAAATTTATCCCGGAGTCAACGGCTGTCCTGATTGCCTCTATGGACTTTTTTTCTTCCGTGCCGCCCCACATCCATCCGCCTATCGCCCATGCGCCCAGCCCTACGACCGACGCCTTTATTCCCGACCGTCCTATATCCCTGTATAACATTCCTGCCCTCCATGTGCACAATTAAAAAATTTTATAACTTCTGATTATTGTAGCATTTTTGAAAGATGGATTTAAAATCTGATATAATAACTGAATGCGAAAACTCCGCATCATTCTTGTCTCAACTCTGCTTTTGTTCTATTCCGCTTCTTTCGCCTTGCGGGCTTCCGCACTGAAACCTGCAGGGCTCGTCAATGATTATACGAACACCCTTTCGGAACAGGAAGCATCATCTCTGGAATCTCTGGCCTCGGACATCGAAAAAGAGACGGCTGCGGAGATAGGCGTCGCGGTAATCCGGAGCCTTGAAGGCAGGAACATAGAAGAATACGCAAACGAGATTTTCAACAACTGGGGCATAGGAAAAAAAGACAAGGACAACGGAGTCCTGATACTGGTAAGCATTAACGACAGGCAGATGAGGATAGAAACCGGATACGGGATTGAGCCGGTACTTCCGGATGCGGCCTGCGGCAGGATAATAAGAAACGTAATGGCGCCCCGCTTCAGGGAGAATGATTTCTACGGAGGTATTTACGGAGCGGTAACCGCGATAGGACAGCGTATAAAGGGAGAGGTCCCGGTCGACACGGCGGGAAACGAACCCGGAAACCGGCAGATATTATTCTTTCTTCTGATATGGAACGGTTTTCTTGCTCTTTTTTCTTTTTCACTGTTTCACACGCTTGGTGTTATCATATATGCGGCGGTCATGGTTCCGCTGGCAATAATAGTTATTCTGTCGGGGAAGGAAGTGCAGCCCGCGGCTGCAATGGGACTGCTCATATTTTTTCCTTTCCTGCTGGTATTTTTCACCGGTATGCTTTCACCCGTAATATTTGCGCTTCTCAGGTGGAAACTTAAGAAAAAATACGGGGAGAACTGGAAAAAGCATCTCCCGAAATACGTCAGCAAGGCGATGTCCCGCCACTCTTCAACGAGAAGCGGTCGCAGCGGAGGCAGTTTCGGCGGAGGACGCAGCGGAGGCGGCGGAGCCAGCGGCCGCTGGTAGCGAAGAACGAAGAAGACAGCCGGAGAAGCGGAGAGGGAATTGCGAAGGGACAGTTGCGTAAGTTTCACCTGTCACGCAGCACCTGAGCGAAACGCCTGCTCCGGATGGCTTTGAGGGCAAAATTGGAGGGTAACATGAAAAAATGGTATATAGTTCCTTTGGCGGTAATTGTTCTGCTGGTGATAGTCTATCAGGCGCTGAAGTTCCAGTATAACCGCCTGGTGATAATCGACCAGCAGGTAAAAGAATCGTGGGCGCAGGTAGACAATGTTTTACAGAGACGCAGCGACCTCATACCAAACCTGGTGGAGACGGTAAAGGGCTACGCGAAACACGAAAAGGAATTGTTTGTCGAGGTCACGGAAGCGCGGAGCAGGTGGGCGGACGCAAAAACGATTCAAGAAAAAGAAGCGGCGGCAAACGAAATCTCCGGGGTGCTGGGCAAACTCCTGCTCGTAGTGGAAAACTACCCGCAGTTAAAGGCAGGCGAAAATTTCCTCTCCCTGCAGGATGAACTCGCAGGCACGGAAAACAGGATTGCTGTCGAGAGGAAACGGTACAATGAATCCGTCAACAATTATAACGGCATCGCCAAAACGTTTCCCACTATTCTGTTCGTGAGGCTGTTCAACTTTGACACGGGGAAGGAATACTTCCAGGCGGCGGAAGAAAGCCGCGTTGTGCCCGAAGTTAAGTTTTGAGGAAAAAAAATATGCCTTTGAAAAAAATAGAAAAGCGGATAAGCGAAGACATGGAAAACCGCGGGAAAAGCGGCGTTCTTAAAGGACCGGAACCGGTAATAGTCCGCATAAAACCTGCTTCGGGGAAGAAGGGGCCCCGGTATATTCTTGAAGGCGGCAAAAAAGAATACCTAAAAATGAATTCAAATTCATATCTCGGACTTTCCCTGAATAAAGAGGTAATAAAGGTTGAGGAGAAAACAGCGGAAAAATACGGGGCTGGCCCGGGCGCGGTGCGCTTCATCAACGGCACTTTCAAGCCACACGTTGAACTTGAAAAAAAACTGGCGGCATTCCACGGAAAACAAGCGGCCATGCTTTTCAGTTCAGCATATGCCGCAAACTGCGGCGTAACCTCTCCTCTGATTTCGGAGGATACGGCCGTTTTGAGCGACGCGCTGAACCACAACTCCATCATCAACGCCGTAAAACTCTCCAGGCCCAAAGAAAAACGGATATACGAACACCTCGACATGAATGACATGGAAAAACAGCTGAAAAAACTGAGAAAAACATGCAAGCGCGCGGTCATCATATCCGACGGGGTGTTCAGCATGCGCGGGGATTATCCCGACCTGAAAAAAATGGTCTCTATAGCAAAAAAATGCGATGCGGATTTCAGCGAAGGGGTACTGACCGTAATAGACGACTCGCACGGAATAGGGGCATACGGAAAAACAGGCAGGGGCACCTGCGAAATCACAGGGGAATACGGCGCAGACGTCATAACCTCCACTCTCGGAAAAGCATTCGGGGTCAACGGGGGATACGTTGCATCCAGCGCAAAGGTAATAAAGTACCTGCGGGAAGCCGCTCCGCTCTACATCTATTCCAATCCCATAACTCCGGGTGAAGCGGCCGCCTCGCTGAAGTCCCTTGAAATTCTCGACAGTGCAAGGGGCAGGAAAATGCTTTTCCGCCTTGCGGAACTGACGGTCTTTTTCAAGGCCGGATTGAAAAAACTCGGGTACGAGATAATAGACGGCAGGCATCCCATAGTGCCCCTCATGATAAGAGATACGGGCAAAACGACGCAACTTACAGGATACCTCAAGAAACGGGGTATTCTGGCAGTGGGACTGAAATACCCCGTGGTCCCCCGCGGAGACGAGTGCATACGGTTTCAGGTCTCATACAGCCATACAGAATATGACATAGAATACGTTTTGAAAGTGCTGGCCGAATATAAAAAGGAAAATCCGTAACCCCCTCACCCCTTCCCTCTCCCCTCCGGGGAGAGGATTAAAGTGAGGGGTAAATGGAGAAAAACAATGAAAGCGATTGTCAAAAAGAAGAGGGAAAAAGGCGTCAGCCTTGAAGAAGTGCCGGTACCGGAGATAGGAATTAACGACGTCCTTGTAAAAATCCATAAAACCGCTATATGCGGAACCGACGTGCACATCTACAACTGGGATGAGTGGGCGCAAAAAACAATTCCTGTCCCTATGACCATCGGGCACGAGTTTGCAGGCACAGTCGCCGCCATGGGAAGCAACGTCCACGACCTGAAAATCGGGGACGTGGTTTCCGGAGAAGGACATATCGTATGCGGCAGGTGCCGCAACTGCCTGGCAGGCCGCAGACACCTGTGCAACGGCAGTATGGGCGTGGGGGTAAACCGCCCGGGATGTTTCGCCGAATACCTCTGCATACCTATTACCAACGTCTGGCACGCAAACCCGGACATCTCCATGGAAACACTTTCCATCTTCGACCCCTTCGGCAATGCGGTACATTCATCCCTTTCTTTCAAGACGCTGGGCGAAGACGTGCTCATCACCGGAGCCGGCCCCATAGGCCTGATGGCAACCGCAGTAGTCAGGCACGCGGGAGCGCGCTTTGTGGCAGTCACGGACACCAACCCTTACCGGCTGAACCTCGCAAAAAAAATGGGTGCAACCGCGGTTCTGGACGCAAGCGGTAAAAAAACGCTGAAAGACCTGCAGAACGAACTTGGGATGAAGGAGGGGTTCGACATAGGCCTGGAGATGTCCGGAAACGGGAACGCTTTCAGCGACATGCTCGACAACATGTGCCACGGCGGTAAAATCGCGCTTCTGGGAATTCCTACCGGAAAACTCGCCGTTGACTGGCACAAGGTAATTTTCAACATGCTGACCATAAAGGGTATTTACGGCAGGGAGATGTACGAGACGTGGTATATGATGCAGGCAATGCTGGAGTCAGGACTGGACATTAAGCCCGTCATAACCCACAGGTTTCGATTTACAGAGTATGAAGAAGCATTCGGGGTAATGCTTTCCGGTAAATGCGGCAAGGTCATAATGAACTGGACGGAATAAACATGAAAAAAATAGGGATACTCGGCGGGCTCGGGCCTGAATCTACGGTTTCGTATTATCTGTACATCATCCATAAATACCATGAAACGCATAAAGACTTTGCCTATCCTGAAATAATTATCTACAGTTTAAACTTCAGCGAATTCATAGAAGCGGGATATGCACTGCCGGAAAAAATAAAATCCGCCGTTCTTAAACTGCATGCGGCCGGAGCCGACTTCGTTGTCGCCGCCTGCAACTCGGTGCACATCGTCTATGACGAGATAAAAGACTCCCTGCCGGTACCGTGGATAAGCATAATCGACGCGGCCGGAGAAGAGATAAAAAAGTGCGGACTGAAAAAAATCGGACTGCTCGGAACAATTTTCACGATGAGCAAAGGATTCTATGAAAAGGGGCTTGCCCGCATGGGAATCGAAACCGTTGTCCCTGATGAACGGGACATGGAAACGGTAAACGGCATCATCTACGGGGAACTGGTAAAAAACGAAGTGAAAGCGGAGTCTCGTATTGAAGTCCTTAAGATAATTGACGGACTCGTCGAAAAAGGGGCGGAAGGCATAGTTCTCGGGTGCACCGAACTCCCCTTTTTAATAAAACAATCCGATACTCAGGTCAAGGTTTTCGACACGACCGCGATACATGCGCAGAAAGCCCTCGATATATCTCTTGAGACAGATTGATTTCCTGTTTACTTCTTCTCTTCAGCCGGAGGGACCGGGCATTCTTCCTTTTCCTCCGCGGGAGGCACTTCCACTTTCTTCGGTTCCGGTTTCGGGAAAGACGCAAGAACTTCCTCGGTCACATCTTTTCCTCCCACGATAAGCATGTTGCTGTCAACAATGTAGGTATATCCCTTTTTTTTGGCAAACTTCTGCACGTCGGCCTTCATCCTGCCGAACGCTTCTTCCTGCAGTTGCATGCCCAGATTTTGCATCTGCTGTTGCATCATCTGCTGTGCCATACCCTTGGCTTCTTCATCCATTCCTTCCAGTTTTTTCTGCATATCCTCTATCTGCACCTGGAATTTTCCCATTGCTTCATGGAAAGCGGGATGTCCGCTGAAAACCCTCTGGGTATCGATGGACACAATCCTTATCTCGGCCGCACTGCACGTCACCGAAAAGGTTCCCGCTGCGGCGACGCACAAAACCGCCGCAAAAATTATGCCTCTCATTACTCCCTTTCCTTTAGATATTCTCTTCATCTTCCACGCTCCTTTTTTGTACTGCGTCCTCAAGCGGACCCGCATCCTGTTCGGGCATCTCCTCGACACTTCTAAGTTTTGACTGTATCTGCCTTGTCCTTGTCCCCACGAGATTTTCTATATCCCTGCCAGCGCCTTCTATCTTTTCCTGCGCTTTTTTCAGGACGCCGCCGAATCTGTCAAACTCCTTCTTCACTGCGGCAAGCGTCTTCCATACCTCGCCTGTCCTTTTCTGTATCGCAAGGGTGCGGAACCCCATGTACAGACTGTTCAGAAAAGCCGCCAGTGTCGAAGGACCTGCTACGGTTATCTTGTAATCCCGCTGTAGAATTTCAATCAAACTTGTCTGCCTTACTATCTCGGCGTAAAGCCCTTCCACCGGCAGAAACAGTATTCCGAAATCCGTCGTCTCGGGCGGATTGATATATTTTTCGCTTATATCTTTCGCGCACTTTTTAATGGTATGCTCCACATTCCTTCCTGCCGCGGCGACAGCTTCGGCATCGCCGCCGGCATAGGCATCCAGCAGGCGGTGGTAAACTTCCATGGGAAATTTCGAATCCAGCGGCAGGTAGACGGGACTGTCTCCGCCGGGAAGTTTTATCGCATACTCTACTGACTGCCCGGAACCTTCCTTCACTGTAACGTTTCTCTCATACTGCTCCGCCGAAAGTATGTTCTCAAGAATATTTCCCAGTTGAATCTCTCCGAGCACGCCGCGCGTTTTAACGTTGGAAAGAACCTTTTTCAGGTCACCTACCCCCGCGGCAAGAGTTTTCATCTCGCCCAGTCCTTCATGCACCTGCTTGAGTCGTTCGCTTACGACGTTGAAAGACTCGCTGAGTCTCTTTTCAAGGGTCGACTGGAGTTTTTCATCCACCGTAGCCCTCATTTCTTCCAGTTTTTTGACGTTTTCATCCTGAAGAGAATGAAGGCGTCTTTCCATCGTCCCTGAGAGAACTTCGCCGAGCGTCCTGAATGAGTTGCTCAGTTCCTCTCTGGTATCTCTCGCACTTTTCTGCAATTCGTCCCTGCTGCGGGCAAATTCGTCTCTCACAAGCGGGTCAATCCTATTTAGCTGGTTTTCTATGTCCCTCAGTTTTATCCCGGTATCAACGCCCTTTTCCCTGTTTTTAAACAACACAGAAAGCAGTAGAAAAACCTGCAGGATTAAAACCGCCGAAAGCATAATAACCGTACCCATATCCCGTTATTCTACCATATTTGCAAAACTGCCTCAATATCTCCGGTTGCTCATCTCAAGTTCGACATAAGAATCCTTGGTACTGAGGGGAAAGGAAACTGCTTTCTTTCCTCTCTGTTTCCTTATGTCGAATCTCAGACAAACACAAAATAATTGACAAAAATATGCAGGTGCGGATACAATATAGCAAATGGCTTACTCAAACAAGAAGTTCTTTACCACTGGCGACATTGCCAGAATATTCGGTGTAAGCAGAATATCCGCATACAAATGGGTAACGAACGGTAAGATAAAAGCGTTTAAAATACCCGGCGGCAGGTACAAGGTAACAAAAAAAGACCTTTCTGATTTCATCAAAAAAAGCGGTATGGACAGCCATACTGCCGGCAGTTTAGAACCGGAAGGATTCAGAATACTCATCGTAGACGATGAAAATCTGGTAATACAGACGGTGCAGGACTATATGAAAGCGGAAAACCCCTCATACATAGTGACTTCGGCATCCGACGGGTTTGAAGCCGGCAGGATACTAAGCAGAGTGAACCCGGACATTGTAATACTTGACCTTTTCATGCCGGGCATCAACGGATTCAACCTGTGCAGGAACATCAGAAACGACCCCAATACGAAACACATAAAGATTATCGCCATAACCGGCTATCCATCCGAAGCGAACGTCAGCAAGGTCAAAGAGGCAGGCGCCGACGCAGTTCTCCCGAAACCCTTTGAAATGACAGAACTTGACAGCCTTATAAAAAAACTCCTCCGTTAATCTATACCGTTTTTAATTTCCGGCAAGCCAATAAAACTATATGCAGAGAGGGGAACTGGTATCATTCCCATTCAATGGTGGCGGGAGGCTTGGACGTAATGTCATACACCACCCTGTTTACACCCTTCACCTCGTTAACTATACGGTTTGAAACGACGCCCAACACCCGGTACGGAACCTTAACCCAGTCTGCGGTCATGCCGTCTGAACTCTTGACCACCCGCAGAGCTATCACATTCTCGTAGGTTCTTTTGTCGCCCATCACTCCCACGCTTTTAACCGGAAGGAGGACCGCAAACGCCTGCCAGACATCTGCGTAAAGCCCTGCAAGTTTCATCTCTTCCATCACTATGCTGTCGGCTTCCCTCAATATCTCAAGACGGCTTTTATTTACACTGCCGACAATCCTCACGGCAAGACCGGGGCCAGGAAAAGGATGCCTGTCGACAATAAAATCAGGGAGTTCCAGTTCCCTGCCCAACCGCCTGACCTCGTCCTTGAAAAGAAATCTGAACGGCTCGACGAGAGAAAGCTTGAGTTTTGCGGGAAGGCCGCCGACGTTATGATGGCTTTTTATCACGGAAGCAGGCCCCCCGAACGGAGAAATACTCTCGATTACGTCAGGGTAAAGAGTGCCCTGCGCAAGAAACCCTGCGCCGAATTCTTTTGCCTCCTTCTCAAATATGCGTATGAACGTATTGCCTATTATTTTCCTCTTTTTTTCGGGGTCGGATACGCCTTCAAGGCGTTTGAGAAAAACCTCTCCGGCATCAACGTATTTCAGGTTCACCCTGTTTTTGAATGTTGATAAAATCTTTTCCGGCTCTCCTTTTCTCAAAACGCCGTTATTCACAAAAACGCTTAGGGAGTTTTTTCTGCAAACATCATTGAGAATTATCGACAGGCAGGCAGAATCGACGCCGCCGCTTAAACCGCATATGATTTTTCCCGTACCCACTTTCTCCCGTATTTCTTCCCCTGTCTTTTTCAAAACAGACACGGGATTCCAGTCCGGCTTTAATCCGCAGATGCGGTAGAGAAAATTTTTCAGGACTGCCGTCCCCTCTTTCGTGTGTATCACTTCCGGATGAAACTGCAGGGCGTAAATTCTGCCGTCTTCACTGCGCATGGAAGCGATTTCCGTGTTGCCCGTCCTGCCTGTCGCCACAAATCCCGCAGGCAGTTTTTCCACATAGTCCCAGTGGCTCATCCACACCACGGTTTCCTTGTGTATCCCGTGGAAAATCGCATCCCCTGTGTCCGGATAAAATACCGTCTCCCCGTACTCGCGCTGTTTTCCGGGACACACCCTCCCGCCGGCGGATGCGGCAAGCAGCTGCATGCCGTAGCATATGCCGAGGACGTAGAACCTTTCGGTTATTTTTCTGTCAAAAGACGGCCCGCCGCCGAGATGCACGTGGCCGGGCCCGCCGGAAAGGATAACGGCGGCAACGCCTTTTTCCTCAAGCGCTTCGGCGGTAACCGTACAGGGAAAAATCTCGCAGTAAATCTTCAACTCCCTGACCCTGCGCACAATCAACTGCGTATACTGCGACCCGAAATCAATCACTGCAACCATAATCCCCCCGTCTTCTGTTCTCACCAAAGGCACAGCCTGTTTCGAACTCGTCAACTCTTTCCTTTTTTGTGTTTATTCATAGGTTGAATAATAGTACGGCGTGTACGCCTCAAACTCCCCGGCGCAGGTATCCACGAGTTTGTACCCCGCTTTTATCCCGTGTTTCTCCCTCAACGCCCTTACCGCCTTCTCCTCTTTGCCTGTCAGCGCCGCTATCTGCCTGTCTGAAAACCCGTATTCCTTGGCCTTCTTAAGCATGCCGCACGGCATTTTTCTTCCCCTGCATTTTCTTATATCCGATTCCACGCCGGAAATTTCCTTCAGGTTGTATAAAAACCACCTGTCGATTTTCGAGAGATTCGAGATTTCGTCTATGGACAGCCCTTCATTGAAACCTTTCTTCAGGTAAAAGAGCCTCCGGGGGCCTGGCCTGCTTATGCCGGCGCAGGTCTCAAGGGACAAACTTATGTCCTCGAATCCGGAAAACTTCTCCTCGAGACTCCTCAACGCTTTGTTCAACGCCTCCCTGAACGTCCTGCCCATAGCCATGACCTCCCCGACGGATTTCATGGAGATGGTAAGTAAATCGTCCGCCGCCGGAAATTTTTCAAAGTTGAACTTCGGTATCTTCACCACGCAGTAGTCGATTGCAGGTTCGAAACACGCCGGAGTTTTCCTCGTGATGTCGTTGGGTATTTCGTCAAGTGTATACCCGACCGCAAGTTTCGCGGCAATTTTCGCTATGGGAAAACCGGTCGCCTTGGAGGCAAGCGCGGAACTTCTCGAAACGCGCGGGTTCATTTCTATGACGGACATTGACCCGTCGGCCGGGTTCACGGCAAACTGTACGTTGGAACCGCCGGTTTCAACGCCTATCTCCTCCATTATTTTTATTGCGGCAAAACGCATAACCTGGTATTCCCTGTCGGTAAGCGTCTGCACCGGAGCAACGGTGATGCTGTCTCCGGTATGAACTCCCATCGGGTCAAAGTTTTCTATGGAGCAGATAACAACCGCATTGCCCTTCTTGTCTCTCATGACCTCGAGTTCATATTCTTTCCAGCCGAGAACCGACTGCTCGACAAGTATTTCGCTCACAGGGCTTAACTTCAGCCCTGCATACGCAAGTTCCTTGAATTCTTCCGCGTTGTATGCGACGCTTCCGCCGGTGCCGCCGAGCGTATATCCCGGCCTGATAATCACCGGGAAACCCAGTTTTTCCGAAACGTCCACCGCCTCCTCAAGCGTATACGCCACCCCGCTCGCCGGAACTTTGAAACCTGTTTTCTCAACTGCCTGTTTGAACAAAGCCCTGTCCTCGGCCTTCCTTATGGATTCATAATTTGCGCCTATGACCTCGACGCCGTATTTCTCGAGCGCGCCGGATTCCGTGAGTTGCACCGCAAGGTTGAGAGCCGTCTGTCCGCCGAGGGTCGGCAGGAGGGCGTCAGGCCTTTCCCTCTCTATTATTTTGGTTAATATTTCCGGCGTAAGCGGCTCGAGATACGTGCTGTCGGCCATGTCCGGGTCGGTCATTATCGTGGCGGGATTGCTGTTGACAAGGACGACGGAATAGCCTTCTTCCTTGAGCGCCTTGCACGCCTGCGAGCCGGAGTAATCGAACTCGCACGCCTGGCCTATGACAATCGGGCCGGAGCCTATCAGCATTATCTTCTTTATATCCGTCCTTTTTCCCATTTCTCTTTTACCCCTCACATATCTGCTTAATAGGAAGATAAAGGTTCCCGTATTCGAAAACTTTCCTATGCTTCAGCCTGCTTTCTCCATGACAGACTTCACGAACATGTCAAACAGATAGGCCGCATCCGGCGGACCCGGCGCGTGCTCCGGATGAAACTGCACCGCCGACACCGGAAGTTTCCTGTGGGCAATTCCCTCGAGAGTGTTGTCATTAAGATTCAGGTGCGTCATCTCCATGCCGCTTCTGTCCAGCGTCTCCATGTCCACGCAGAAAGAATGATTCTGAACCGTTATGTATATCTTTCCTGTCTTGATATCCTTGACCGGATGGTTTGCACCGTGGTGGCCGAACTTCAACTTGTAGGTCTTTCCGCCGAAAACCTGCGAAATGAGTTGTATGCCGAAACAGATGCCGAAAACCGGATACCGCTCTATCAGGTTGGAAAGATTTTCAACCGCGTATGGTACCGCCGACGGGTCACCCGGACCGTTGGATACGAGAATGCCGTCGGGCTTTTCTTTTACTATCTCCTGCCACGGCGCGGCGGCAGGCATCACAACAACGCGCATACCCCTTTCGGAAAGAAGCCGCAATATGTTGAATTTTGTCCCGCAGTCCATAACCACGACCTTATAGTCTCCTTTGTCCGACCATACGTAAGGACTGCCGGCAACCTCCCTCACAAGGTCGATGCCTTCAATACTCTTGGAATTACGCACCTTCTCCACCATCTTTGTCACGCTGTTTTTACCTGAAAAAAGCCCCGCTTTCATCGCGCCCATTTCCCTGAGAAGAAGCGTTGCCTTCCTTGTATCAATGCCCTCTATGCCTATGACGCCCTGTTCATAAAGAAACACATCGAGCGGCTTGGTTGCGCGCCAGTTGCTGTAAAGTTTGCTTCGTTCCTTGACGACAAATCCCTCGAGATGAACCTTGGAGGACTCCGCATCTTCAGCATTTATTCCGTAGTTCCCGATTAAAGGATAGGTCATTACGACTATCTGCCCTTTATATGACGGGTCATAGAGAATCTCCTGGTAGCCTGTCATGCTCGTATTGAAAACAAGTTCGCCGTAACTCTCGCCTTCGGTTCCGAACGCCTCTCCCTTGAAAACCGTTCCGTCTTCAAGAACAAGATAACCGTCCATTGCACTCCTTCACTTTGTAATTCCCGGTGAAACATGCCGTACAGAATTCTTCCCGGGGCAGTCCCGCCGAAGAAAGCATCCCGTCGAGACTCAGGTAATAGAGTCCGTCCACTCCTATCTCCGCCGCTATCTTCTCTACCGGCTCTTTTCCCGCTATGAGCTCCCCCTCCGAAGGAAAATCTATTCCGTAAAAACACGGATGCCTTATGGGCGGGCAACTCACCGCCATGAAAATCTTTTCCGCTCCGGCCTCCCTCAGGGTCTTCACCCTCAACCGGCTTGTTGTCCCCCTTACTATGGAATCCTCTACGACGATTATTTTTTTCCCTTCTACGACGTCCCTTATGGGATTGAGTTTTATCCTGACCCCCATTTCCCTCGAAGTCTGGAACGGCTGTATGAACGTCCTGCCCACGTAATGGTTCCTCACTATTCCCATTTCATATGGAATTTTCATCTTCTGGGAAAAACCGAGCCCCGCGATGTTCCCGGAATCCGGTATGGGAACGACGATATCCCCCCGGAAAGGAAATTCTTCCGCCAATTTCTCGCCGAATTTTTTCCTCGCGCGGTAAACGCTGGCGCCGAAAATCGTACTGTCCGGCCTTGCAAAATATATGAATTCAAATATGCACCTTGCCTTCTTCTTTGCTTCCGGCAGAAAAGAACTTTCAAGCCCGTTTTCGCCTATCGTCAGCATCTCGCCGGCGGCAAGTTCCCTTTCGTACCGCGCTCCTATCAGGTCGAATGCGCAACTCTCCGAAGCTACCGCATATCCCCCGTCGACCGTCCCGAGGCAAAGCGGCCTGAACCCCCACGGGTCTTTCACAGCAATCAGGCGGTCGGGAGTAAATATGACGAAGGAAAAAGCGCCTTTTAATTTTGAGAGCGCATCCGTCAGTTTATCATGGAAGTTGGATTTCCGCGACATCGTTATCAGATGCATCAATACTTCGGTATCGAGCGTTGTCTGGAATATGCTCCCCTTTTTTTCAAGTTTTTCCCTCAATGCCGCACCGTTCACCAGATTGCCGTTGTGTGAAATCGCATAGTTTTTCCCCCTGTATTCCGCAAAAAACGGCTGTACGTTTTTAAGCGAAGAACTGCCTGTCGTCGAATACCTGACATGCCCTATTCCGAAGTGCCCTTTCAAACTGTCTATCGCCCCCGGCTGGAACACCTCGGGTACGGTGCCCATCCCGCGCTTTATGCCCGCCTTCCTGCCGTCGGAAACAACGATGCCGCAACTCTCCTGCCCCCTGTGCTGGAGAGAAAAAAGGGCAAGGTACAGCATCTCTGCGGCCCTGCTGTTCCCGTAGATTCCGGCGACACCGCAGTTTTCCTTCAATTCTTTCATTTTACGTACTCCACGACGTTTTTGAAAAACCTCAACCCGTCTCCGTAGTCATCCCCGCCTTCGTCCCTGTGCCGGTCCGGATGCAGGCACCTCAAAACAGCCCTTTCGGGATGCGGCATCATGCCCACCACAAGACCGCTTTCAGACGCTATTCCGGCTATCCCGCCCGCGGACCCGCTGGGGTTGTGCGGGTATCCTTTTAAACTTCCGTCCGGAGCGCAGTACCTGAACAGCACAAGTTTGTCTTCTTCCATCTTTTTCAGAACCGCCCCGCTTTCCGCCATAAGTTTTCCCTCTGCATGGGCAACCGGCAGTTTTATCACCGGCGGCATCCCCCTAAAGAAAGGCGATGCGCTGTCTTCGATTTTCAGGTAAACCCACCTGTCTTCAAACCTTGCGGAATCATTCCAGCCGAGAGTGACGGACTGCCTTCCGGCATAGGGCAAAATGCCTGCCTTCACCAATACCTGAAACCCGTTGCAGATGCCTATCACCGGTTTCCCCGCGCCGATAAAAAGGTTCACGTCCCCGCCTATGTTATGCCTGATTTCATTCGCAAGGACTTTGCCCGCGGATATGTCGTCCCCGTAGGAAAAACCCCCGGGGATAACGAGCACCTGGTAATCCTTCATCTTCTTTTCGCCTTTTTTAATCCTGTTTATATGCACACGCTCCGGAATCCCGCCGGCAAGTTCAAACGCCCATCCGGTCTCCATGTCGCAGTTTGTACCGGCAACCCGCATAATGAGAATCCTCGGTTTTACCATTGCAGTCCCGACCTCCATACATCCGCCGCCTGCTTTACGTTTACGGTGAAAAGGTTTTTCCCTTCGAAAAAGACCCGTACGGCATCATCTCCCGAGACCGTGCCGACTTTGGCGGCGGCAGTTCCGCGCATGATTTTTTCAAAACTTTCCCGGTGCCCGGCGCCGACCTCAACGACAAACCTGCCCTGGCTCTCGGAAAACAAAAGGATTTCAGGGCCGTTGTTTTCGGATGCCATCCTGTCAATAAAGATTTCCGCACCTTTCCCGCCGCCCATCGCCATTTCCATAAGCGCAACGGCAAAACCGCCGTCGGAACAGTCGTGGCACGCCTCTATAATTCCCCTGCTTATGCACAGGTGTATCTTTTCCATCATCGGCAGGGATTCGGACGGAACAGGCACCGGAACGGTTCCGCCACGGATGCCGAACAGATTGTTATACCGGGAACCTCCGGTTTCCCTGCGGGTAACGCCGCATACGTATAAAAGATTCCCGCTTTTCTTCAGGTCGGTGGACACGGTCTTTCTTACATCCGGCACCATTCCTACTGCGGAAATGAGCAGGGTGCCGGGTATCGAGGTTTTGACGCCGGTCTTTGCGTCAATGAAAAAATTGTTCAGACTGTCCTTGCCGGATATGAACGGCAGTTTGTACTTAAGGGCAAAGTCCCTGCAACCTTTGACGCACCTGACAAGACTGCCGAGTTCATCCTCTCCGGACACGTCCCCCCAGCAGAAATTGTCGAGAATTGCCGCCTGTCCCGGGTCGGCTCCGGAAGCGACGATATTGCGCAGGGACTCCTCGATACAGCATCCGGCCATCAGGTACGGGTCGGGTTCGGCGTAAAAGGGATTTATTCCGCAGCCCACGGCAATACCCTTATAGTCATCGTAAAACGGTTTCAGAACCGCGGCATCCGAGGGTCCACTGCCTTCCATGCCCGCCAGCGGCTTGACAACCGTGTGCGCCTGCACCTCGTGGTCATACTGCCTTATCACCGGTTCCCTCGACGCAACGTTGGAACTGCCGAGAAGTTTTATGAGGCAGTCATGCAGGCAGTCGGATTTTACCGCGTGCGGTTTTTCCGGCTCCGATTTTCCGTGAAGTTGAAAATGCGCCTTCATCTTTCTGCGCGGGATGCCTTTGTGCAGAAACTTCATGTCAAGTCCGCAGACAACATCCCCGCGGTAAAAGAGTTTAAGCGTTCCCGTATTTGCGAACCTGCCTATGACCGCCGCTTCCACGTCTTCGGAAGCGAATAAATCAAGCAGTTTTGCCAGTTTTCTCTGCGGTACAGACAGAACCATCCTCTCCTGCGATTCGGAAATCCATATTTCCCACGGCGCCAGGCCTCTGGATTTGAGAGGCACCTTTTCAAGCCAGACCTCCGCGCCGTAAGCGGCCGCCATTTCCCCTACGGCAGAGGAAAGCCCCCCTGCGCCGCAGTCGGTTACCGAATTGTACAGGCCTTCGTCCCTTGCCGCAAGAAGAACATCCATCATCTTTTTCTGGACAATGGGATTGCCTATCTGCACCACGCTGGTCGAGACGCCCGCATCAAGGCGTATAGATGAAAAAGTCGCTCCGTGGATGCCGTCGCGTCCGGTCCTGCCTCCGACCAGAACTATGCGGTCGCCGGGCATGACTTTCTTCTTAACCATGGAAAGAGGTATCACTCCCACGGTACCGCAGAAAACAAGACAGTTGTTCTGATATCTGCCGTCAAATATAATTGCGCCCGAGGCCGTGGGAATGCCCATCCTGTTGCCATAATCCCTGACGCCACCGACCACTCCCCTGAAAACCCTGCGCGGATGCAGAACTCCTTCGGGCAGTCCGCCGCGGGAAGCGTCCTGCATACCGAAACAAAAAACGTCCGTATTCATAACCGGCCTGGCGCCTTTTCCCGCTCCCAGTATGTCGCGTATCACTCCGCCGATGCCTGTGCCGGCGCCGCCGTAGGGTTCGAGAGCCGAGGGATGATTGTGCGTTTCGACCTTGAAGGCGATTCCGTTTTGTCCGTTAAACCTTATAATCCCGGCGTTATCCTCGAAAACCGAAACGCATAACCCGCTGTCAAGTTTTGCGGTTGCATTTTTGATTTCTTTCAGAAGCGTTATCTTTTCTTTCCATCTTTTCCCACCGGACTCCTCCGTATATTCAATCTCCGCCCTGAATATCTTATGACAGCAGTGTTCCGACCACGTTTGGGCGATGGTCTCAATCTCGCAGTCTGTCGGGTTGCGTCCCACCCGCGCGAAATAGTCTTGCACCGCCTTCATTTCCGAAAGATTGAGCGCCAGCAGGTTTTTCCCGCTTATCTCAAGAAGTTTTTCTTCGCCGGCTCCGAGAATATCTACTTCCGATGCGTATTTAGACATTGTTTCCTTCCCTATCCCTTTATTCCCCTCGCCCCTTGAAGGAGAGGGGCAGGGTGAGGGGTAATGATTGAATACTCCTGTATGAGAGAATTTGCCAGCACCTTCGCACATACGGTTTCCACGTCTTTTTCAGTCAATGCGCCCCTCAAATAATATCTTTTTCCCGTAGATACCGAATACTCCGTTTTTATCCCCGCATCATTCAACGCAATAAGAACGGTGCCGGCAGTAGAATCAGTCACGCCGCTCTTGTAAAAAACGTCTATCGCCCTGTATCCATTTCTTCTTACTGCAATATTTGCGCCGTCCGTAAAATACTCCTGTGAAACCGCATCCACAAGAATTTCTTCGGCTATGAAATCAAGTTCGTCAGGGCGTAAAACGCCTTCGAAACGGTAAATCTCCGACGTTAATACGCTGTCCACTCCCCTGATTCCGGTCTCCGCAATACTCTTCTTAATTTCCTGGCCAAACACGTCCGGAATACCCGCCTTATTACACACTTCAATTATATGTACCATTATTATTTTCCCGCATCCATCCCAGTCAAAAATGAAATCAATCTGCTTTCAATAGGCATATAGTTTGCCGTAAGGACGGTGGCTTATAGGAACTATCTTGAAAAACTCTCCTTTTATTATATCATCAACGGCAACGCCGAAATAAGATGCGAATCTTTCAACGTATTTTTTTATCTTAACGAAATCCTCATCGTCTATGCTGAAAACCTTCACTTCTTTTCCAATGCGGCATCCGTTTATCCTGCCTTTCGCATATATCACCCCGCCGTGCATGCCCGTACCGAGGAAATCCCCGGCAATTTCCCCGCAGGTATCCATGCCCAAAAGGATAATCATGCCTCCGGCCATATATTCTCCCAGGAAATTCCCGGCTCTGCCGCCTATCACTATAACCGGATAAAAATCCCTGTATTCTTTCATATGTATCCCGACGCGGTAACCAACGCTTCCCTTCACGAAAATTTCTCCGCCCCTCATGGAATGCCCGAGAATGTCACCGGTACTGCCGTGAACTATGAGTCTGCCGGAGTTAAGCGTGTTGCCTGCGCCGTCCTGCACGTTGCCGTGAACCGTTATCTCGGGTCCGTCCATAAACACGGCAAGGTCGTTTCCGGGCAGGCCGTCTACGGTAATCCTGACACCGCCGTCCTTCAATCCGGCGCCTATGTAACGCTGGCCGCAGACACCCTTGAGAAGAATCTCTTTGCACCCGCTCTCCAACGCTTCCCTTATTTTTCCGTTGAGAACCGTGTAATGCATCCCTTCCGCATCTATTTTCACCATTCAACCCCCATGTTCATACCTCTATCCCCTCGCCAACAACAAGATGCTTCCTGTACTCTTTCGGCAGAACGAGAAGGCCGAAATCATCTTTCAGAAGTTCAGACTTGAACTGTGAAACATCCAGTTTATCCCTTACGATACCTGAAAAAATACCGCTCCTTTCAATCTTTCCCAGGAAAATACAACCGACTATCACGTTATTCATGAGAACAATCTTTTTATAAAACCCGTCTCCGGTTTTCTGCAGTACCTCGCACCCCACAGAATCCGGCGGGTTTGTGATGCCGAAAGAAACCACCGGAACGCCTGCAATGTCGACCGCGTTCATAGGAAACATCCCTTCATACAACGCATACCCGCCGGCCATGTTTATCCCTGCAACTCTGCCCTGCCTGGCCGCAACCGGCCATATCGCTATGACGGCGTTTTCCCCGAGCAGTCCATCAAGCCCTTCGGCGGCGTCGCCGGCGGCATATATGCCCCCGCAATTTGTCTGCATGCGGGAATCAACAATAATGCCGCGGTTGTGTTTTATCCCGCTGTCCGCGATAACATCGAGGTCGGGACGCACACCTATGGCGGCGACTATCAAATTCGCCTTTATCCTTCCTCCGGATTTCAGAATAACCCCTGCCGGACGGCCGCCGCTGATTTCAACCTCGGAAACCGTATCCCCGCAAAAAACTCCGCAGTTTTTCCTTTCTTTCAACTCTTTTTCTATGATGCCCGATGCGGTTTTGTCGAGAGTGGTAGACAGGAGATTACCGGCAAGTTCAACGATAAAGGTTTTTACGCCTCTTTCGATAAGCCCCTCCGCACACTTAAGTCCTATAAGCCCGCCGCCGAGCACAACCGCCTCCTTCGTAACGTTTTTTTCAATGTAATTGACGATATTTTTTGCGTCCTCGATTCCGGTAAAGGTGAAAACGCCTTCCATCCCTTTTGAATATCCTTTCAATTCCGGAACAAACGGCCTGCCTCCTGTGGCTATAAGCAGTTTATCAAACTCTATATCATATCCTCCTGCGGCAACTTTTTTCCCTGCCGCGTCAATCTTTTCCGCCCTTGTGCCGAGAACAAGTTCCACGCCGTTGTTCTCATAAAAATCCCGGCTCCTGAAAGACAGGCTGTTTTCTTCGAGCCTGCCCCCGAGGTAATACGAAATCAGGGGGCGGGAATAATTGTAAACGCTCTCGTCGGAAACGACGGTTATCTTTCCTTCCCTGTCAACCTGCCTTATCCCCTCAATGCAGTTGACCCCGCTTACGGAGTTCCCTATTATGAGATACTTTGTTTTCATTTCTCTATCTTTCTGCCGGCCGCGTCAACAAGACATATCGCATCATTGGGACAGTGTTCGACGCAGGCGGGAAAATCGCCTTCGATGCATAAATCGCATTTTGACACGACCTTTTTTTCGGCATGGTCGGTTTTTATCACCCCGAAAGGACAAAGCATCACACACATCCAGCATCCCACGCACTTGTCACGGTTGTGAAGAATCCTGCCAGTTTCCGCATCGCGGTACATTGCACCCGTGAGACAGTTCTCCACGCACGGAGCATCATCGCAGTGCCGGCACTGGATGGCAAAGGAGACGCTTCCCTTTTCTTCGAAGCATATCCCGGATACCGGCATATTCCCGACTCCCTTGTAGGTTTTTATAATATCCTTCGACCCGGAATGCTGGGTGATGCAGTGCACCTCGCACAACCTGCACCCTATGCAGTACTCTTCCCTTATAACTATTTTCTTCGCCCTTTTATTCATAATCG
>CAYPTS010000001.1:50387-82453 GCA_964413825.1 uncultured bacterium
CCTATGCAGTACTCTTCCCTTATAACTATTTTCTTCGCCCTTTTATTCATAATCGTCACCAACCAGATAAAATTTACCGGATGAAATCCTTTCGGTTCACCATGATTCTCCCGCATGCTTAATACCCAAAATCTTCAACTCCAGTTCGCTCAACCCCACCCCTCTCAACTGCTCCCTGTTGCCCCTGAGAGACTCCACGGCGTTTATACCCATGCCGCCCAGCATCTCTTTTATCTCCAGCGACCACGCCCTCAAAAGATTGTAAGCCCTTTTCGCCCCGGTCTCCGGGTTGAGGCGCCTTGTCAGGTACGGGTCCTGCGTGGCGATGCCCCAATTGCATTTCCCCGTGTAGCACTTCTGGCAGACGTGGCACCCGAGAGAAATAAGCGCCGAAGTCCCTATGTAAACCGCATCGGCGCCCAGGGCAATCGCCTTAACCACATCCGCGCTCGTCCTGAAACCTCCGGCGGCAAGAATCGATGCACGGTTCCTGATTCCTTCTTCCCTAAGACGCTGGTCGACCACGGCAACCGCAAGTTCTATCGGAATGCCCACGTTGTCCCTTATCGCGGCCGGAGCGGCTCCGGTTCCTCCCCTGATGCCGTCGACGGTTATGAAATCCGCCCCCGCGCGGACTATACCGCTTGATATCGGAGCGACGTTATGCACAGCGGCAATCTTCACGCCCACCGGTTTTTTGTACTGCGTTGCCTCTTTGAGAGCGTAAATTAACTGCCGCAAATCCTCTATGGAATATATGTCGTGGTGCGGAGCCGGACTGATAGCATCTGTGCCCGCCGGTATCATTCTCGTGAGAGATATTTCATCCGATACCTTTTCGCCCGGAAGATGCCCTCCTATGCCGGGCTTTGCCCCCTGCCCTATCTTAATCTCTATCGCAGCCGCTTTCTGCAGATAGTCGACGTTCACGCCGAACCTGCCGCTTGCTATCTGCACGATAACCCTGCCGGCATAAACCTCGAGGTCATTGTGCAGGCCTCCTTCGCCGGTATTCCAGTAAACTCCGAAGTCGCATGCGGCTTTTGCCAGGGACCTGCATGCGTTAAGGGATATAGAGCCGAAACTCATGGCAGAAAACATTACAGGACTTTCCAGTTCGAGATGAACGGGGACGTTTTCCGACAGAATACGCTCTCCCGTTTCAGTGTCCCGCGAAAACTCAATCCTGTCCGGCTTCCTGCCTATGAACGTCTTCAGTTCCATCGGCTCGCGCAAAGGGTCTATGGACGGATTGGTCACCTGGGATGCGTTCAGAACGATGTGGTCGAAATAGTTTTTGTACTGTCTGTCGTTTCCCATGCCGGTCAGCAATACCCCGCCGGTTTCCGCCTGCCGGATTATCTTGTATATGTAGTCCTTGGTCCAGTTTGCATTTTCCCGCGTATCCGAAAGATTTCTTCTTATCGTCAGCGCGCCCGTAGGGCATATGTCCTCGCAGAAATGGCACCCCGCGCACTTCGAACAATCGGACAGCAGTTCCCCCGTCACGGCATCGTAGCCGTGCACATCGTTTGCGCACACGCGGACGCACGCCTGGCACTTTATGCACCTGTCCGCGTTTCTTTCCGCGACAAATTCGCACGCAGTCTTTGATTTAGCCATTTTACTCTTCTTTACCTGTACCTCTTATTCTTCCATCCGTCCTTCTACCCTCTGGGGAGAAGGGCAGGATGAGGGGAACAGAGGAGGTGAATTGTTTATTCTCGCAATTACAGGCTGTCCGGCCTCCGGCATCCACACCCTGCCGGGATTCTTGCATATCAGCCTGATTGCGGACTCCTCGGATGCGAGATAAACAAACTCCCCTGATTCCGCAGCAACCAGCGGCCTCAGTTTCACCCTGTCGTTAAGCCCGACCATAGCGCCGGAATTGGCAACTATTATCGCAAACGGCCCGTTTATCAGCGCCGAGGAGTAAATCATCCTCAATGCCGTCAGAAACTCCTTCCGCCGCGGGTCATTTTCACTATCTATGTCGCTCCACAAAGGAGCCGCCAATATATCCGCTATCACTTCAAAATCCAGGTCATGCTTCCTGTACAGCATGTCGAAAAGATACGTTATTACTTCGGTATCGGTAAAGAAACTGCAGTAATACCCGGCATTTTCGAGATATCTCCTGTTGATGCCGTAGGAAGAAATCTCTCCGTTGTGCACCACCGACCAATCAAGGATGCCGAAGGGATGCGCTCCTCCCCACCATCCGACTGTATTTGTCGGAAAGCGGTTGTGGGCGGTCCATATGTACCCCTTGTAATTGCCTATTCCGTAAAACTCTCCTATCTCATCCGGGTTGCCCACCCCTTTGAAGATACCCATGTTCTTCCCTGAAGAGAAAACGCAGGCGCCCTCAAAATTTCTGTTGATATGCATGGCCGCTTTTATTACGCGGTCCTCATCCGCAGACAATTCATGGGAGCGCCCGCTTTTCAGGTTCATGAAATACCTGTGCAGAAACGGAACGTATTTAAGAGTCTCCACCTTTTTTACCGGAATCGGCTCCTCGTGCACGATATCAAAAACGGTTTCGAGATATTCCTCCGAGAGTTCTTTCGCCCCGGGCGCATCGTACATTACGTGAAAACACCAGTTGTCGGCGCACTCCGGGTATATTCCGTAACCGGCATAGCCGGAACCCAGTCCGTTTCCCCTTTCCGTCATACTGCATATGGACTCAAGTATGCCGTCCCCGGAAAAAACGTTCCCGTTTCTGTTCATTATTCCCGACACGCCGCAGCCGGAAGGAATCCTTCCGTTCCGCTCCCTTTCCTTCAGTTCTCTGTATTCCATTTTTCGTTATAAATCTCCTAACAGACCCTATTATTATAAGATAGGAAGGTATGCTTCCAGTTCATACGGATGCACCCTCTTCCTGTATTCATCCCACTCTATCTTTTTCGCCGCTATAAGGTTATCGAATATGTGTTCGCCCAGCACATCCTTCAGCAGACTGCTGCCCTCCGCAACCTCTATCGCCTCTACGAGACTGCCCGGCAAACACTCAACTCCAAACTCTTTCATTTCTTCCGGACTGAGATGGTACACGTCCCGCTCAAGCGGCTCGGCCAGTTTGTACTTGTTTTCTATTCCCTTCATACCGGCCGACAGCATACATGCAAAAGCGAGATACGGGTTACATGCAGGGTCTGGCGAACGGAACTCCACCCTCGTCGCTTTCTCTTTCCCCGGCTGGTACATCGGCACCCTCAGCATCGCACTGCGGTTGCGCCGCGCCCAGCATATGTACACCGGCGCTTCGTACCCTGTGACAAGACGCTTGTAGGAATTTACCCACTGGTTGCATACCAGCGTTATTTCCCGCGCATGCTTCATTATCCCTGCTATGTAGTGCATCCCTTCCGCCGACAGGTGGTATTTGTTGGATGCATCAAAAAACAGGTTCTTTTCGCCCTTGAATATCGACTGGTGCGTGTGCATGCCGGAACCGTTGACTCCGAATATGGGCTTTGGCATAAACGTCGCATAAAGACCTTTCAGTTGTGCTATTTCCTTAACTACCATACGGTATACCATAACTATGTCCGCCATCTTCATCCCTTCTTTGTACCGCAGGTCTATCTCATGCTGGCTCGGCGCCACCTCATGGTGGGAATACTCAACGTCTATTCCCATTTTTTCGAGAGTGAGAATAGTTTCCCTGCGCACTTCATTTCCGGCATCAAGCGTCGTTATGTCAAAATAACCCCCTTCGTCGAGTATTTCGGTTGACTTCTCATCCTTGAAGATGAAAAATTCCAGTTCGGGGCCAGTGTAAAACGTGTATCCCTTAGCGGCGATTTTATCCAGTTGTTTCTTCAGTATGTACCTCGAGTCGCCCTCGTAAGGGGTGCGGTCGGGATTCAGCACGTCGCACAGCATGCCGGCAACCGCTTTCTCTTTCGGCCTGTAAGGCAGTATGGTGAACGTGGACGTGTCAGGCATAGCCACCATGTCGGATTCGTCTATCCGGGCAAAACCCTTTATGGAAGAGCCGTCAAAACCCATGCCGTTTTCCAGGGCGTTGCCGAGTTCTTCCGTGGTAATGGTAAAGCCCTTCATCTGCCCGGTGATATCCGCAAACCACAAGCGTATAAACTTTACGTCGTTTTCCTTCGCCATCTTCAGTACGTCGTCTTTTTTCATCTTTTTCCCGTTCATTGTCTTTCTCCCTTGCTCCAAACCGACGCTTTTTGTCGTTGCGAGCTTTGTCCGCCCCAGCTTTAGCACAGGCGGGCGTTTTTTGCGCGGCAATCTCAACCTGTTATACCAAAAAACAAAAAGCCCGGAGCAGCACCTATGCTGTTTCCGGGCGTCCTCGCCTCAATTTCCCCTTTGATTTAAAACTCTTTTGCAACTCTGCAAATTTAATATATTATACCTTTTATTCCTTCTCCTGTCAATATTTCATCAACAAAAAATTTATAGGCAGGCATAACATTGATAGTCACACCCTGCTCTCTGATAATATCTTCTTCTGAAAAGGTAACAAGATACCCTTCCTTTAAAGCAAACCTCCTACATGCCTCAAGAATGCCTTCAATTTCACGGTTCTTTGTTGTTTTATCCGAGATACTATAAGCCGATTGGATAACCTTCTTTACAGCGTGTTTTTCCATAACAATAAAGTCACATTCCCGTCCGCCTTTATAAAATAAAACCGTGTTTCCGCTTTTATGCAACTCTACAGAAATTGCATTTTCAAGAAGTTTGCCATAATCATTAGAAAGTTTGAAGGTAACGGCATTTAATAATCCATTGTCAATCACATATGCCTTTTTTTCTGCCATTTCCTGTTTTATAACTGACTCACTTTGTTTTTTCACCATCAGCAAAAGATATACTGCTTCTGCTGCATCTAAATATTCATAAAGTGAATTTTTGCCGATTTTATATCCCTGCGACTTAAGTTCATTGTAAATATTATTAACTGACAAAGGACTCGCTATATTATCAAAGCATCGCTTAAGAAAATATTTCAAGACAGGAATGTTGGTTATGCCAAATCTTTCTATCATGTCGCGATAAAGCATAAGTTCAAAATATTCCTGCAAAACCTTATAGTTGAGGGTAAAATTCTTCTCTGTAGCAATTTCAGGGAAACTGCCATAAGATAAGAATCGTTCAAACAAATTTGCTATCTTTGCCCTGCTTTTGGAATGATATAAATCCATCTCTATACCGTGAAAACGAATGTATTCCTTAAACGAAAGCGGAAAAATTTCATAATTAATTGACCTGCCTCTTAATGAGGTTGCCAATTCTCTGCTTAAAAGATGGGAATTTGAACCGGTAATGAAAATGCGTTTTGTTATCGTATCGTACAGTCTCCTTACAAACTTCTCCCACCCTTCAACATTTTGTATTTCATCAAAAAAGAAAAAACATTCATCCAGAGGATTGTCGGGATACAGTTCACCGTAAGACTGAAGTATAAAATCAAGTTCATCCTGCTTGAAATCAAACCTCTCATCTTCAAAGTTAATGTAGAGAATCCTTTCCTTTTGCACGCCTTCAGAAAGGAGCCGTTTAATAACCTCAAACAACATATAGGTCTTTCCGCTTCGTCTTGCACCGGAAAGAGATATTATCTTGCTTGTATCAACAGGAACAGTCAAATCCCTGTTTTTACTCTCAGGCAAGTCCCTCTTATGAAAATCCCTGATAACTTCTTTTATTGTTTCTTTCTTTATCATAAGGAAAGTTTATCACATTCTTTCTTCTTTGCAAAGACTTTCTGATAATTATGACAGTAGTCCACCTGCCTGTTTATAATTTTTAATTGCCGTATGGTACAATAAATGTCATGAACGAGAAGATAGCGGTACTGGAGGATGAGAAAGATATTCGGGAACTCATAGTCCTCCACCTTGAAAAATCAGGCTACAGGGTAACCGCGTTTTCGAATGCCGGAAGCCTGTTCAAGTCTCTCGAACAAAACTCCTTCAACCTTCTGATACTCGACCTCATACTGCCCGATATGGACGGAATAGACGTATGCAAATCCATAAAGGGCAATCCTAAGTTTTCATACATGCCTGTAGTCATGGTTACCGCAAAAACCGAAGTTACCGACCGGATAGTAGGACTGGAAATGGGGGCCGACGACTACATAGCGAAACCTTTTTCTCCGAAAGAACTTGTTGCCCGGATAAGAGCGGTGCTGAGAAGATACTCTTCAACGCCGGAAACGGAAAAAATCTCGATAGGCAAAACTCTGACGATAGACGCCGCAAGGCGCGAAGTTTACGTTGACAATAAAAAAACGGAACTGACGTTTGCCGAATTCGGGATACTCCAGATACTCGCCTCAAAAAAAGGCTGGGTATTTACAAGAGAAAAAATTATCGACACCCTGTGGGAAGGAGAAAAGGCGGTTATTGAACGAACGGTTGACGTGCACGTTAAAAACCTCCGCGAGAAACTGGGAAAAGCCGGGAAACACATAAAAAACGTACGGGGCGTAGGATATAAGATAGAAGAATGAAGGATATAATTTTATTTTCATCGGCGGCGGCATTCGTTTTAACTGCCGCCTTTTTTTACGTCCGCATCAAACGCCTCGGAAAACTGTCTGACAAACTTTCCGTGCAAAATGCCGCCCTTTCAAAACACGGCGAAGAAATCAAAGAAAAACTTGAAACCGTGATGGGTTCTCTCACCTCACCGGCAGTTCTGCTGGACGGAAACGGCACGGTATCTTTTGCAAACCTGGCGGCAAAAGAACTTACGGGTTCGCCAGAGATGGAAGGACATAACTACCTCGAATTCTTCAAAGAGGCGGATTTCATAGAGACTGTAATATCGGTTCACAAAAATCTCCGGCCGGAGGAAAAAGAAATTCATTTCGGCGGACGGATTCTCCTTGCGTCATTTTCCCCGACAGGCAAAACCGGAGACTTATTCATATCCTGCAAAGATTTTACGGCGGAAAAAGAACTGGAAAAAATCAAAAAGGACATAGTGACAAATATGTCCCATGAACTCAAAACCCCGCTCACCGCGATAAAAGGCTATGCGGAAACCCTTGCCGAGGAAATCTCCGGAGAACAAAAAAAATATCTGGACATAATCGGAAAACACACCGACCGGCTGATAAGCATCGTCAATGACATATTATCGCTTTCAGAACTTGAAGAAACGGGCAAAAGTGAGTTCAAGATTGTAGACATAAAAGAAGTTATGAGCGAAATCCTAAAAATGTTTGACGGAAAAATCAGGGATAAAGGACTATCGGTAACAATGGAAATAGATGAAAAGAACAGGCATTTTGAAGGAGACCGTTTAAAGATTGAAGAATTGTTCATCAACCTGATAGACAACGCTGTCAGGTATACCGACAACGGAGGAATCACCGTAAAGACCTTTAGAAACAACTCCTGTCTTGTTATAAGCATAAAAGATACCGGCATAGGAATCCCGGAAAAGAACCTGCCGCGCATATTCGAGAGATTCTACGTCGTCGACAAGTCCCGGTCAAAAGAAACGGGCGGCACAGGGCTCGGACTGTCAATCGTAAAACATATAGTAATACTGCATAACGGCGCCATAGACATAAAAAGTTCCGCAGGCGCAGGCACCGAAGTCATCCTCTCTTTCCATCTTTCCGCAAACCCTTCCTGAAAAAGTCAAATCGGATTTTGAGATTCCGACATAATGAAACAGAGAGGAAAGAAAGCAGTTTCCGTGCTCGAAACAGCCCTTCAGGCTTTGGCTCCAGCACAGATAAGAACTACGGTGAAATCGGACTCTCGGAGAACTCACCATCCTACGCTCTGAAAAACGAGCTTCGGACTGGTTCAAACAGCTCCGAGCAAGGTAATCGTCCGAACGCTTCTGCTTTTCACCTTGTCTTATGACTGTGCTTCCACACTCGCACGTCAACTCTTTCCTTTCCCCTCACTACCAAGGATTCTTATGTCGGAATCTCAGTCAGGCAATTTGAGTTCGCCCTTCACGATTTATCCGATTTTAATTTGCGCATAGAGTGCGGCGGCAAGGAGGAGACGACGAGGCGTATTAAGACATACGTCGAGAAAGCCTCCGACGAAGCCAACAAAGCTATATGCGTAAAGTCAAATCGGATTTAACCAATTCTTAACACAACCCTGATTTGTTCTTCATCCCCGGAAGGTAAAGTATATATGAACAAATTTTCTTTTGCCGTCCCAAAATGCCGTAAAGGAGGTGAAAAGTGAAAAAGGCCGGGGGGCAAAAAGGAAAACGCTCACAGATAAATATAAAACAGAAAACGTAATACCTTCGATTGTCATTGCGAGGCAACGCCGAAGCAATCTCAATGAGAATATTTATGTGCTTGGGATTGCCGCGCACAAAACGTTCGCAATGACAAAAACTGGTTAGAAAAAAGAGGAAAATCATGAAAAGACTGATAGTAACGTTTTTACTGGTTCTTTCCACAACGCTCGCTTTTGCAGGCGAAGTGGACAGACTGGTGGAAAAACTCGTGGAAAAAGGAATACTTACACAGGGGGAAGCATACAAGATAGTTGCAGAAGCTCAAGAAGAAGCGCGCAAAGACGAAGCGGCGGTAAAAGGGGAAATTGACAGGGTTCCCGGCTGGATAAAGAACACAAAGTTCAAAGGCGACGCAAGACTGCGCTTTGAACAGAAGGTAAAGAACGATGATGAAACAAGCAGAAGAGGAAGGGTCCGGGCACGATTTGGATTTGATACGCAGGTGAATCCACAGCTCAAGGTCGGTCTGGGTATAGCATCCGGAGGCAGTGACCAGACATCAACGAACCAGAGTTTCAAGGATTCCTTCAGCACTAAAGGACTCATGCTGGACAAAGCGTATGCAACTTACTCTCCGCTCGCCATCCCGGGGATGTCTCTTACCGGCGGAAAGTTCTCCAATCCCTTCTATAATACAGACCTTGTATGGGATGGAGATATAACACCTGAAGGAGTTGCGGTATGCTACAAAGCAAAAGAGGGTCTTTTCGTGAACACCGGTTTTTTCCCGCTGAACGAGGCAAAGCATGGAAAGGAAGCGCTTTATTTGCTGGGCGCACAGGTTGGTTTCAACGGCAAGATAGCCGATACGAAATTCAACGCCGGAGTTGCCTACTATTCCTATGAAGGCCTGAAGGGACAGGACCCGGATGATGTTTCTCCGGCTGCTGACCCGCCCGGTAACACCCTTGTCGGTGGAAACTATGCCTATGACTACACCTTCTGGGATTTCAATGTTGACTTCACGCCTTTTGAAATTCCGTTCGGGAGTTTCAGTATGCCTGTGAAGTTCAAAGCGAACTATGTAGTCAACTTGGCATCAGACGTTAAGGAAGATCATGGATACCTTCTCGGCTTTGACATAGGAAAGGCAAGCAAGAAAGGCTCATGGAATTTCGGGTATAACTACAGGGAAGTTGGAGCAGACTGCGTACCTGCCATCTTTAATGACTCTGATATGAACGGCGGAGGTACTGACCTGAAAGGGCACAAGTTCGGTTTCGCATATGCTCTAAACGACAATTCCACCCTGGGCATTACTTACCTGATGGGCGAGAGTCTTGGAAAGACCACGACCGACGACCTGAACACCTTGCAGGTGGATTACATAGTGAAGTTCTAACAATGAAAATCATAACCCCCCGCTTGTCATTGCGAGGAGTGGGATTCCTTCGCTTGTCATTGCGAGGAATGCTTCAAATGACGAAGCAATCTCAATGACAGGCTCGGAACAAGCTCCGCAATCTATGAATAAGGTTGGGATTGCCACGCAAAAGACGCTCGCAATGACAAAGAGCGGGCGAGGGCATAAGGAGGAAAGATGAAAAAGAAGATATGGATGGGGATGTTAATGGCAGTAGCAGGACTTGCCTTGACGGCAAGAGCGCAGGATGTAACGATAGCAGGGTCAACAACGGTACTGCCGATAACCCAGAAGACGGCCGAAGTTTTCATGGATAAAAATCCCGGCACAAAGATTACCGTCAGGGGCGGAGGCTCGGGCGTAGGGATAGCGTCCATAATAGACGGCACGGTGGATATCGGACAGTCGTCAAGGCCAATCAAGGCAAAGGAAATACAGACGGCCGCAGGAAAGGGAGTAAACGTAAAAGCAAACGTTGTCGCCCTGGACGGCATAGCGGTTATAGTCAATCCGTCAAACGGAATAACTAAATTGACCAAAGAGCAGATAAAAAATATCTTTACGGGCAAAATAAGCAACTGGTCACAGGTCGGAGGAGCGAACACAGGGATAGTGGTAGTTTCGAGGGACAGCGCTTCGGGAACATTTGAGGCGTTCAACAGCCTTGCCCTCGACAACGCAAAAGTACGGCCGGATGCGCTCATGCAGGCGTCCAACCAGGCGGTTGCAACAACTGTGGCCCAGACGCCCGCAGGAATCGGATACGTCGGACTCGGTTACCTGTCTTCCTCCGTCAAAGCGGTTGCCGTAGACGGTGTTATGCCTTCAAAAGAGACGGTGCTTTCGAAAAAATACGCTCTGGCAAGGCCTCTTTTCATGTACACCAACGGCGAACCGAAGGGCGCGGCGAAAAAGTACATGGATTTCGTGACGGGAAAAGAAGGACAGAAGATTGTAGAAAGCCTCGGTTTTGTCGGATTGCAGTAAACACTTCCGGAGCGGGACGGATTAAAAAAATTTTAGTCCGCACCGCATACGGTGTATAATGGTATATCCAAATGAAAATTAAACCCGCTAAAGAAGCAATTTACCAGTGGATTTTTGCAGTGCTTGCATTCGCATCAATTGTTTTTCTCACAGGCATAACCATCACCCTCGTAACTCAGGGAATGCCTCTTTTTAGAGAGGTGACATTCAAAAGTTTTCTCTTCGGCAGGGAATGGTACCCCACCTACGACCCGCCAGATTTCGGCGCCTTTCCCCTGATAGCCGCATCCGTCATGGTGACGCTGGGCGCACTGCTTGTATGCGTTCCTCTGGGCGTAGGAAGCGCCCTTTACCTTAACGAGATTGCCGGATACAAACAAAAATCCGTACTGAAACCTCTCATAGAAATTCTTGCAAGCATACCCTCGGTCGTTTACGGTTTTTTCGGCATGGTAATAGTCGCCCCTTTCATACAAAAATTATTCAACCTTCCCACCGGCCTGACGGCTTTCACCGGCAGTCTGATACTGGGCATTATGGCAACCCCCACGGTTGCGAGCCTGGCCGAAGACGCGCTCAGTTTTGTTCCCGGAACATTCAGGGAGGCATCACTCGCCGTAGGTGCTAACCGCTGGCAAACACTCGTTAAGGTTGTGGTACCTTCGGCAGGCTCGGGCATATCGACCGCGGTAATACTCGGCATCAGCCGGGCAATAGGAGAAACAATGACCGTACTGATGGTGACCGGCGGCTCCGCTGTTGTCCCGCGGTCGTTTTTCCAATCGGTAAGACCCATGACGTCAACCATAGCCGCAGAGATGGGAGAAACGGTCTTCGGCGGACTTCATTACAATTCGCTTTTTGCGATAGGACTGGTTCTTTTTGTTATCACGCTGTTTTTCAATATCCTTGCGGAATTCATAAGTAGCAGATACCGCATTAAACTCGGAGTTGGCAGATGAACAGGGCCCGAATATCCCAGAAAATAGGTTTTTTCATATTGTTCCTCTGCATACTGACCACGCTTTTATTTCTGGGAATCATTCTCTATTTCATAACAGTCAGGGGAATAAAGGCAATATCATGGGAGTTCCTGACGCAGGCGCCCAGAAGCGGCATGACCGAGGGAGGCGTCGCACCGGCGATAATAGGCACTTTTTATCTTACGCTCGGAGCGATACTATTCGCCCTGCCCCTCGGCCTTGCCTGCGCCATATACCTTACCGAATATACGCCGAAAAATCTCACCGCAAACATCCTGAGGATAAGCATAAACAACCTCGCTGGCGTTCCGTCGGTCGTTTTCGGGCTTTTCGGCCTGGCGATATTCGTCAAGTTTTTCGGATTCGGGGTCTCAATACTCTCGGGCAGTTTGACGCTGGGAATCCTGATACTGCCCGGGATAATATCCGCTTCGCAGGAAGCCCTCAACGCCATACCCCAGTCATTCAGGGAAGCGTCCCTCGCCCTGGGCGCGACAAAATGGCAGACTATAAAAAGAATAGTCCTGCCCGCATCCCTTCCCGGCATTCTTACCGGCGTTATTCTAAGTATAGGCAGGGCGGCCGGAGAAACTGCCCCGATACTTTTTACCGCCGCGGCTTTCTACGTAAGGGGATACCCGAATTCGGTATTCTCCGAAGTAATGGCCCTGCCTTACCACATCTACGGACTCATGACGGAAGGAACCTTCCCTGAAAAGCAGACGCAGATTGCCTACGGATGCGCCTTAATACTTATGTTCCTCGTTCTCTTGATATCGGCCGCCGCCATATACTTCCGCCAGAAACAGAGGAGAATCCATTATGGATAAAAATGAAGTGCAAATAAAGGTCTCCAACCTGGATTTCTATTACGGCAAAACGCGGTGCCTGAAAAACATCAGTATGGACATATACAAGAACAGGGTTACCGCGATAATAGGGCCTTCGGGCTGCGGCAAATCGACCTTCATACGCCTGTTCAACAGAATGAACGACCTTGTCCTCCACAGCCGGGCGCAGGGGCATATCTATCTCGACGGAGAGGATATTCTGTCCCAGAAAACCGACGTTGTCGAACTGCGGCGGAAGGTGGGCATGGTTTTTCAAAAACCGAACCCTTTTCCCAAGAGCATTTTCAGAAACATCAGTTACGGCCTTGAAGTGCACAACGTCAGGGATAAAACGCTGATTGAAAAACGGGTCGTGGACTCCCTCAAAAACTCCGCGCTGTGGGACGAAATACAGGGACGCCTCAACGACAGCGCCTTCATGCTTTCCGGCGGACAGCAGCAGAGGTTATGCATAGCGCGCTGTCTCGCAGTCGAACCTGAGGTGATACTTTTCGACGAGCCCTGCGCGAGCCTCGACCCGGTCTCCACAAAAAAAATAGAAGACCTCATTACCGAACTGAAGAAAACCTATACCATCGTCATCGTTACGCATAACATGCAGCAGGCGGCAAGAGTGTCGGATTACACCGCGTTTCTTTATCTCGGAGAACTTGTAGAATACGGAACAACCGAGAAACTGTTCACGGTGCCGTCGGACCCGAAAACGGAAGAATACCTTTCCGGCAAATTCGGCTAATAAAAGCATAACCCCTCAGCACTTGTCATTGCGAGGCGAAGCCGAAGCAATCTCATATTAAGGCTGGGATTGCCGCGCCCAAAAAAACGGGGCTCGCAACGACAAAGAACGTCGGTTCGGGGGAAAGGAGTCTAACATGATAGAACAGGACATAAACCAGTTGAAGGAGCGTATCGTAAGCTACGCTTCATTTGCGTCCAAAATGATAGAAGAGAGCATTGCAGGTCTGCTGGATAAAGACGAAGGCGCACTTAATAAAGTAATTAATGAAGATGAACAGAAGGCAAACAACCTTGAGATTGAAACAGATGAATCTTGCATCGAACTCATCGCCAAGTATGAGCCCAAGGCAAAGAACCTGCGCACCACGCTGATGATAATGAAAATAGGCAACGACCTCGAACGCATAGGCGACGAAGCGGTGAATATCGCGGAAAGCGCCCTTTTTCTCATAGAGAAACCCGCGGTGAAAAGGTTGATTGACATACCCCGCATGGCCGGAATAAGCATAGGCATGCTCAAAGATGCCATAACATCCTTCGTAAAAGACGACGCGGCGCTTGCCAGGGAAATCTGCCAGAGGGACAACCTTGTCGACGACCTGCGCGACCAGATAATACGGGAACTGGTCACCTACATGATGGCAGATTCCTCCACAATTGAACGGGCGCTCCATCTTATGCGAATCGCCCGGTCGCTGGAACGGGTTGCCGACCTTGCAACCAACTGCGGGGAAGACGTCGTTTTCATGGCCGAAGGCAAAATAATCAAGCACCACGCAGAAGAACGCAACCCTTGACAGGAATTTTTGAAGAGGTATAATCATTGCATCAGAGTGCCGAAAGGCTTAATAGGGAAGAGTGAACCCGCCTACGCTGAAGCTACGGACGGGTGAACCACGCTCCCGGCGCTGTAAGGGACGACGAAATTCCAGAAAGTCACTTTCCGGATAACGGAAGGGAAGACGGAAAAGTAGGTGCCTGTTCACCTTTTGAGAAATGAAAGGGAACCGGGAAAATCCCCAGTCAGAAGACCTGCTCTGATAATGGTAAACAAACCATCCTGCACTAAAGTCACGGATGGTAATCTTTTTCCCGCGGGATAACGGGAAAAGGACTTTTGTTTCGGGCGAAGCAAAAACGGGTGCAGCCCGCCATAATTACGTGGCGGGCTTTTTTATTTATCCCAGGGAGGATGGGAGAATGAGAAGGAAGGACGTGAGATGTAAGCAGTCATCGGCCGGATTTACGCTGATAGAGTTGCTGGTCGTGGTGGCGATAATCGCCATCCTGGCCGCGATGCTTCTGCCGGCATTGAGCAAGGCGCGCGAAAGGTCAAGAGGAGCGGTATGCATGAACAACCTGCGGCAGTTAACGCTCGCCTTCATGATGTACGTCCAGGACAACGAGGAGTACTTCCCGCCATCATACTATACCACATATGAGGAAGACGTATGCTGGGATTTTCACGGTACTGATATGGATGAAACATGGACGTATCAAACGTGGAACCCAGGGCTTATAGGAAAATACTTGACAAAAGGAACATTTAATTGTCCATCTAAGAGCAACCTGGCTTCCTATGATAAACCTTTCACAGGATATGCTTATAACAGCACATACATAGGAGGTGGATATTCTGTATGGAATAGTCAAGCGGATCCTCCCGCAAAACTATCCAGGATAACCAATCCTTCAAATACAGTCCTTCTCGCGGATGGCGCACAATGGTCGTCTTTCACAAACGAGATAATAGCAACCAACTATCTTAGAGCGCCCGGGGATTCTCAATATACCGTGTTGGGAGGACCGTTTGTTCACTTCAGGCACAACGGATTTGCCAACGCGGCGTTCGTGGACGGCAGCGTGCGGGCAATGGGACAAAAGTATAACCCAAGTCCCAACGACCCGAATCTTGCAGACCTGTCCGAAAATGACGAACTGTACGACCTGCAATAAAATGAAAAAAACGATAGCGGCTGTTCTGCTGATACTTGCGGCGGTCTGTTCCGCAGGGGCAAAAGAGATGCGCATTGTGTCTCTCGGTCCTTATATTACCGAGAACCTGTGCCTGCTCGGGCTTGAGGAAAATATCGTCGGCCTCACCATACACGACGAACCTGAAAGGAAAAAAGACAAAGAGATTGTGGGGACACTGCTGGCCCCCAACATAGAAAAAATACTTACCCTCAAGCCCGGCGTTGTCATCGGTTCGAAGGAGGGCAACCGGCAGGAAGATTTGCGCAAGATTCAGCAGTTCGGCATAAAAACCCTCGTTCTCGACCAGTTGTATACGTTCGAAGACATCTGCAGAAATCTTCTTGTCCTCGGGCAGGAACTCGGAGCAGGGAAGAAAGCGGAGCAGATAGTGGCGGAACAAAAACTGCGGCTGGCAAAAATAACGGAGGCGGCGGAACAAAAACCCGGTAGGAAAAGAGTCTTTTTCATCCTCGGTTTTAAACCTCTGTTCACCACGGGTTCGCAAACGTACATCAACGGGATGATTGAATACGCCGGGGGAACAAACATATTCAACGACATCGGAAAGAAATGGTTTGCATGCAATGCCGAAGAAGTGATTAAACGAAACCCGGAAAACATCGTTTTTCTGCAGATGGAACAGGAACAAACCATCCTTTGGGACCGCCTGCGGGACGTTGATGCGGTGAAAAACCGCAGGATAGCGGGGATAGAGCCGACAATTGCCGGCAGTCCCACGCCTGCAAGTTTCGTGGACTCTGTTGAAAATCTTTACCGGTTGATGTACCCTGATACCGTAATGCAGTAACATTTGTGGGAGGCATCTCCTGATGCCGATAGTATCGAGGTCGGGAGACCTCTCCCACACAAAACATAATATGAGAATTAAATATGCGGCCGTTTTTCTGTTACTTGCGCTGGCACTCACTGCCGGAATCTGCTTCGGCACGGAATTTTACGGCCTGTTCCGCCTTTTTTCACTTTCGGAGCTTGACAGGACAATCCTTTTCAGGCTTAGAATCCCGCGCGTCCTCGCCGGATTCATAGTCGGAGCGGGACTGTCGGTAACCGGGGCGGTACTGCAGGCAACGCTGAAAAATCCCCTGGCTGAAAGTTACACCCTCGGCATTTCCGGCGGCGCATCTCTTGGCATATGCATCGGCGTAATACTGGAAAAAACCGCGGTAATACCTTACTTTGCGTTTCTCGGCGCGGCTGTCAGCATCGCGGTGGTTCTGCTCGCATCGGCAAGAAAAAAGTTTTCCAACACCACCGTCATACTTCTCGGCGTAGCGCTGAATTTTCTTTTCTCGTCTTTCGTCCTGTTCGTCATGGCGGTAATCAGGAACGAACAGTTCCAATCGACAATGCTCTGGCTCATAGGCGATATTTCCTACTTCTCCGGCCGCCTGCTTTCAGCCGGAATAATAGCCATAACCGCCGTTTCCTTATTCCTCGTTTTCTCCGGCAGGATTTACGACCTCATGAGCATCGGGGACGAGAAAGCCGCCTCCATGGGCGTGAACCTTGAAAAGGAAAAAAAACTTACGCTGGTATTATGCTGTATTATCGTGGGTTTCTGCGTCAGCCTTGCCGGAATAATCGGATTTGTGGGCCTTATAGTTCCCCACGTGACAAGATTTTTCTTCGGCTCCATACACAAGCGTTCACTGCCGGTTAATTTCTTGCTGGGCGGCAGTTTCCTCGTTATTGCAGACACGTTTGCACGGACAATCATAAGGCCGGTGGAAATTCCCGTCGGAGTTATAACGGGATTTTTCGGCGGCCTGTTTTTTCTCGCGATACTTTTAAAAGGCAGATACAGGGAGTTGTGGTAAATGCTGAAAATAGAAAAACTGAATTTTTCGTACGGCAGAGAGCGAGTGCTGAATGGACTGTCAGCGGAGGTAAAAAGCGGAGAACTGCTCGGCATCATAGGCCCAAACGGCTCAGGCAAAACCACACTTTTAAAACTGGTAGCGAAAATACTGAAACCGTCTTCAGGAGGGATATTTATCGACGGACGGAACGTCAACAAAATATCCGCGGGAGAATATGCGAAAAAAGTCTCTTTTCTCCCTTCCGGAATTGACGTTTCCTTTTCCTACACCGTGGAAGAACTTGTCTCCATGGGGCGTTTCCCGTATACCGGCAGGTACGGAAACCTTTCTGCGGCCGACAGGACCGCAGTCAAAAATGCCCTCGAAGAATTCGGGCTAAAACGTTATACGGAAAGAAAGACATGGGAGTTATCCGACGGTGAAAAACAGAGAGTATTTCTCGCGCAGGCAGTCGTACAGGAACCCTCCTTGCTCATACTCGACGAACCGACCTCGCACCTGGACATCGGGCACAGTTTCAGAATACTGGACACGATAAAAAAATTAAATGCCGGCGGCATAACCGTAGCCGCCGTCCTGCACGACCTGAACATCGCATCGGAATACTGCTCAAAACTGTTGTTGCTTAAAAACGGAAAGGTATTCTCGCATGGCGCTCCGGAAGAAGTACTGACCTACCAGAACGTGGAAAAAGTATATGAAACGAAGGTTCTCGTTTACAAAAATCCTTTTTCGAACAAACCCTATGTATTCGGTATACCTGCTGCCGCGGATTGTTCTTCCGGACCCTGCGCGTAAACCGGCGGCAATAGTATTCCAAACCACCCTGCGGCCTTGGCGGCCGACTCACCCTGTTCATCCGTCCGCAGTTTTCTTTACACCCCACCTGCGTCCGGTATTCCCGACATGTAAGCGGCACACACTGCCGCAGGCCGAACAAAGGTCTGCAAACAGCGGTTCAGTTCCGTGCATGGACCCGAGGGCTTTATAGTCCAAACCGACCCATCCTGCCTCCACGCTCTTTTGCACCTTGATATTATAAACGATATCGGTACTGCCGCAGTAGGGACAGGGTTTCTTTTTAACCGTATTAAAAGGTTTTCCCATTTTTATTCTTTCTGCATCACGGATTCAGTATTCCTCAATCTCATCAGTGATTTTTTTTCGCTGTTCAGAATATACAGCGCTCCGTTTTTCCAGCAAATCTTATCCCCGAGCCCTTCGCCCATGATTGCAACCCTGCCGCTTTGCCACAGATAGAGCGACAGGCCTGCGGTGAAATACAGTTTTTCACCGCCGGTTGCAGCCATGGAAGTGATAACCGCCTCCGGCATGCGGCAGACAAGGTTCAACTCGCCCCCAGGCTTTAAACGATAGATGTCGCCGGAAACGGCAAAATAAAGTATATCGCCTGCTGCTGTGGCACAGCTAACCGGAAGAGACATATCGCAAAGTTTCGCATGCCCCCGCAGAGGCTCAATGACATAGATGGACGTTGCTTTATCGCTGTCCCCGCCGAAAACATAGATACTTTTGTAACCGACAGCCAGCCGCATGCCGTTTTCAGGCAGAACTGCTTGGGAGAAAAAATAACCGCCGGCAACATACCCGAAAGCATTGCCGCTGACCACAAGCAGTCCGCCGTCGGGGGTAAAAGCGCAGTCGCTGATGGAAACGGGCGCTTTAAGAAGAAACTGCCGGTTGTTTAACGCGAAAAGGTTGTTGTCCGTGGCGAGAACAATATTGCCGCGTTCATTCACCGCCAGCACAGGCAAGAGGCCATCCAGGTTCAGCACACCGGCGCGCTCCTGCGTCAGAATAACGGCAAGCTCGGGCATCTGCCCGCCGGCAACGTTAAACAGCGGCAAGAACAGAACAAAAACAAGCAAGGTTATAAAATGCCTTCTCATCCGTTTCCCCCGAACGGACTGGTCAGCCAGTTAAACCACTTACGTCCGTTAATCTCCATCTCCTGCTGTTCCTCTCTGGAAAAAGGCACAGGGACAGGTGAAAAACTTTCGACATAAACCTTCATCGCCCGGAATTCCGAGCCCTTTATCAGGCTTTCAGTCTCCGATTCGGGATATCCTTTTCCTATTATCTCCACTGCGCTCTGCATTGAACGTCCGGCTTCGTCGCTCAACCCTTTGGTTATCTTTATAATCCCCAGTTGAGAACCTCCTCCGAGTACGGTAATCACCGTTTCTGCAAATTTCTGCGGCATTTTCTTTATGTTCTGCCCCACAAACCCTATTATCTTGTACGCCTCAGGCGGCAATTTAATAACCGGAGGTGAATCCCGTTCTATTTTGCCGGTTGTCGCAACAGGAAAAGAAGGCGGCACAGGGACATAAACCTGCTGAAGACTTGCCGACTGCGTTTTACCCTCCGGAATAGTTTCTTTAGAAGATACCGCACCGGAAGGCTTCCCGAGAAAATCAAGCGATTCGGCCTGCATTTCGGCAAACGCGGATTCCGCTTTTACTTTTTCTTTCTGCTCTGTTTCAAACTTCTGCCGGGCTTCCAGTTCCCTTTTTTTTCTCTGGCGTTCCCGTTCTTCAAAGTATAGTTTAGAATCCTTTTCAGATTGAAGCATTATTTTTGCAGATTCCAGCCATTCCTTTATGGACGCATTGTCGGGTCTGCCTTTAAGCGCCTGTTCAAAATGCTTCACTGCAGACTCATAATTCCCCTTGTTGTACTCAACCATTCCGCTTGCCATGAACGCCTGCAGTTTTTCCATCTCCTCGGCTTTTCTCAGGTTTTCCAGTATAACAGTGTCATCAGGGCTGGACTTTAGGGCTTCCTTGTAATATTTTATTGCCCCGGACCAGTTTTTCTTATTGTACTCCTCGTTTCCTTTCAGGTTCAACTCCCGGGCTTTCTCCATCCGCCGCTCTAACGATTTCTGCTGTAGGTTCTTTATTATGTTATAAAAAGGTATGCCGTAGCCGTCCTCTCCCCATGCCTTTTCTTCTGTGACCGTACCTGCTCCTGATGATGCCCCGGGCTCATCAAACCCTCCGGGGGCGGGATGCATAATCCGCCAGGGGTCAACGTCTTGCTCTCTGCCCCATTGTTCCATGGCATCTATGATTTCCTGTTTGGTTGCAAAGTTTCCGAACCGCTTGGGCGGGAGCGGTTCGCCCTGGTTTCTAAGCATATTCAGATATTCATCAGTATATTCAATCTGCCAGGCAGACCAGGCACATGACGCCGATATCACCAGCAACAAAACTGCAACGGGAAGAAAAATTCCGCCCTTACATGCGTGAAATGCTTTCTTTATCATTATGGCCTTCTCCCATAGAGGAAAAACACTTTAAATGATATAATATTCATAGACTTTTTATCATACTCCGCATACTTTGTCAAAATAAGAAAACAGGGGCATCGCTTGGGACACAAGCCATTCTACATCGGGAGGGAGCGTAAAATGAAGATACAAAAAAGTTTTTTAATAGCATTGTTTGCATGCGCCGGACTGGCGCGCGCCGGAGAAATTCATGATGCTCTCTTTGCCGGCAACAGTGAAAAGGTCCATGCGTTGCTTTCGCAAGATACCAGTCTGGCAAAATCTGTGGATGATAAGGGTAATACACCTTTACATATTGCGGCATTGCGAGGCGACGCAGAGACGGTCAAGTTATTGCTTGCAAGGAAGGTTGATGTAAATGCAAGAGATAAATGGGGACATACACCTCTGCACAATGCAAAAGGAGAAGAAGTGGTTAAGCTTCTGCTCGCGAGAAGGGCAGACGTCAATGCCACGGATGAACTCGGCAGTACGCCCTTGCACTATGCGGATAAAAGCGAGGTTGTTAAGTTACTGCTTGCCAAGAAAGCAAAGATTGATGCCAGAAATAAATTCGGCGCTACACCTCTGCACGAAATTGTCTCCGGCGGAGATATAGAGGCGGTAAAGCTTCTGCTTGCCCGCAAAGCCGATGTCAATGCCGTGAATGACGGAGGCCATACGCCCCTGCACAAAGCTACAGGTTATGGCTACGCAACTGCGGACATAGTCAGGCTGTTGATTCAAAAAAAAGCAAATGTCAACGCCAAAAACAAACTGGGAGATACACCACTGCATAATGCGGCATCCCACGGTGAAAAGGAAATGGTTGAGGCATTGGTTGCCGGAAGAACAGATATCCACGCCAGAAACAACAGCGATGAGACACCCCTGCTTAAGGCATCAAACAAAGCTATCGTTGAAATACTTCTTGCCGCCGGTGCGGACATCAACGCTGTAAACGACAACGGGGATACCCTCCTGCATAAAGCGGCTTTCAGAGGTGACAAAGAAACGATTGAATTCCTGCTCGCACGTAAGATGGATATCAATGCGAGAACCAATTTCAACAATACTCCTTTGCATAAAGCCGCCGCAATGGCAAAAAGGGAAGTTATTGAATTGTTGCTTGCCAACGGCGCGGACATCAACACCCTGAATGACCTTTTTGAAACACCCCTGCACGAGGCGGCAAAGTGGGGAAACAAAGAAGCAGTCAAAGTTTTCCTCTCACACAAGGCGGACGTTACCGCAGTGAACAGCCGGAAAAAAACGCCTCTGGAAATGGCTCTGGATTATAAAAAAAGCGAGGTTGCCGACATCATAAAAGCAGGATATGCGGGATACATCCACGGCGCCGCCAGAACAGGCGACGTAAAAACAATAAAGGTACTGCTGGCAGGAAATCCGGAAATAATAAATACCACCGACGAAAACGGCGGCACACCCCTGCATTCCGCCGCAGGACTTGGCTATGAGGAAACAGTAAAGATTTTACTGCATCACAAAGCAGACGTTAATTCGATTAACAATAACGGCGGTACGCCCCTGCATTTTGCTGCAGGCCGCGGCCACAAAAAAATAGTTGAATTACTGCTTTCAAGCGGAGCCGACACAAGTGTCAAAAGCAAATACGGCTATACGCCCCTACAATCTGCCGAGTTTAACAAGCACAAAGAGGTAGTCGACTTACTCCGCCGTCACTCATCCGTGCAGTGAAAAGCCCGTCTGTAAAAGTCTCTGCACAAAAACATGCTATTCCCTGCATACTGCACTTTCACAAGGTATTGAATTTCCCTGAAAAAGAAGTATAATATTAAGGTATGTTTGATGGCAGGACCCGTAGCTCAAGGGCAGAGCAGCGGACTCATAATCCGTTGGTTGCTGGTTCGAATCCGGCCGGGTCCAATACCGCCCGTATTCACAAATCTGGCTGTGTTGGCTGCGTCGTCAGTTTCGTTCAACGTACGTGCGTACGTCTCCTCACTTCCTTCTTGCCGCCGTGCCATATTTGCGACTTCAGGCGGTCTTCAACAACAGCACGGACGGATGAGAACACTGGTTCATACCGAGGCACGTTTTTCCCCGACTATTATGCCCGGAGCCGCTGGTGCCGAGCCATGCGTGGCCGTTTCCCAGGTAGCATAATCCGGCCGGGTCCAATACAGTGAAAATCGAGAATTGAAATTTGAACGTCCTTCCAAGACACAGTTCAGGAACCAGCAACCCAAAGGACGCAGAGAATAATCACTATAGTTCCGATTCTATACTGACAAATTTCTCTTAATTATGATTGACGTGGTTGAGCTTTTGTAGTATCATTCATTGCCAAATAAGGAGGTGAAGAAGAACATGAAAAAGCTATTAGGCGTGTCGCTGGTCATAGTTGCGATGGCTTTATTGGCTGCTGGCTGCAAGAATAAATCGGAAGTTCAACAGCAGCCTCCAGTATCCGAGGAACCCATGGAAGCCACAACAACCGAAACACAACCTGTCAGTCAGTAATTTTCACGATTTTGACATTTGACAACACTTACAGGATGTTACAAAAGGCCTCGGCGGAAACACCCCGCCGAGGTCTTTGTGTTTTGCGATTTTTTTTTGGCTATGATTCACTCAGGAAAAGAGCGTTTATTTCATGCGGAACAAAAAAAGCGAGTGAACCTGATGCCCCAGGCCCTGTATGGGCGTAATAGTTATATTTCCTCCAAGTTTCCTGTACGTCTCCTCAAACTGCCCGGCGTTTTGAAGAGAACGCCATTCTTTCCGCATATTGTTTTTCTCCATAAGAAAATATTTTGGAATGCCCGCTGCTGTTTTCCGGCAGTTTATCCTTCTTTGCCATCCGGACTGGAGTGCCATTGTATCTGGTAAAGTGTGCGGTATATTCTCCCATCCTTCAGCAGTTGTTCATGGGTGCCTTCTTCCGCGATTATGCCGTGGTCCATTACAAGGATTCTGTCGGCTTTGCGTATTGTCGAAAGCCTGTGGGCTATGATAAAGGCGGTGCGCGAGGATATCAGGCGTTCTATCGCCTCCTGTATGAGCGCTTCGGTTTGCACATCGACCGACGAGGTTGCTTCATCGAGGATAAGAATGGGCGGGTTTTTCAGAAGAGCCCTTGCAATGGCAATCCTTTGTTTTTCCCCCACTGAAAGTCTTATCCCCCGCTCGCCCACTTCGTTTTTATATCCGTTGGGCAAAGCGGTGATAAACTTATGTGCATTCGCCGCCATAGCCGCCGCGGTTATCTCCTGCATCGTTGCGTCTCTTTTTCCGTATGCGATATTCTCAAAAATTGTTCCGTTAAATAAAAAGGGCTCCTGTGCGACAATTCCGATATTGGCCGAAAGGTCTTTCAGTTTGATTTTACGTATGTCTATGCCGTCTATCTCTATGGCGCCTGCGTCCGGTTCATAGAAACGCGGAATAAGGCTTGCCAGAGTGCTTTTTCCTGCTCCCGTATGGCCGACAAGGGCAATTTTCTCTCCCTGCATTGCCGTAAAATTAATGTTTTTCAAAACAGGCTTGTCTTTCTCGTATGAAAAAAACACGCTGTGGAAAGATACTGTCCCTTTTACTGACGCAGGGAAAACGATTGCATCCGGGGCATCCTTGATTTCAGGCACCGTATCAAGTATTTCAAAAATACGTTCACTCGCCGCTCTTGCATGCTGGAGCATATGGTTGAACATGTTCAGCTGTCTCACAGGCATATAAAAAAGGTTCAGATAAAAAAGAAACGATACCAGTTCGCCGGGGCTGGGAGTTCCGTAAAGAATTCGGAGTCTGCCCCCGTACCAGAGCACAAGGGCAGTGCCGACGGAACTGAAAAACATTATTTGAGGGAAAAAGCTTGACCACAATTTTATCGCCTTCAGGTTGGAAAAGAGATAACTGCTGCTTTTTACGGCAAAACGCTGTTCTTCGTATTCTTCCTGTGCGAAGCTTTTAGTCTCCCTGATTCCCGAGATGTTGTCCTGCAGAAGCGCGTTCATGTCTCCAAGGTCCTTTCTGACCTGCCGGTAGATTTTATGGGCACGCCTGACTATGACATAAGTAAGCAGTGCAAGTACGGGTATCGGAATGCTGGCGATTAACGCCAGTTTCATGTTCATCCTGATTAAAATAAACATAATGCCCAACAGGGTTATTATTGCTACTATGAAGGTGTCTGTGCCCTCTACTATCACACGCTCAACCTCGTTTACGTCGTTTGTTATCCGGCTCATCAGTGCGCCTGTCTGGGTATTTTCGTAATAACTAAGAGACAACCTTTGCAGTTTGTTGTAGGTATCGGTGCGCAAATCATTGATGATTCGCTGTCCCAGCCTTCCAAGCATAAACGTCTTAACGCCCGTGAGAAGCGCACCCAGCAGGAACGCCGCTATCAGAACGGCAATCATGAAATTGAGGCGCCGAATCTGGCTGTATGCAATAATCTGGTCGATAATCAGCCCGATAATTCTGGGGGGAGCCAACTGGAGAGCCAGAATAAAAAAGGAAAGAAGAAGGGCCGTTGCCGCCTGCCATTTATAAGGCTTAAGGTATCCGACAAGGCGCAAAACAGGCAGTTTTTTCCCGTTGTACATGTCTTCTTCAACCCTGAATTCTCTCCTGTGATGGGACGGCGGCGGTCCGCCGGCATGAAAAAATCCTCGCATTTTTTATCCTCGTTTGACGCTGTGCATACAACTGATTATACCACGTTTTTCGAAAAGAATACTGCCGGAAAAATAGTTTATCCGGATGAAAATCGAAATTGAAATGCCTTTCCGGAACAGCCCGATGGTAACGGGCATTTGAAAAAAAACGCCTGTTTAAGTTAAAATAGCGCCATGAAGAAACCATCCTTGCCAGGAGCGCTGGTTTCGGTTATGCTTGCGGCGCTCCTTGTTCAAAGCGTGAATGCAAAATGCGCAATCTTCCTGGAGAAGGTCAAAACAATACAGGCGGGCGTCTCCCCTAAAGGCATCGCTATCACCCCAGACGGCAGGTATGCGGCGGTGACAGACCTTGAAGGCGGAAATATTCTTATTTTTGACGTAAAAAGAAAAAAAGCGGTAAAAAAAATCCTTCTTGAAAGAACTCAGGGCACGGGTTACGACTATCAAAACAACAAGGCAATACCTTCGTTTGAGGAGAAACCTGTGGAATGCATCTTTTCGCCGGATGGCAGGTATCTTCTGATATCGCTGCACAACGCCGGAGGTATAATCCTTTACGACATGAATGAAACACCCCATACTTTCGCATTGACGAAGAAGGTCGTTTCCGTGAATCTTGTATCCGGAACGGAAAAGGCCTATGCGGTCCCTTTTGTTAAAACAGGGATTACGCCCAAGGTGCTGACACTCTCTCCCGATACCCGAAAACTATTTGTTGCGAACTGGCATTCGGACAATGTATCCGCAATTGAAACCGGAACCATGAAAAAGATTTACGATGCCGCCGGCATGAGGATGCCGCGGGGCATGTGCTGTTTTTTCAACGGCAGGTATCTTGCCGTCGCAAACACGGGAAGCGATTCCATATCCGTACTGAACACTCAAAAACGCAGGACGGCATATACAGTTCACACAGGAAAAAATCCAAGGCATATAGTGTCCGGAAGATATGACGGAACCGTTTTTGTATCGCTCATGGGCGAAGGATGCGTGGCACGCGTTAACCTGTGGAAACGAAGGGTTGAGGGAAAAGCGAAGGTGGGCAATTCGCCGAGAACCATTGCCGTATCTCCGGACGGGCGGCATATTTTCGCCGCCAACTATTACGACGACACCGTCAGCGTAGTGGACACCGCCTCAATGCAACAGACCGGGTGTTATAAGACCGGCCATCGCCCCTGCGGACTATTCGTCTCGCCTGACGGCAAAGAACTCTGGGTAACAAACTATCTTTCCGGCACCTTGACGGTATTTAGAATCAACAACGCGTTCCCTTGGCGTTGAGAAAACAAAAAAAGGGAGATTGTTATAGACACTGCCGTAAATTAATGTTATTATTTGTCTTGACAATGACAACTTTTGTTTTTCCCGGCGGAGATTATGAACTGTAAAATCGGTTTTGACAATGCCAGTTACCTGAAACAGCAGAGCGAAGCCATCCTTGAGAGAATCAACCTGTTCAAAGGCAAGTTGTACCTTGAATTCGGCGGCAAACTTCTTTTCGACTACCATGCGTCCCGGGTACTGCCCGGCTACGACCACAACATAAAAATAAAACTCCTCCAGCAACTTAAAAACAAGATTGACATACTCTTGTGCATCTACGCCGGAGACATCACAAGGGGGCGCATACGCGGAGATTTCGGCATCACCTACGATGTGGACGCCCTGAAACTGATTGACAGTTTGAGGGACTACGGACTTGACATACGCGCCGTTGTAATAACGCGGTTTGACAACCAGTCGCCGGTTATCGGTTTCAAGAACAAACTGGAGAACAGAGGAATAAAGGTATACCTGCATACCGCCACCAAAGGTTATCCCACCGACGCCAACACAATCGTAAGCGAGCAAGGATACGGCAAAAACTCCTACATCGAGACCGAAAACCCCATTGTAGTGGTGACAGGCCCCGGACCCGGCAGCGGGAAACTCGCCACCTGTCTGTCGCAGTTGTATCACGACCACAGAAAAGGTGTAAAGTCCGGCTACGCAAAATTCGAAACGTTCCCCATATGGAACCTTTCCCTTAAACATCCGGTGAACATCGCCTATGAAGCCGCGACTGCAGACCTCGGCGACATCAACATGATAGACCCCTTCCACCTGAACGCCTACGGCAAGAGTGCGGTCAATTATAACAGGGACATAGAAATATTTCCGGTACTCCAACGCATTTTAAAAAAAATCGTAGGCAACGACCTGCCGTACCGTTCACCTACGGACATGGGCGTAAACCGCACGGGATTCGCCATAACCGACGATGCAGTGGTGCAGGAAGCCGCAAAACAGGAACTTATCAGGAGGTATTTCCGGTATAACTACGAGTATGCCCTTGGAGTGCAGGCGCACCAGACGGTGGAGAAAGCCATTCTACTGATGGAAGAACTGAACCTGCGGCCGGAAGACAGGCAAGCGGTGGCACCCGCGCGCGAAGCGGCGGAGAAAGCAAAGGAAAAGATTTCCTGCAGCGGCCAGGCCTGCTGCGGAGCTGCGCTTCAAACAACCGGAGGCGACATCATCACCGGACATAATTCTCCGCTGATGACGGCCTCTTCAAGTGTGGTTCTCAACGCCATAAAACAACTCGCGGAGATACCCGACAAAATTCACCTTCTGTCTTCAAACCTCATTGAACACATTATAAAATTCAAAGGTGAGATTCTCGGACTCAAGCAGGAAATGCTTGACCTTGAAGAAACTCTTATCGCATTGAGCATCTCGGCAACCACAAATCCCACCGCAGAGATAGCGATGGAAAAACTCAAGGAACTGAAAGGATGCGAGGTACACCTCAGCCACGTGCCGGCACCCGGAGATGAAATAGGACTGCGCCGGCTGAAGGTAAACCTTACGGCAGACGCCAACTTCCCCTCAAGAGACCTTTTCCTGGGACAGTAAGTCACATCTGTTCCCCCTCTCCCCACAGGGATAGAGGGAAAGATGAAGAATACCTACCATCTTGAAACCACATAAGCAAGAGGACGCAGAACGCCCCTCACAAACGCGCGCACCGCAGGCCTTCTTCTTATGTAGTCGGCAAGCGGCGGGCTGTGCCTGTAGTACCACCTGACAAAAGCGCGTCCCTGTCTCCTGCACATCAGGAACCTGTCCCTGAAGTCCCTCAATGTTTTTACGTGTCTCTCGGAAGGCGAACCGAACGCCGCGGTCGCTATGAAGCAACTTCCCATACTGCCCGATGATGAGCCCTGGCTGGGAAGGTCAAAGGAAATATAGCCGCCTCCGCCGGCTGCCGGGGCATAACGGGAAAACCCGTAATCGGTTGTCTTATGGAACGCTATCACCCTTACGTAATACTTTCCACCCTCTCCTTCGGCAAAATTTATAATTATCGGCGAATCATTAACTGCACTGCCCGAAAGCGGCGGAACGTATACCGTCCTTGAAGGAGTACCCGTATTGCTGGGCGGCGTAGTCCACAGTTCAACGAGATAAGAAGACTCGTTGTCCGTATTATCGTCAAACTGAACCACCAGAGTGTTCCATCCAGGGAAAACCTCGAGGTTGGTCGGGTCTTCGCCTGCAGGAAACGCGGAAGGTATCGGATTGGTCCACGCTTCATTGGACCATTCTGTTTCCATTTCCATCACGGTATTATACGCCCTTACGCGGTAGTAGTAGGGCCTGCCGTCAGGAATGTTGGGCGATGTTTTAAGTTCATCGAGATAGGTGGTTGAAGCGACGGATATATCCGCAATAGACACCCATGCGGGATTCGGAGTTAAGGGAGTAGGATGCTTTCTTTGTATTTCAAAGCCGGTTGCGCCGGTAAAATCGCCCTCCCAGTAAAGCCATGCCTCCCTTTCACCGCCCACTGCCCGCAGGTTTGAAGGCGGTCCGATGTAGGATGTCGCCGCACTGGCCTCGTTCGACCAGTCTGACTTGACCACGGGGTCGGGAGCATCGTCCCTGAACGCCCTCACCCTGTAGTAGTATATTGTCCCTTCCGCAAGCCCTGCTCCGCCTTCGTCGTCGGTGTAACTCTGGACGCCTGCGCCGACTGCCGCATAAGCGTCGTTCCATACGCCGTCGGCGCCGGCTTTTCTTGAAATCTCGAAACCATCCTCGTCGGAAGAATTGTCCGTCCACGCAAGTTCTATCTTCCACGTCCCCAATTCCTCAACCGCTGTTGCGGTGAGGTTGGTAGGCGCAGGAAGTTCCCCGGGCTGAGGGGGAACGTACCCTTCCTCCGGCGTGGCGCTGGCCATGTCGAGATAGGTATATACGTAAGTACCGGTAAAAGCGTATGCCTTATAGTAGTAGGTAGTGCCGTTTGTCAGTCCTTCATGCAGATATTCGTTGTCCACGGGAATCTGGGAATATATCACGGTGCCGTCGTCTCCGAACGCGCCGCCGACGTTGTACTGGGTGCCGTTTACCGGCTCGCCCGTGGGATACCCGTCCGCCTCCCTGTAAACGATAAGTACGCCGGAGGCAGGCGGGTCAAAAGGATTCGACCACTCAAGAAGCACCTGCGTGTCAAGACCGGTGGCGGTCAGGTTGCCGGTTGTCGGCTGTTTTTCTCCGACCAGCCAGGTGAGAACTTTGTTCATAACGGACTTTCTTCCGCTCGCCTCGTCGGAAAAATTATTAATGGCCTCAAATCCGAACGCAAAGTAAACGACCGCGGCGCCGGTATCTTCATTGTAATACCTTATGCCGGCGCTTCCGGAAGACTGCCTTGCACCCCCGCCGACTGCCGACGGGTGATAAAAAAGGCACGGCATGGCACCGCTCTGCGGGTCTATCTCGCTGGGATATTCCTGGTTATATGCGCCGCCTTCAGCACCCGTACCCGATATGGTAATGTTTCCCAATCCGTCTGAAAGTTCATCATCTACAATACCGTCAACCCCCAGAAGACTGATATTATCCTGCACATAGCCGGCTTTTAAGTAGTTTGTATAAAAAGAGGTGCCGCGCACGTCGTACCCTATGTCCTGCCCGGTTATGAACAGTTTTCCGCCTTCATCCAGAAAATTCTGGAGGGCGGTACGTTCCTTGGCAAGGATTGTGGTGAACCAGTCGTTGCCGGTATACCAGATTACCGCCTTGTTTGCACCTATGTACTGGTTCAGCATATCCTCCGTAAAAACCCATTCCCCGTGCCGTCCCTGTCCGGCGGCATTGGTGCCGTCTTTGTTTTCCACGTGCCACACCTTATAGTCAACGCCTTCAGTGGTATAGCCGAGCGCCTCAAGCGCTTCCCTGTAATAATCCCCGCCGTGAAAAGGATACTTGCTTGACTGAACATCCGGGTCATCGTAGTCCGGATAGTTATACTGCCAAAATTGTTCCGCCCAGTCAGGGCTGTTATTATTGGCGGTATACCGCCTGGGCTGGTCGTCGTCTATGACGAGAATGTCTCCTGCCGGAGTGAACCTGTTCACCACCTCGAAGTAGTAGCGGGACTCCTTGGTATACCATGTTTTCCCGTTTTCCTTCTGCGATATCCTCACAAAATAAAGTCCGGGGCCGTTGCTTCCGTCTACTTCGGATTTTTCCGCATCTACGGCGTCAAACGTATATGCTTCCGAGCTCCCTGTGCCGGTTTTTACATCGTCGCAGGTATAATAGCGGGGGTCGACAAGCGTTACCTCGTTGTCGGAAGCCGCACTCGAATATTCTACCGTTACCTGCACCGTACCTCCGTCGGCAACCTCGTAAACCGGAACGTTGTCCGAGTTGACCCTGTGCGGAGCGAGCGGTTCCGCCTCCGGAACCCCTGTATATTCATACCCTGCAGAGTACGCTCCGGGAGCTGGGATATAGATTGCGGTGGAACCGAGAAGGTTATATTCTATGAGAGTCCTGAAATGCCTTATGGAACTGCCGGAAGCAAGGTTTTTGGTGTAATAGTCCCCGAGCGCCTTTGTTACCACCTCGCTTAATGTCGGAGTACCCGCCTTTGCCCTGTGATAGCGCCTCAGGACGTTCATCGTCAGTTCGTTGGATTCCGTCTGCGAATGAATGAGAAGTCCGTCCGCGGCCCTCGACCATGAAATCGTTCGCGCAGGGCTTCTCGTAGGGCCGAAATAGGCAAACGACCCCGCAGGCGACAATAGCGACGCATTACCGAATGAAACGGCCTGACCGGCGGCGCTTTCTGTTATCTCCTCGTCAAAGGATGCGGTGGAACCCGCATGCGAAACTATGAAAGTGTTTTCCGTCGAGGGAACGGCATAACCGAGCAGGTCGGAAGAAGAGACCACATCCCCGCCTTCGAGATATACTTCATCCTTCCATCCGTCGCCGGCGAAATACAGGATGCCCGGCGTGACGCTGTTTTGAAGTATCGGCTCTATGTGCGCCTCAATGAATGCATCGTCATAAGTAGAATCGTCAGGTTTGATGTTGGACGCAAAATATTTTCTCACGCCCAGGCCGGCAACGTAAGACAGTCCGTCGCCGCCTTCCGACACCTCATCCACCTTGTTTATCGCCTCCACGCAGGAAAGTTCGTCCCAGAATATCGAGGACAGAGAAGCGGAACCTACGGAAGCCGTCTTGCCGGGAGTTTTTCCGAAAGCATGTTTGTACGTACCGCCGGCAAAAGAAACGTTTTTAAACCAGTCGTTGTTGCCGGTGCGCGCGTTAACCCACGCTCCAATCTTGTTTATCATCGCCGCCATCTGCGGCCTGGTGTCTATAATGTCTATGATATTGCCCGCGGAAATGTTAAGGTTGGGAGCGGACATCCACGCTTCTCCGGCATTCCTGCTCTGCCGGAAGGTAATTGTAAGAACTCCCCCGCTCCAAGATGAACTTTCAATGTCAAGCCACCTGTTTGCCGCTTCGCCGCTTCTGACCACCACCGTCATATCAGCCAGACTGTCCGGGTCAGAGTCCATGCTGACGGTTATCCTCCGAGCGGTTGCAGTGGCAGTGGCAACGATTAGCCCTGTCAACGCTTCATCCGCTTCCGCTTCCGAACGGGCAACGGGAAACCTGCCTATGCCAGCGTAAGGGTTCAGGTTATTCAACCCCTGCCGGCTGACTGCAGAGTAAAAATAATCGGTGGGCACGTAGTTTTCATAGGATTCTCCGACGCCCGGAACGGTGGAAT
>CAYPTS010000002.1:0-59331 GCA_964413825.1 uncultured bacterium
CCGTCCGGCTTGTTGGGCAATGCCCGCAGGGCGTCAATGTCCGCTTCTGTCGTAATGCCCCCGGAAATTATGACTTCCCCGGGTTTTTCCGGGCAGAGAGAAATTTTGTCCAGTATGTTCTTTACCGAGTTGATGTCTATGCCTTCGAGCGTCCCGTCTTTGTCAACGTTGGTAATGACGAATCTTTTGTATCCTTTTGCAAGCAGTTTTTTTATAACGTAGTGCGGCGTCAGCGGCACCGCTACCTCCCAGCCGCTCAGCGCGGTTTCGTCCTTACGATAGTCCACCGCAACCAGTATTTTTTCCTTAAGGGTGCTGTCCATCCTGTCGAGGAGTCCGGGTTCGGGTATTTCAATATCCTCCCTGAATTCTTTCCCGCCCTGCTGATAGAAAAGTTTTATGTCGTTTTTCGTGAAACCTTCTTCCATTGCGAGCGGTATCAGTATGGATGTGCCCATAATGAAGAAATCCACGCCCATGTCCGAGAATTTTTTAATCTGTCCGTAATTTCTTATGCCGCCGCCGAGCTGTATCCTGCATTCTGCGGAGTAAATATCCCGTGTTTTTATAATCTGTTCAAGCGCGTTTTCTTCTTTTTCCAGTTTCCCCGTGTGCGCTCCCCAGAGAAAAACTATGTGCAGTCTTTTGATGCCGGCTATAAGGTAGTCCCGGACAATATCGCCTGCTCCGGCTTCATATCTTTCGACCTTGTTGAAATCTCCCTTGTACAGTCTGACAACCTCACTGCTTTTTAAATCTACGGCGGGGATAATTAGCATTTTTCTTAACCCTCTCGGTATATTTACATTCAGGGAAATTGGGGCAGGCAAGAAAGGTGCCGTATTTTCCCTTTTTGACTGTCAGGGGCACCTTGCAGTTCGGGCATGTCCGGTCACCCACGATTGTTTCGTCGACTATGGGTTCTTTGTAGGTGCATTCCGGAAAATTCGGACACCCGAGGAACATGCCGTACCGTCCCTTTTTGACTGTCAGGGGCACCTTGCAGTTCGGGCATTCTTTTTCTCCCGCAAAGACCTTGTCGAATATCATGCTCGATTTATCCTTGTTGTTCTCGGCCTTTGCCAGAAGCGGTTTATAGTTGTCGTAGAATTCTTTCAGTACGTTTGTCCATTTCCTGTCTCCCTCCGCTATCCTGTCGAGGTCGTCTTCCATTCCCGCAGTAAAATCAACTTTGATTATGTCCTGGAAAAACTGCATCAGTATTTCATGGACTACCCTGCCTGTTTTTAGAGGTATCAGCGCGCGTTTTTCTATTTTTACGTACCCCCTGTTCAGGAGGATGGATATGGTGGGCGCATAGGTGGACGGCCTGCCGATATTGTTTTTTTCAAGCGCCTTAATCAGGGTTGCCTCGGTGTATCTCGGCGGCGGATTGGTTTGGTGTTCTTCCTTTGCGTACCGCAGGACGTTGAGAGTCTCGCCTTTTTGAATGCCGGGCAAAAGTTCTTCGCCCCTGTCTATCTTTGTATTCCACACCTTCATAAAACCGTCGAATTTTACGGAGTTGCATTCAGCCGTAAAACCGTATTTCCCGTTTTGTGCGAGAATCTTTATGTTGTCAATCTCCGCTTCTTTCATCTGGCTTGCGGTAAAACGTTCCCATATGAGTTTGTAAAGTTTGTACTGTTCCTCGCTGAGATGACTTTTAATTTTCTCAGGCGTTCTTAAAACGGACGTTGGTCTGATTGCTTCGTGCGCTTCCTGTGCGGACGAGGATTTGCTTTTGTAAAAATGCGGTTTTTCAGGCAGATACGCATCTCCGAATGTTTCTCCGATGTACCGTATGACCTCGCTTTTTGCGGGCTTTGCCACCGAGGGGGAATCGGTTCTCATGTATGTAATCAGTCCGATGTTTTTGCCTTCAATAGAGATTCCCTCGTATAACTGCTGGGCAATAACCATCGTTCTTGAAGATGAGAACCCGAGTTTTACGGATGATTCCTGCTGGAGAGTGCTTGTGATGAACGGAGGATACGGCCTGATACGTTTTACCGTACCGGTTTTCTCCGTTACAGCGAGTGTGCCCAATTCAAGTTCGGCAAGTATGCCGTCAACTTCTTTTGAGTCCTTCACCCCGTATTTTTCTATTTTTTTACCGTTAATTTCCGAAAGGGACAGAAAAAAATTCCCCCCGTTTTTTTCGGATTCCGCTTGTACCGTCCAGTATGTCTGCGGGACAAATCCTTCAATTTCCTTTTCTCTCTCAACTATCAGCCGCAGTGCCACCGATTGCACCCTGCCAGCGGAAAGTCCTCTTCCGAGGAAAGGACTTAACGTATATCCGACTATCCTGTCCAGTATTCTTCTTGTCTGTTGTGCATAAACGAGGTTTAAGGAAATGGTCCTCGGAGAGTTGAAAGCCGCCCTCACTGCTTCAGGAACTATTTCATGGAAAGCGACGCGTTTTACCTCTGCGGGATTTTTGCCGATTGCGTATGCTATATGCCATGCGATAGCTTCACCTTCCCTGTCTTCGTCGGTCGCAAGGTAAACCTCCCCGTATTCACCGGCGGATTTTTTAAGGTTAGCCACGACCGTTTTTTTGCCGGGTATCAGTACGTATTTCGGTTCAAAATCTTTTTCTATCTTAACCCCCATCTCGTTTGCGGGCAGGTCTCTTATATGCCCCATGGTTGCCATGACTCTGTATTCACTGCCCAGTATTCCTTCTATGGTTTTTGCTTTTGTGGGGGATTCAACTATAATAAGTCCCTTTTTCATCTGATTTATACCTCTCTTTTTTTGTGGGAAAGGTCTCCCGACCTTGACCTCGGCATCAGGAGATGCCTCCCACAATAATGTGAAAAAAATTTAAATTACCCTTATTATAGTACTTTTTTCTCATAATAAAAATCAAGTGTGTGCTATAATGTACGGATGCCGGAAGTAAAAACGAAGGTTGCGGTGGTAACGGGTCCCACGGGAGGGCATTTTTTTCCCGGCTTGGCTATGGGAGAGGGGCTGGCGGAGAAAGGAAAGATTGAGGTGTATTTTTTCGTGCCGCGCAGGAGGTATCTGGCCGACTGGCTGGAAAAGAAGGGTTTTGGATATAATTTCATACCGGAGGTCAGACTCACCTTTAGAAACTTTTTATTTCCTGTGAAATTCCTGCATGCTTTTTTCCGCGCCTGCCTGTTTTTATCGGCCGGCAGGTTTGACTGCGTTGTTATTACCGGCAGTTATGCGACGGTCCCATTTCTGGCGGCGGCGAGGTTTTTCCGCGCGAGAATTTTCGTTCATGAGCAGAATTACCTTCCGGGCAGGGTGACAAAAATCTCCGCCCGGATTGCGGACCGCATAGCGCTTTCGTTTTCGTCTTATTCGGGCCTTCCGGAAAAAAAGTGCGTTGTTTCGGGTTTCCCCGTCATGAGTGATTTTATGCGGCGTTTTCCGAGAGCCGGGGTGCTGGATGAGTTTGGTTTTTCTGCAGGCAACAAGACAGTTTTGGTTCTCGGCGGCAGCCAGGGAGCGCTTTTTATCAATGAGTTGATAATCAGGAATCTGGAGTTTTTAAAGGGAAAAAATGTGCAGTTTCTGCACCTTGCCGGCAGGGGAAAAGATGTGCTTGCAGGTGAATACGGCAAGCATGGAGTACCGGCGAGGGTTTACGATTTTTATTATGATATGGCGAAACTATATTCGGTTGCGGACCTCGTTATATGCAGGGCGGGAGCGGGAACTCTTGCGGAAATAAGCGGATGGAATCTGCCGGCCATAGTTGTTCCGTATCCCTATGCGGGCGGGCACCAGAAGTACAATGCGCTGTATTTTGAGGAACGCGGGGGCTGTAAAATGCTTGAACAGAACATGGAAAGCATAAAGGCTTTTCCTGCAGTGTTTGAAAAAGCGATTAAAGAACTTGATGTGATGAAACAAAATATGAAAAAGGCGTCTATTGCGGATTCCCGCGGTGGTAACGTCGACCGGATATTGGAGCTGCTGGATGGAAAAAAACATTCTTGACGGGACAAACAGGATTTACCTTATAGGTATTGGCGGGACGGGCATGAGCGGGCTTGCTAAACTTTTACTGGATATGGGAAAAAAAGTTGCAGGGTCGGATAACACTCCCTCGGCAACGCTGAAAGAACTTGAAAATAAAGGCATCCGGGTTTTCTGTCCGCAGGCGGAAAAAAACGTAGCCGGCAGAAAAATAGGCCTTGCCGTGTATTCTCACGCGATTTTTCCGGATAATCCCGAATACAAAACGTTTCTTCAGGAAAGAATACCCATGATAACTTATCCTCGGGCCGTAGGATGCCTGATGGAAAAAAAAAGGGGGATAGCGGTTGCGGGAACCCATGGAAAAACAACTACGTCGTCGCTTATAGTCTCTGTATTGAAGAAGTCCGGCTGTTCGCCCTCTTTCCTTCTTGGCGGAGAAATTTCCGGTCTTGGGAATTCAGGCGTCGGCGCCGGCGAACTCCTCGTGGTGGAAGCATGCGAGTATAAAAGGTCCTTTCTTAACTACTTTCCTGAAATAGCTTTATTGACCAGTATAGAAAAAGACCACCTGGATTACTACAAGGACATTGCAGACATAAAGAGCTCCTTTGAGGATTTTATCGGAAACGTAAGGAATGAAGGACTGGTGATATATTGCGCCGACGACCGCAATGTTTTGTCGGTCGTTAAAAAACATCAAAGGAAAAACCGCGTGTCTTACGGCTTGAAGAGCGGCCAATGGACTGCAGGGAACATAAGGTTCGCAGGGAGATATTCTGAATTTGACTGCTTTTTTGAAGGGAGAAAAGAAGCGTCGGTGAGACTCGGAATTTCAGGGGTGCATAACGTGCAGAATTCGCTTGCCGCAATTGCTTGTGCGAGGCATCTCGGCGTACAGTGGGAGGGCATAAAGAAAGGGCTTGAAGAGTTCAACGGAGTTCACAGAAGGTGTGAATTTCTCGGCAAAATCCGCGGCGTCACGATGATTGACGACTACGGACACCACCCAACGGAGATAAAGTGCACGCTCAAATGTGTCAGGGAGATGTTTCCAAATTCACGGATGATTGTCGTCTTTCAGCCGCACCAATACAGCCGCACCCGTTTTCTCCTGAAAGAGTTTGCCGTGTCGTTTGCCGCCGCTGACAAGGTGGTTGTGCCCGATATTTATTTCGTGAGGGATTCAATTCTTGAAAAGAAACTCGTCAATGCGCAGATTCTCGTAGAAAAGATAAGAAAGAAAGGCGGTGAAGCTTTGTACCTGCCGACTTTTGAGGAAATTGTCGAATATCTGCACGAAATTGTAAAAGAGGGCGACGTCGTGCTTACGATAGGAGCGGGACCGGTTAACAAGGTGGCCGAAGGACTCCTTAAAAAATTGAGGGAAAAATGAGCGGCAGTGGTCTTACAAGGGATGAAATAGCGGCAATAGAAAAGGAAACCGAAGAGAAGTACGGGATAAGCCGCCTGATTCTCATGGAAAATGCGGGAAGGCTGACCGCCGAAACCGTCGCGGAAAGGTGCGGTGAGATACAAGGGAAGAAGGTCTGCATTGTTTCAGGAAAAGGGAACAACGGAGGAGACGGCTTTGTTGCCGCCAGGTATCTTTTTAACATGGGTGCCGGTGTGAAGGTTTTTTATTGCGGCTTTCCGGGATCGTTTACCTCGATTTCCTTTACAAATTATGAAATCTTATGTAAAATGAACATTGAAAGTTTTTCTCTTGAAAATGCGAAATCTGCGGATTTTGAACTGAAAGATGCGGATGTAGTAGTTGATGCTCTTTTTGGAACAGGCGTAAGGGGCGAGGTTGCAGGCCGCCCGGCAGAGTTAATAGCGGCGGTAAACGAAAGCAGGAAATTCATAGTATGCGCCGATATCCCTTCCGGTCTGGATGCGGATACCGGAAGAATTTGCGGGACTGCCGTGAGGGGATGCGTAACGGTCAGTTTCGGTTTTGCCAAAAAGGGATTTTTTCTCAACGACGGTCCGGAATATTGCGGGGATATAGTGGTTAAGGATATAGGATTTCCTAAGTTTTTCAAGAGAATGGATAAAAGATGATGAAAAAAACATATGCGGAAAACGCGGGATTTCTAATAGCGGTTTTTACGTTATGCGCACTGCTGAATTGTGCGGAAATTGATACCGGCGGACTGCAATCCGGAACCTTTGGCAAAAAGGTTCAGATAATAGACAGAATAGTTAATACGAAAAATAAGGTATATCTGCCGGAACTCGGAGCGGTTCTTCAGCATGAAAAAAATGAAGAAATAAGAAGCAAAGCGGTTCTCGCTCTTCTGGAAATAGGCGATTCAACCTGTATCCCGTATTTTAAAACGGCGTTGGAGGACAGTTACTGGCAGGTGCGGCTTTATGGAGTGCAGGGGCTTGTAAAATACGGAGAAGGCAACATGATGCCGGTGTTCAAGTCCGCGATGAAGGACAGTTACTGGCAGGTGCGGTATTATGCCGCCGCGGGATTGAGCAAGTACGGCAACGAAGCCGTCGTGCCTGACCTTGCCGGTTATCTGCAGGATTCCAATGAGAAGGTAAGCGAACAGGTTTTGTGGGCGCTCTTGACGCTGATGGGGGACGATGAAGCAAGGGCGGCATTCAAGAGACTGCCCGAAGACAGGATAAAGCCTGTTGTAGATAAGACCAGAAGTGCGAATCCTGAAATCAGGATAAGAAGCTTGTGGCTGCTTGAGTCTACCGGCGACAACAGGGCAATTCCCCATTTCATCAGGATGCTTTCCGATGAAAACGATGAAATCAGAATAAGAGCGCTGTGGGCGCTCGAAAATTTTAAAAGCAGTGACGGGGGAAAAGAAATAGAGTCTCTCATGCTGGATGAATCCGTCAGGGTAAAAATAGAAAGCATAAAGGTTCTGGCGCATCTTAAGATGGAAGAGGGTATTGCGGGGCTGGTAAAAGGGCTTTCCGACCGCAGCGATTCTGTAAGGATTTATTCGCTGTGGGCGCTTGAAAAGTTTAAGCATCCGGCTTCATACCCGGCGGTTGCCGAGTGCCTCGCAGATTCTTCCCCTGAAGTCAGAAAGTATGCGGCAAGGCTGATAGAGCAGTTAAACGACCCGCTTTTTCTGCCCGTACTGCAAAGGTTTTCAGCAGATGAAACCTTTCCTCTCGATGCAAGGCTTGCCGCTTTGCGAATAATGGGTAAAACAGGGGATGCAAGCGTTCGGGAATTTATTCACGTAAATACAGGGGATTCCGACCCTCTGGTGAGATATGCCGCAATCAAATCCTTATACGACCTTGACAGGTTTGACCCCGTTTACCTGAAAACTCTTGCGTATCTTGAAAACAGCGACGCATCGGCCAGGGTGAGGGGCGAGGCGTCAAACCTCCTGCGCGGGATAACGGGAGAAATGCGGTTAATGCTGAAGAATCCGGTACAAAGCGAGCGCAAATTTGTTCTTGACAGGCTGGACTCTCTGTCCGGAACCAAGGGCTTTCCGTCTTTGCTGATAGAAATGGCTTCTTCCGGATATCCCGACGTGAGGGAGAAAATGCTGGTTCTTGCAAGTGAAAATCCTGAAGGGATTTTTGCCCGCAGTGTGAGAAAAATGATGAAAGAGCCGGACATTGCGACAAGAAAACTTGCCGCACGCGCTCTGGGCGAGATGAAAGACAGGGAATCGGTGCCGCTGCTGCGGGAAGGGCTTAAACACAGGGACCCCGAACTTCAGATTATATGCGCATGGGCGCTTGCCAGAATCGGGGCGAAGGAAGGCGTTGCGTCCGTTGCTATTGCTTATCTTGAAGGAAGAAATCCCGAATACCACAAAACCGCCGCCGAAGCGCTCGGTTTTTTGCAGGATAAAAGGGCGTCCGGTATTCTTCTCAGGCGCATGGCGGATTCGGAACTTGACGTTAAAATTACGTGTGCGTGGGCGCTTGCGCGGATAGGCGATGCAAGGGGGATGGAGACGCTTGTGAGGTTTTCCGAAGAAGGCGTTGAGCCTGTCAGAACCTCCGCAAACGTTTATCTTGCGGATGCATCGATACCTTTGAGCCTGCGGCGAAACATTCCGGCGATAAGGGAAAAAATACATTTCGAAAGGCTGGGCATCCGCGAGGTCAGCCCCCGGGTTGTCAGCGCCGGGAAAATTTCCGGAACGCTTGAAATAGACGGCGCCGACAGGGAGCGGTTCTGGCAGACCGCCTCAAAAGAAAATCTTTTTCTTGAAGTTCCCGAAGACAAGATTAAAGCCGAGGTGCAGACCATGGTCTCAATCGGTTACGATGAAAACAACCTGTATTTCTTCTTTATATGCGACGACCCGGATACTTCAAAAATCAACCTTAACTCGAGAGATTTTATAACGCTTTCGCTGAATCCCCTTAATTCGGCGGGAGAATGGTACCAGTTTGTCATGCATCCGTTCGGTCACGTAAAGTATTCTTACATATGGAAAATTCATACCGATGGCGAACCTGAAAGGTCGTGGACATCCGTATGGAAGGCGGAATCAAAAGTTGAAAATAGAAGATACGTTATTGAAATTGCAATACCGCTGGAAGACTTAAAGACGGAGAAAATTTCAGGGGGAGACGTATGGAGTGTCAACTTCCAGAGAGAATCCGAGCACGTCCCCCTGACCGCATGGAGCGGAAGAATCGATAATCCCGAACAGTTCGGCATTCTCCGTTTCAAGGAGTAAAATGATTAACGTCAAAAAGACACTGCCCGTGCTGGTATTTTTTGTTGCGGCATCCATGGGTTGCTGCAGCGAATGGTTTCAGAAAAACAGGGAGTTGGCGGCTGTTTTCCATCCGCGCGTATGGACTTACATAGAAATGGCCGGAAACGAAGATGCTGCGGGGAGACAGAAGGAAGCCGATTCACTGCTCAGGCGCGCCGAAAGAAAGATAGAAGAGGCAAAGCCCTTCATGCCCGGCAACTGGCCTATGGGATGGCCGCAGGACGGTAAAAACACGCTGAAATTTCTGCAGTATGCGGCTCCCGATGCATATATGTACAGAATTATAGGAGATTATGCCTATTCGCACAACAGGATGAAAGAGGCGCTGGCATATTATGAAAAATACATTCTGCATTCCGTCGTTTCCGATACGGATTATATGGCAAAAATGGCGGATATCTTTCAAAAAGAAGGCAGGCCGCGGGATGCAATAATAGTTTACAACAATATTTACAGTGTGGTGGAATCAAAAAATTTTCACGGGACAGGTTTTTCCCGGAATTATCTGACAGGCAAAATCAAAAATCTGAATATGCAGATTAGGAAACCCAATGTCCTGCTTCTCGACATATTTTTTGTCGGCATCGGGGATTATACCATGAGCGACATTCAGCAGATGTTGACGGAAAAAACCATGGGAATGAAGGAATTTTCCATTCTGCCGAGACGGGATTTTGACAGGGTAATGGCTGAAGAATCTCTGACTAAAGAGGATTTGCAGTATCCCGATGAATTGTCAAACCTGGGCAAGATGTTGAATGCGGATTATATAATCAGGCCTTCGCTTACGCTTATAGACGGATACTATATTTTTCATGCGGACGTTTTCGACCCCGCGAGAAAAATATGGTTTGAAAACTACGAATACAAGACCCTGTCGCGCATTAACATTGCAAATCTTGTCGACCGCTTTACATGGCAGTTCAGGGGCAGGGAGATACCTGCGGGATTGCTTTTGCCGGAGAGTGATTCTCTCTGGGAGTATGAAACCGACAGTCTGATAAACGACCTCCGGATTTCTTCCGGGGGCGAAAGGATTATTGCGGGATGTGACAGCGGTGCGGTTTACGTTTTCAATGCAAAAGGAACGGTGCTCAGGAAATTCAAGATGTCTGAAAAAATACTGAAGACCGCGGTTTCGCCCTGCGGGAAGTTTTACTCGTGGCTCGCTCTTGACGGCAATGTCTTTTTTGCCGAAGAACCCGGCAGAGTTGTCAGGTGGAGTGAAAAACTTGGAAACCAGGGAAGGGACATTGATATTTCGAAAGACGGAAGGTTTGTTGTTATAGGAGTAAACAACGAGGTGATTTTCAAAGACCGGCGGGGCGAGATTTTCTGGCGGGAAACCGTACCTCATTGGGCGACAAAGATAAAAATATCCGGGGATTCCCACAGGATTTTTGCGGGCATGGAAAACGGTGGCTATTGGTGTTTTTCAGACGAGGGAAACATTCTTTGGAAGAAAAATCTCGGCAGCAGGATAACTGACATAAAAGTATCCGCCGGTAACTACAGTTGCGCGGTTAACGTTAGCGGAAAAACTTTTGTTTATGACGAAAAGGGGAATGAAGTTATGAACTTCGACGCGGGCAAGGATATGCAGTATTCCGCTTTCAGGCCCGATGTGATAGAACTGCTTTCCGGAAAAAAAGGCAAGTACGTATATCTGCTGTCCGCCGATAAAAACCGGCTGTGGGAATACAGCCTCAGCGGCAAGGTGAATTTTATCGATGCCCTTTCTGACGGCAGGTTCATATGCGCGGTGGAAGGGAAAAACATTTTTACTTTTAGAACGGTCTGGAAATAAGAAGACAAAATCAAAGCCCCTCGCAAGAAGAACGGGGGTTCGGGAGTCGGGATTGGGTGTTCCCCGTAAAGAAAAAACGGGGCAAGCGGGAAAGACAAAGGAAGAGAAGAGTTTTTTCGAATCCCTAATACCGAATCTCTAATCCCGGTACTTAATTAGTTTGAGACAAAGGAGGATATGCAAAATGGTTAAGATTGGTATAATTGGAGCAGGGTTTATGGGAAGTATGCATGCGAGCGTTTACAATCTTTTGCCTGATGCCGCAATTGTCGGGATTGCCGACATAAGGGGAGAAAAGGCAAAGTCTCTGGCGGCGAAGTATAAAACAATACCGTATTATGACCCCCAGCAGTTGTTCGACAAACAGGATATTACGGTCATTGACGTTTGTCTGCCGACGTTCATGCACAAGGAATACGTTATTAAGGCCGCGGAAGCAGGCAAGGACGTATTGTGCGAGAAACCGATTGCGCTTACCGTCGAGGATGCCGATGAGATGATAAAGATTTGCAAAAAAAACAATGTCAGGTTTATGGTGGCGCACGTGATAAGATTCTGGGACGAATACCGGTTTTTGAAAGAGGCGTTCGACAGGAAAACTTACGGAGAGTTGAAATCTCTTTCATGCAGGCGTCTTTCTGCCCTGCCGACTTGGGGATGGCAGGACTGGCTTCTCAATAACGATAAATCCGGAAGTGCCGTAGTCGACCTGCACGTTCACGATACGGATTTTATAAGGTATCTCATTGGAGAGGAACCCGGAAAAATTTATTCCAAAACGTTAAAAGACGAAATACCTTATTCGCATATATACACCACATTTTCTTTCAAAAACGGACTTGTGGTGAGTACGGAAGGGGGATGGGACTATCCCGCGTCATTTCCCTTTGAAATGAGTTATATCGCTAAGTTTGAAAAGGCGGTGCTTGACTTCAACTCGAGAAATACTCCTTCGCTTACGGTTTATGAATCATCCGGCAAGGTGGACAGACCTGTCTTTGAAAAGGTGAAGGTTGACGGGGCAGAAGGCAACATAAGCGACCTCGGCGGGTATTTCTTCGAGCTAAGGTATTTTGTCGACCACGTGTCGCATAACAAGCCTTTCAATGTGGTTACCCCCGAGGATGCCAGAGATTCCCTGCGCCTGATTTTGAAGGAAAAAGAGTCTGCCGATAAGGCCGCTGAAATTTCCCTATGAAAGTCGGGTCTGTATCTATCGTAGGCAAACCGAATGTCGGGAAGTCGACCCTTATCAACAGTCTGCTGGGTTATAAGGTTTCCATCGTATCTGCGCATCCCGCAATTACCAGGATAAAAATACTCGGAGTGTATAATTCCGACCGGGGGCAGATTGTAATTCTCGATACACCGGGTTTTGAGAAGAGCCGCAATGAACTCGGCAGAATGATGTTGAAAACCATATTCAGTTCGGTTGACGACGCCGACCTGATATTGCTTGTAATAGGTTCGCGCGGATGGGATGAAGACGATGAAAAGATAATGGAGTCCCTCCAGAAATTCAGGAAAAAGACAATTCTTGTGATAAACAAGGTGGATAAGGTTTCACACAAGGAATTGCTTTTGCCCCTTATAAAAGAGAGTTATGAGAAATACGATTTTGCCGACGTAGTGCCGGTTTCCGCTTCGAGAAAAAAAAACATAGATGTTCTAAGGGAGTGTATCTTCAGGCATCTTCCTGATGGCGAGAAGATGTTCCCCGATGAGATGGAGACAAACATTCCCGTGGAATATGCCATAGCGGAAATTATAAGGGAAAAGGCCGTCGATAAAACCTACCAGGAGGTTCCGCAGTCCATAGCGGTTGAGGTTGAGGAGATGTCATCCGGGAAGCAAAACAAGGATATGGCGGTTATAAAGGCAAACATTATAGTGGACAGGGAAAATCTGAAAAGTATCATCATCGGCAAAAACGGCGCAAAACTTAAGGTAATAGGCAAACTTGCAAGGGAAGAAATAGAGGATTTTCTCGGTAAAAAGGTTTATCTTGAATTGTGGGTCAGGGTTATAAAAGGGTGGAGGGACAGGCCTGATGTTTGCAGGAAGTTTGGTTACGGCGATATGTAGCGGACTGTTTTCATCCGGAGAGCGGCGTTGGCTGCGTCGTCATCTTTGCCAGGTGGGAGAGGTCTCCTGACCTCGAAATCGGCATCGGGAGATGCCTCCCACAAGTATGCCTCCTCGCTTCCTCCTTGCCGTCTTGCTCTCCGGCGAACTCAATCCGCTAATACAGCAGATTGCCTTCATCCCGATTTCACTTCAAACACATAATCTCCAAATTACTTTGAACTCTTTCTGGATTTTCTGCGCTTTTCTCCCGGAAGTTTCTGGTGCCGAAGGTAGTTTTGCGTGAGTTGCTCAAGTTTCTTTGTTACCAGGTAGTTCACGCTTCCTTTGGGATAGTTTCCTTTTTTGTCTTTTTCCCCTGCCGGAACTCCCGTGAGGATTTCGATGCCTTCATCGATGGCCTTTACCGACCATACGTGAAATCTGCCTTTTTTGACGGCATCAATGACTTCGTCCTTCAGCATTAGATGTTTCAGATTGCTTCGGGGAATGATTACACCCTGTTCTCCTGTAAGGTTGTTCATTTTGCAGGTATAATAAAAACCTTCTATTTTTTCGTTGACGCCGCCTATAGGCTGGATTTCCCCTCTCTGATTTACCGAGCCGGTTACCGCTATTCCCTGCTTTACAGGAAGCCCTGAAAGAGAGGAGAGCAGGGCATATAATTCGGCGGATGATGCGCTGTCCCCTTCAATCTCTTCGTATAACTGCTCAAAACATATGCTTGCGCTGAACACCGCAGGTTTGCTGTCCACGTATTTTTCACCGAGATATCCGCTTAATATCAGGAATCCCTTGTTGTGAATCGTCCCGGAAAGCTTTACTTCGCGGTCTATGTTTATCATGCCGCCTCTTCCCGTATACACCCTTGCGGTTATCCTTGAAGGTTTGCCGAAAGAATAATCTCCGAGAGTAAGCACGGAAAGCCCGTTGACCTGGCCGGTTTTTGCCCCGTCCACATCGACCATAATCGTGCCTTCCTTGATGAGTTCTTCAAGCCGTTTCTCTATAAGATTGGAACGAAATATCTTTTCTTCAAGGGCTTTGTCCACATGTCTTTTTTCGACGACTTCCGAACTTTCCGAGATAGCCCAGAAATTCGATTCCCTTATGATGTCTGCTATTTCAATGAACCGCGTCGTTAGTTTGTTCTGGTCTGATGCGAGACGCGAGCCGTATTCAACTATCTTGCATACGGAGTCCCTGTTAAAATGCTGCAACTTCTCTTCCCTGCAGATGGTGCTTATGAAAGAGGCATAGTTTTTCACTCCTTCGCTGTCGCCGTCCATGATGGTGCTGAAGTCCGCCTTTACCTTGAACAGTTTTTTAAATTCTTCGTCATAAGAAAAGAGCAGATAATAGAAAAGGGGGTTTCCTATAAGGAGTATTTTTACATCGAGGGGAATGGGTTCCGGTTTCAGCGTGGGGGTATTGATAAGGCGGAACTGTTCATTCAGGTCTTCTATTACTATTTCCTTGTTTTTTATCGCTCTTTTGATTATCTCCCATGAAAAGTAGTTTTTCAGGATGTCTATCGCCTGAAGAATCAGGTATCCTCCGTTGGCTTTATGGAGCGCACCGGGTTTTATCATTGTGAAGTCCGTTGCCATCGCTCCATACTGAAACGGCTTGTATTCAATCCTTCCGCTCAGGTTGTATGAAGTCGGATTGGATTCCTTTATTACGGGCGCCCCTTCTGTTTTCGAGTTGTCGATAAAGACGTTTACCTGATACTTGTAGAGGGCGGACGGCTTTTCCGGAAGTTTGACGCCTGGAAGTATTTCGACGTCCTTTTTTTCCTTGAAATCTTCCACGTTGTCAACCATGTCTTTTTCAACGTCGGACAGATATTTCAATACCGCCGGGAGTTTTCTATATTTTTCCTTTAATTCTTCTATCCGCGGGTTTATCGTATACCTTGCCGTTTCGGTTTCGAGGGCAGTCAATTTCTGCTGGGCTTCCTTTTCCAGTTTTCTTATTTCCCTCGATACAAGGGTAAGTTGTTCATGAAGAATTTCCTGCTTCTTCTTTATTTCCTCCTTTGCTTCCTCCGTCAGTTTTTCCATGTCTTCTTCTTCAATCGTTTTGCCTTCAACGGTGGGAACGATTACTATTCCCGAAGGCGTTTTTTTAATCTGGAAATTGGCAGTTTTTGCGCCGTTTTCAAGTTTCTCAAACAATGCATTGCGCTTGTTCTGAAAATCCTTTATTATGAGATTTTTGTGGTCCTCGTACATCTGGCTTTCCAGTTCTTTCGGAAGTTCTGTCTGGAGTTCGTCGGTCAATGCATCCATGTCCTTTTTGAAGTCAACGGCTTTGCCGGAAGGCAGTCTAAGAGCGGTAGGCGTATCCGGATTCGAAAAATTGTAAAGATAGCACCAGTCCTGCGGGACAGGCTGGTTTTCCGCCGTTTTCTTAAGCGCCTGTTCAACGGAAGTTGTCTTGCCAGTGCCGGAAATACCCGTAACGAATATGTTGTATCCGTCGCTTTTTATCTTGAGTCCGAACTCAAGCGCCTTTTTTGCGCGTTCCTGCCCTATAATTCCTTCGAGAGGAGATATCTCCTCGGTCGTGGTGAAATTGAAATGATTACCGGTGCATTCCTTTTTGAGTTTTTCCGGTGGAACACTGTATTTTTTCATTTATTCACTCCGTATCGTGCAAAGCCGATTGAAAAAAATGTTGAAAAAACGTATAATAATGATACCGGTTTTGAACAAAAAAGTCAATTGCGGTGCGGTGAAAATGGCGAAAAAAAACAGCATTTCCCAGGAAACCATCAAGCGCATGATTACGTATCTCCGGTATCTTGAGGCGCAGAAGAAAAAAGGCGTGCGGATAATTTCTTCAAAGGACGTCACTTCTTTTCTTAACGTCCCGCCGGAACAATTCAGAAAAGACCTTTCTTTTTTCGGCGGGTTCGGCAAGAGAGGCGTCGGGTATGACGTAAACAATCTTCTGGAAACAATCAAAAAAATACTCGGTCTCGATAAAACGATTAGAGCGGTGCTTGCAGGAGCCGGACGGCTTGGAGCGGCTTTAATCCAATATCCGGGGTTTTCCGGCATAAACATCGATATTATCGCCGCTTTTGACAATGATTCCGCCAAGATAGGCAAAACGCTTAAAAACACGAAAATACGCGACATTAAAAAAATCGGGGATTATACAAGAAAAAACAGGGTAAGGGTGGCTTTGTTGTGCGTACCTGCGGATGCCGCACAGTCTGTAGCGGACGTTCTTGTGCGTTCAGGTGTGAAAGGCATACTTAATTTTGCCCCTGTAAGGCTGATTCTGACTGCCGACGTTTATGCGGGGAACGTGGATATGGCATCGGAACTCGGTAATGTGGTATACCACATGAAGGTACCGGATTGATTTTTAGCCGCCGATGCATTGCGGGGTCGTAATAATGGTTGTAATGATAGAATAAACCTACTGGGAGGTGGTGCATATGAACGTACACGAAGCAATAAGGATAAGGAGAAGCGTCAGGGTGTATCAGGACAAACCCGTTCCGGAAGACGTATTGAAGCGCATCCTGGAAGCTGCAAGACTGGCGCCTTCGGGCAACAACCATCAATCGCGCAAGTTTGTGGTGGTGACGGACAGAATTATAAAGGAAAAACTTGCACAGGCCGCTAAAAACCAGAGTTTTGTGGCGGAAGCGCCGGTGGTGATAGCTGCAGTGGGGTTGAACCCCGAAAAAATAATGTCCTGCGGTATTCAGGGGGACCCGGTTGACGTGGCGATATCGGCGGACCACATGACGCTTGCGGCTGTAGAAGAGGGGCTCGGCACTTGCTGGATAGGCGCTTTTCTTCAGGACCAGGTGTGCGGTATTCTAAACATTCCCAAACCGTACAGGGTTATAACACTGCTTACCCTCGGATATCCTGCGGATACTTCTGGAAGCAAGAACAGAAAATCTCTTGGAGAGGTGGTATGTTACCAGCAGTTCAGTCTATAGTTTGAAGATAAATATCATTACCCGGGTTATAAGGGAAGCCGCAAGAAAAGAGAAAAGCAGCATATAGCCGAGTGTTATCAGTACCATCTTGTAATGTCTTGAGGGGCTTCTCATAATTAAGGCAAGGTTTGATACGAAAACTGCCAGAAGAGACAAAGCCCATATTGCAATGCCCAGAAAAAAGAATATCTGCAAGTTTTCCATTGTTCTCCTTTGCCCCCGAACTTTTTAAAAGCCGGGATTAGAGATTCAGAAATGCTTTTCTCTGCCTTTGTCTTTCCCGCTTGCCCCGTTTTTTCTTTACGGGGAACCTCCAATCCCGACTCCCGAACCTCTGCTTTTTTGTGAGGGGTTTTGATTTATTATATATCTGTAGCATTTTCTGTCAAACGTTCCATAGATTTTGACTTGAAAATGGCCGGCGGTCGGTGTATAATTAGATATAATATTTACGGCCGGAGTGGTGGAATGGCAGACGCGCCGGACTCAAAATCCGGTGAGGGCAACCTCGTGAGGGTTCAACTCCCTCCTCCGGCATAGCAATCTTCTTTGAAAAGAGGGAGTTGAAGGGAGCGAAGATGTTCGGCTCCGATGAATAAGAGGAGCCATGCGGGTGGCCTACCCGAGCAGTATCGGGATGCGAGGGAGCCAACTCCCTCCTCCGGCATAGCAATCTTCTTTGAAAAGAGGGAGTTGAAGGGAGCGAAGATGTTCGGCTCCGATGAATAAGAGGAGCCATGCGGGTGGCCTACCCGAGCAGTATCGGGATGCGAGGGAGCCAACTCCCTCCTCCGGCATAGCAATCTTCTTTGAAAAGAGGGAAAGGCAATAATGAAAGGATAGGGATAAAAATGATAAAGAAGGATATTGTAGAGGAAGTGGCGGGGAAAACAGGGCTTAACAAGTCCATAGTCAAAGAAATAACCGATAAATTTTTAATGTCTCTTTCACAGGCGTTTCTGGAAGGAAAGAGGGTTGAGTTGAGGGGGTTCGGAGTTTTTGACGTGAAGAAGGTCAAACCAAAAAAAGGCAGGAATCCAAAAACCGGCGAGGATGTCTTTATTCCTGAGAGAAACAAGGTAGTTTTCAAGGTCACGAAATTGTATAAAAAGGGGAGGAAAAACGATGAACTGTTCTAAATGCCTGTTTTTAATCCTGCTGATGCTTATATTGCTTTCAATTACTGCGTGTTCTTTTAAAGCGGATTTAAGGAATCCATGGCAGAGCAAAATCAAGGATAGCCCTTCGCATAGAGGGTAACAATCTGATAATTTCAATATTAAAAAGACCGGGAGAAAAAAATGCTTTCGTGTCTTTTTTCATAATTAACGTTCAATTTCAAACGGTATTTCGGATACGTAGGTTGGTTTATAAACGTTAATGTATTCGTTGAGTTTATTCGGCGTCGGTCCTCCCGTTGTCTTCTGCCATTGTCCGACCACGTAGTAATAATATGCTCCAAGGCCAAAAAGGATTAGGGACAGTATAAAAAATACGATGCCTTTCTTTTTATTGATTTCGGAAATCATCATTGAGAGAAAAAATCCCAAAAAACTTATTCCTATTACTACCAGTGCTGTCAGATATCCTGTTTCAAATTCCATCATTCCTCCCGGTTATGTGTATGCTTAAAGGTTATTTTACCCTCCGAGTTCAAATTTTACAAATCTTTTTATTTTTATATTTTCACCGAGTTTTGCTATTTTCGATTCGACGTATTCCTTTATGGTCATATTTTCGTCTTTGATAAAAATCTGCTCCATCAGGACGTTTTGCTTGTAGAAATCCTGAAGTTTGCCGTCCACTATCTTTTCGACTACTGCAGGAGGTTTGTTTTTGAACTGCTCCTTGAATATCTCTTTTTCCTGGGCTAAAACGTCCTCCGGTACGGAATCTTTGTCAATCCACTGCGGGTCAGCTGCGGTAATCTGCAGTGTGAGGTTTTTTACCAGTTCTTTAAACTCTTCATTCCTTGCCACGAAATCGCTCTCGGAATTGACCTCTATCAGAACCCCTATTTTTCCGTTTGTATGAACGTAGGAACCGATAAGCCCTTCTTTTGTTTCTCTCTGGGATTTTTTCTGGGAGATAAGCAATCCTCTTTTTTTCAATATTATAAGCGCTTTTTCAATGTTGCCTTCCGATTCCTCAAGCGCTTTCTTGCATTCGATAACGCTTGCCGACGTTTTATCCCGTACTTCTTTCACAACAGATACGTCAACCTTCATTTTTTTCAGCCTCCTCATTGTCTTCTGCGGTTTTTCCCTTTTCCTGTTCTTCTTTTTTTCTGCCGGAACGGGCTTTCTTGTCCGATTCCTCGGGTTTCTCTCCCGCTGACTCTTCCTGCGCGGGAGTTTCTTCCTTGCGTCCCTGTCCCTGTACCGGATATTCCGAAGCCATCGCATTGCCTTCAACGACGCACTCCGCAAGTTTGGAAAGAATCAGACTCACGGATTTGAGCCCGTCGTCGTTTGCGGGTATCGGGTAATCGAGAAGTTCGGGATTGCTGTTGGTATCCACTATGCCTACGATTTTGAGCCCAATCTTTTTTGCTTCCCTTATGATGTTGATTTCTTTCCTGACATCAACAACGACGAGAATATCGGGATGCTTTGTCATGTGGCGTATTCCCGCAAACTTTTTGAGGAGATTTTCCTTTTCTTTAAGCATCAGCGACGCTTCCTTCTTTGTATACAGGGAGAGCTTGCCGCTGTTTTCAAGTTCTTCTATTTCTTCAAGCCGCATTATCCGCTTTCTTATCTCTCCGAAGTTTGTAAGCGTTCCGCCTATCCATCTGTAATCCACGTAAGCCATCCCTGACCTTTCCGCCGCTTCTTTTATTGGTGCCTGCGCCTGTTTTTTCGTTCCGACAAACAGGATGGCTTTTTTTGCGGCCGCGGATTTTTTCAGGAATTCCCCGGCTTCTTTTATTTTTTCAAGGCTTTTCTCGATATCTATTATATAAATGCCCTGCCGTTTTCCATAAAGGAATTGTTTTATGCGGGGGTCAAACTGTCTTGTCGGATGTCCAAAGTATACGCCGCTTTCCAAAAGTTCTTTTATTGTAACTTCCATTTTTCCCTTTCTCTTTTTTGTTGTGTTGAAGCGTTTTCAGTTCACGAGCTAATGCATATATTTTACCCGAATTAGTTTTTGTGTCAAATTAAAGTTGATATTATACCAGAAAAAATTATAAAATCAAATAGCAGAAAAAAGTCAGCCGGGATAAACTGGGGGGGAGCAGAGAAACAGAAGAAGAGAAAAGCATTTCCGAATCTCTAATCTCTGCTTTTAAAGAGTTCGGGATAAAGGAGGCGTATGAAAACGGTAAAAGATTTTATGGTGAAGGAAATACCGGTTCTCAATGAACAGCAGACAATCGGGAACATACTAAAAATTTTTGCCGGTTCTCATAATAACATTTTGCCGGTTGTTAACAGCGCCGGAAAAATAACGGGACTGATAAGCTTGGAAGAACTGTTTGACGACCTTCTGTTTTCAAGGGAGGAGGTTGCGCTTCTTGAAAAAGTTTCTTTTCTTGCGGATTTTCTTACAGATGCCGTTGAAAACGTTGATTATATTTCACCTTTGGTAGTTGCAAAAGACATAATGCAGACCACGGTGTTTTCCATAAAGGAAAGTGAATCGATGCTCAAGGCAGCAGTTCTTATGAAAAAGAAAAACATCCACCGCCTGATAGTAATAAATGCGGATAACGTCCCTACGGGATATGTTTCCAGAAACGAGGTGTGCAGAGCTTTTCTGACTGACTGACAGGATAAAAATGGATATAAAAGCGTTAATCAGCATCGCTGTATTTTTCCTGTGCTATTTTTTTATCGCCGCAGAACGGTCCCCGCGGGTTTACATTGCTCTCTCGGGCACTGTCCTGCTTATTTTGTTTAAGGTGTATACGCCGAAAGAGGTTGCCCTGTACGTTGACTGGGAAACCATAGGTTTTCTTTTCGGGATTTTCATTACCATTAAGATTATCGAGGAATCCGGCTTCTTTAACTATTTTTCACTTCTGCTTGCCAGAAAACTGGGTTTTAACCCTGTAAAAATATTTATATTTTTTCCTTTGATGGCTTGTTTTTTGTCGGGCTTCATTGATTCCATAAGCGTTATAGTGTTTCTCGTGCCTCTTACCTATGCCTTGAGCAAAATTCTCAAATTCGACCCGGTTCCCTTCGTGATTGCGGAAGTCTGTCTTGCCAATATCGGCGGAGCCGGAACGCTTATGGGCGACCCGCCCAACGTGGTGCTTGGCTCCATGTTCGACCTCGGGTTTACCGATTTTGTAAAGCATAACTGGATTTTGAGCATGTCCGGCGCCTGCGCGGCGATATTCGTGTTTTACAGGATGCACAGGAAAGACTTGCTAAAACTGAATCAAAAAATAAAAAAAGAGGAACTCAAAAAACTCGTGCCCGAAGAAGCCATAGAAGACAGGCTTTTAATGAGGGTGGGACTGACCGGGCTTCTTGCAACCGTAGTTTTACTGGTCATGAGGGATTTCACCGAAGAAATTCTGCCTCTGAACATAGCGCTGGCAAGCCTTGTCCCTGCTTTTACCATCCTTTCTGCCAGAGGCAACAATCCAAAACTTAAAAATATTCTTAAACAGATAGATATTGAGACTCTGATGTTTTTGACGGGATTGTTCGTCCTGGTGGGAGCGCTTGAGAAAACCGGTGTCATGAGCATGCTTGCATCCGTCGTGAGCGGTTTTGCCGTGCATCCCATGAAAATGGCCGGTGTGCTTTTCTGGGGCGGCGCCGTTTCCAGCGGTTTTATAGACAACGTTCCGGAAGCCATAAGCATAGGGTATCTTATCAAAAATCTGATGCCGGTATTAAGTTATTCTTTTACCCTGCTCATATGGGCGGCAAGCCTCGGCCTCGACATAGGCGGAAATTTCACGCCGATAGGGGCAAGCGCGAACGTAGTCGGTTATACGTTCATGGAAACCCACCGCGTAAAAATTGGATGGGTCAGGTGGGCCAAAATTGCCGTCTTGCCCACGCTGGCGGCGCTGGCAGTCTGCTGGGCAGGCCTAATTATAAAATACCGCCTTGGATTTTATTAATGCGGCCGCCAGCAGAAACAACACTATCATCCAGTTGACATATTCCCTGTTCAGATTTACCCTGCGCCATGAGAAATTTTTCAGGTTTACCTTTCGAATGCCGGGGATAATCATGGGCGTTTGTTTCCTGTACAGAAGATATTTGTCGCCGAATTTCTCCGACAGGAACCGTTCCTCTGAAAACATCGTGGGAATGTACGTCAAAGGGAAGAAAACGAGGAAATAAATAAGAACGAATACGCTGTTTGAAACAATAACAAGACCTGCCGATACGAGAAAACTTCCAAGATAGAGCGGGTGCCTGCACATGCCGTAGGGTCCGGTATCGGTAAGAATTTCATTCTTTTTGATTATGCCAGATGACAGCACCCTTAGTAAAAGGCCTGCCGCAATGAAAGGAACTCCGGCAAGCACCATGGACGGCGTGCCTTTTCCGAGGACGAGAACAAGCAGAAAAAAAATCCAGTTGAATGTCGTGCGTTTTTCAGCAATTTTCAGAATGATACCAGTTCTATTTTTCCCCATGCGAAGATTTCCTTTCCCCTTATTATGAGCACGCCTTCTATGAAAGGGAACTTTTCAATTTTCTTTTCAATGAGTTCCCGGTCGATTTTTGCTCCATTAACGAGATTTCCGAAGTATGTTGCAGAGCCGTCGGAAAAAGCCGCAGAACCCGAAACGACGGTTACCGCATCGGCGTTTCCGTAACTGAAAGAGTGTCCGACCGTACCGCTGGATGTGGCAATTCCCACAGGCAGATTTCCGCCGGGGAGTTTCAGTCCGAGCTTGAATGACAGGGGGGAATCCCCTGCGTAGATACCTACGTTAAAATTTCCGTTTATCCTTGCGAAAACATCCCCGCCGTTTTCAATAAAAACCTGTTTTGCGGAAGACAGGATTTTTCTGCCGGTAATTTCCGCTATCGCTCCCGCGACCGAGGCCATCGGGCCGGTGTCCGTCATCCTTGCGGAATCGCACATGAGTTTTATTATTTCCTCGTTTCCGCGGCAGTTTACCGGGGAAAACGAAGTATAGAACTCCGGATGCCGCCGGATGTAGGCTTTTATGATTTCCCGCTGGTTCTTCACTTCCTCCTCAACTTCTTTTTTGAGAAGTTTGTCAGCCATGACAAAGAGGTCGGTTTCCTCGATTCTGACCTGGAATTTTTTAAACCCCTTAATATTCAAGGTTTTCCGGTAGAACCTTTCCCTGACGATATTTTTTTCGCTATTCATAAATCCCGCCGTTTTTATTATAACACAGACTGATTTTTTGTTGCATGGAACCGGCAAATGCTGTAAACTATACCAAAATCTTCAATCGCTCACTATAAAAGGAAGTGAGACGTGAAAAGCAGAAGCATTTACATTTCACATTTCACGCTTTTTGAGAGAAGGGGGTTATTATGGGGTATATGTGGGCAGGCAGGTTCAAGGGCAGTGTGGACGAAAGGGTTATTGAGTTTACCTCGTCGCTCAATGTTGACGTGAAGCTTGCTCTGTATGACGTTGCGGGAAGCATTGCTCATGCGAAAATGCTTGCAAAGTGCGGGATTATAAGCGTCGCCGCCGGAAAAAAAATAGCGGCCGGACTTAAGAAAATTGAAAAGGAACTTGAAAACGGCAGGTTTGTTTTTAAGAAATCCGACGAAGACATACATACCGCCGTCGAGCGGCGTCTGACAGAACTTGCAGGGAAAGACGGGGAGCGTCTGCATACCGCACGTTCGAGAAACGACCAGATAGTGCTTGATGAAAGGCTCTTTCTGAAGGATGCGGTAAAAGAACTGATTGCGGGGATTATTGACCTGCAAAGGGCAATGGTTTCCAAAAGCGGGGAGGTTTTCCCCGCGGTTATGCCTGCTTACACGCATCTTCAGCAGAGCCAGCCGGTACTTCTTTCCCACTATTTTCTTGCTTACGTGGAAATGCTGGAAAGGGACAAGCAGAGGCTGGCGGATGCGTACGCAAGAGTGGATGTTTTGCCTGCCGGCGCCTGCGCCTGCTGCGGCACGTCTTTGGGGATTGACAGACAGTATATGGCGGATTTGCTCGGCTTTTCCGCAGTATCGGGAAACAGCCTGGATACCGTCGCCTCTCGGGATTTTCTTGTCGAACCTGCGGCAGACTGCGTTATGTTGATGCTGAACCTGTCGAGATTTTGCGAGGATTTGATTATATGGAGCACGTCTGAGTTTAATTTTGCCGAACTTCCGGACGCATACTGTACGGGTTCGAGTATAATGCCGCAGAAAAAGAATCCCGACGTCCTTGAACTGATAAGGGGGAGGGCGTCCTTATCCCTCGGTTTGTTTACGGGACTTGCGGGTTTGTTGAAAGGACTGCCGCTTGCCTACAACAGGGATATGCAGGAAGACAAACGGGCGATTTTTGGTATATTGGAAGACGCTCTTTCTTCCGTGAACGTGCTTTCCGGACTTGTTCAGGGGATTGTTTTTGACAGGAGCAGAATGGAAAAAGCGCTTTCGGAATTCACGCTGGCAACCGACATAGCCGAGTATCTTGTGAGGAAAAACGTTCCTTTCCGCGAATCCCACAAAATCTGCGGCGCAATAGTGCGCTACTGCATGGAAAAAAACAGGAATTTGCGGTCTCTCGGCATGAAGGAATGGAAAAGTTTTTCGCCAGAGTTTTCAGAGGACGTAAAAAACGTTTTAAGTTTCGAATGCTCGGCCAGGTCCAGGTCGTCGGCAGGAGGAACCGCTCACGGACAGGTTAAAAAGGAGATAACCAGATGGAAGAAGGCATTGAAGTGATTTTTGAAGATTTTTTCAAATACAAAAGGGGAGTTTTTCATGCGGAAAGCAGGTCGTTGAAGGATATCGCAGGTAAATACGGCACGCCTTGCTACGTTTACAGCAGGAATTATCTGCTGTCGAGGATAAACGGTTTCCGCGATGCTTTCAAAGAAGCTTCTCCGCTTGTCTGTTATTCCGTCAAGGCGAATTCCAACATGTCCATACTCCGGATGATGAAGGAAAACGGGTTCGGCGCCGATGTGGTATCCGGAGGCGAACTGCGCAGGGCACTGCTCGCCGGATTTAATCCGGGCAAGATAGTTTTTGCGGGAGTGGGAAAGAAGGAAGAAGAAATTGAACTGGGCGTGAGAAAAAAAATATTCTGCTTCAACGTTGAAAACGAAGAAGAACCCGGTCTGATAGAGAGATACGGCAAAAAATATAAAAGAAAAGTTTTGTGCAGCATCAGATTGAACCTCGACATAGACGTTGATACGCATCACTACGTGAAAACTTCAAAGAAAGAGACCAAGTTCGGTCTGGACGTACGCACGGCGGCCGAGATTATTAAAAAATATCGTAAGAGCGGGTACATTGACATAAGAGGTTTTCATCTGCACCTCGGTTCCCAGTTGAAGGATGTTTCTCCCTATCTCGAAGCGCTGGAGAAAGTGAAACGGTTTTCCGTTGAGAGGGGATTCAATCCGGAAGTGGTAGATATGGGCGGCGGATTCGGCATTCCTTATTCCCTTTCCGACATTGTGAAAGATATTGAGTATTTCGGCGGGCCCATAGCAAAAAAGATAAATGAAATGAGAGTTAAAACGCTCATTCTCGAACCCGGCAGATATATCGTCGGCAATAGTGCCGTTTTAATCGCAAGAGTGCTCTACGTGAAAAAGAGGGACGGGAAGAATTTTGTCATCACGGATGCCGGAATGAACGACCTGATACGTCCTTCGTTTTACGGCAGTCATCATACGGTCCTGCCTGTAGCGAAGCCCGGCGGCAGTAAAAATATGATGAAAGCGGACATTGTGGGTCCCATATGCGAGACCGGAGATTACCTCGGCAAGGATGTGGAGGTGCCGGAGTCTGTTAAAAAAGGCGACCTGCTTATCATAGCAAGCGCAGGCGCATACTGTTTCAGTATGTCTTCCAATTACAACAGCCGGCCGCGTCCCTGCGAGGTTATGGTTGACGGCGAAAAGGTTTCTGTCATACAAAAAAGGGAGACGTATTCAGATTTATGGAAGGGCGAAATTTGAGAAATTCCTGCTTTGATGCGTTTTTCCCGCGCCGTCTATTATAAAAACTTCCACTCCGTTCAATCTGTCCGCGGTTTTTATGCTTTTCTCGACGCCCATGACGTAAAAAGCGGTTGCCAGCGCGTCTGCCGTTGAGGCGTCAACGGCCGTGACCGTGATGCCCGCCGGTGAATTCTGTACCGTCTTTCCCGTTACTGGGTCTATTATGTGTCCGAATTTTTTCCCCTTAATCAAAAGGTATCTTTCATAATCTCCGGATGTTGCCACTGCAAATCCGCTGACGTATAAATCTGTAATTAAGACGTCTTTCCTGGAAGGACTCTGTATGCCTATGCGCCATTTTTCTCCGCGGGGAGGTCTGCCGAAACAGTAGATATCGCCTCCTGCGTTCACGAGCCCGTTTTTCACGCCGTGTTCTTTAAGGAATTCCGCAGTTTTATCGACAATATATCCTTTTGCTATTCCGCCCATATCCAGACCGCAGGGAATTTTTACGGTGGTTCCCTTGATTTCTATCTTGTGCCATCCCGTACGCGCAAGGCATTCACGGATTTCTTTTTCAACAGGCGGATTCCCTGATAATTCAGCCTGCTTGTAAAGTTCGATAAGGGGCAGTACGGTTATGTCGAATGCCCCGCCGGTTATTTCGCTTACAACCGTGCTTTTTTTTATGAGTTCGAGCAAATGAAAGGAAACTTCCGCTTTTTTCAGATTGTTCAGCCGTGCCAGTTCGCTGTCAGGTGTGTGCGCGCTGAAGACTTTCTCCAGTTGTCGGATGTTTTCGAATGCTTTATCCAGTAGCGCTTCATACCCCTGTGTTTTTTCTATCTTTATCGCGACAAAGGTTCCGAGAGCCGGTTCCTCCCTCGATACGTAAGAGGGGATACGGTTTCCGTGCAGGATAAGCGCAGTAAGAAGAATTAAAAACGTTAGAACGGGAATCAATATAGTTTTTTTCACGCGCAGGCCTCTTTGTTCTCCTCTTTCCGCGGGAAACGGCAGGATGAACCGGTTCTACCGGATTCTTGCAAGGAGCGCTTCTTCATCGGGGATATCGGAGGTATCTATTTTTTTGTCCATAAAAGCGTCTATGAAAACGCGGATGAGAGTGTTTTTCGTTATGCGTTCTTTCCTGTATTCCGGAGCCCTGTTTTTCTGTATGTCGCGTATAAGTTTTTCAAGAAAATCGAGTTGGTCTTCTCTCAAAAGCGAGGTCAGCCGCACGTCGAAAGTCTTGAATTTCGGCACGTCCTGTTTTTTTTCTGCCTTCTTTTTTTTGGAAATCTGCAGTGTAACTTCCTTTTCCACGGATTTTCTTTCCGTTGACGTAGAATTTATCCAGCTCAGCGGGTCTCTTCCCAGTCCTGTTTTTTTCATTTTTTTCTTTTCTCCTGGTTAGCGGGTTACGAAATAATAAAATGGTTCATTTTCTTTATTTAGGACCCCGCAGGATTTCAGCCGTAAGTTTTTTATAATCTTCCCAGCCGTGACTGCCCGGTGCGAAATCCTTGATGGTTTTTCCGAAGCCGGGCGCTTCTGCCAACCGCACGTTTTCTCGTATCTTTGTTTTTAAGACTTTGTTCTTGAAATGATTTTTCACTTTTCCCGCCACATCCCTGCATATGTTTTTCCTCGCATCGAACATCGTGATTATTATTCCGGTTATCTTAGTATCGGAATTCAGCCGCTTCTTTACTATTTCTATTGTTTGCATTAATTTTGTAAGTCCTTCGAGGGCGAAGAATTCCGCCTGTATGGGAATGAATACTTCATTTGCCGTGGTCAGGGCGTTCAGAGTCAAAAGCCCGAGGGACGGCGGACAGTCTATAATTATGTAGTCGAAATCCGTCCTGCTTTTTTTAAGGGCGTCCCTTAAAATTATCTCCCGGCCTATTTCGTTGACGAGTTCTATCTCCGCGCTTGCCAGTTCTATGCTGGCGGGAATGAGAAAAAGATTCTTTTGATAGGTGGGGAGAAGTACGTCTTTCAATGGAGTTTTCTTTATGAGAACGTCATAGACGGATTTTTTTATCTCCGGCGGTTCGAAACCGAGATGGATGGTTGTGTGCGACTGGGGGTCGAGGTCTATCAGAAGAACCTTCTTGTCCTTCTGTGCGAGAAATGCTCCCGTGTTCACAACAGTCGTGGTTTTTCCCGAACCGCCCTTCTGGTTTATGACCGCTATCTTTCTCATTGTGTCTCCCCCCATGTATGAACTTCAGAACTTCGCAATAATATAAAACAATATCCGTTTTTTGTCAAGAGGGATTTTTAATGGTATCCTTTCGATTATGGAGATAACGGGAAAAACGAAGGTCACGGGGGTTTTCGGATATCCTGTCAGGCATTCGCTTTCGCCGGTTTTTCAGAATGCGGCATTCGTGTGTCTGAACCTTGATTACGTATATGTTCCCATGGAGGTTTTGCCCGAACGCATCGGGGAGGCAATAGGGGGGATAAGAGCGCTGAACTTTGCTGGTGTAAATCTTACCATTCCCCATAAAAAGACGGTGTTGCGGTATCTCGACGAGATTGACGGAGATGCGGATATTCTCGGAGTTGTCAATACGGTTGTCAATAAAAACGGCAGGCTGAAAGGATACAGTACCGACGGTAGCGGTTTTGTGCGCTCGCTCAAGGAGCATAAAAGCGGTTTCGGTCTCCGCGGGAAAAATGTTTTTATCCTCGGAGCAGGGGGGTCTGCTTATGCCATTGCGGGTGCGCTGGTGAAAGAAAAGGTTTCTAAAATTTACGTGTGCAACAGAACTCCGGAACGGGCTTTGCAACTGGCAAAACATCTTTCGAAGAAACTCGGTTTCCGCGGAGCGGTATGTGTGCCTTTCGACGACAGGAATAACAAAAAATATTGGAAAAGCGTGCATCTGACGGTTAATACGACGTCGGTAGGCATGAAAGACGGCGACCCTATGCTGGTAACCCCGGGCAATCTTAAAGACAGGGAATTTGTTTACGACCTTGTATACAACAGAAAAACCGAACTGGTAAGAACTGCGGAAAAATACGGGGTAAATTGTCTTGACGGGTTGTCGATGCTGATTTATCAGGGGGCGGTTTCCTTTGAACTGTGGACAGGGAAAATGGCCCCCGTGTCCGTGATGAAGCAGTCCGTTGGACTGCCGGAGTGAACGGACATTATTTACTTGACAATTTATAAAGCGTTGTGGTATATTTACGAAAGTTAAAGAAAGACACAAGCAAAATCATAACCCCTCACTGCACTTGTCATTGCGAGGCAGAGCCGAAGCAATCTTGTATTAAGGTTGAGATTGCCGCGCCGGAAGACGCCCGCCTACGTCAAGATTACGGCGGACATGGCTCGCAACGGCAGAAAGCGCCGGTTCGGGGTAAAGGAGGCAAGAAAAATGGGAGCGTTGATTGGCGGAATAGTGGCTGTAATTCTCGGGATATGGGGACTTGCCGCGTGGTGGCCTTATTTTGTAAAGGCTCTTATGGCGTCGGTTCCTTTTCTGCTTCTTGTAGGTGGAGTCATAGCGGTTGCCGCGGGGATAAGCGACATTAAAGATAAGATGGAAGAAAAGAAAGAGAAAAAAGAAGAGAAACCCGAAGCAAAAAGCGAAGAAAAACCTGCTCAGTAAAAATAACAAAAACTGGAAACGTTAGAGGGGGAGTTGTCACAACTCCCCCTCTTTTTTTATTCGGGTTATTTAACGACGAGGTTAAGTATTTTGTCCTGAACGTACACTTTCTTGACGATGGTTTTGCTTTCAAGCCATTTTGATATGCCCGGGTCGGCAAGGACTTTTTTGATGACGTCGGGTTCAGGCGAACCCGAGGCAACGCTTATCCTGCCTCGTACTTTTCCGTTTATCTGAACGGCTACGGAGGATTCCTTGTCTTCGAGAAACTCTTCTTTTACCTCCGGCCATGATTCGTGGAATATGGATTTCCCCCCGTTTCTTCCCGCCCAGAGTTCTTCGCACAGGTGCGGAATGAACGGAGCCATGAGTATGATAAAGCGGTTCCACACGCCGGATAATTTTTCTTTGGAGCACTGGTTTTCTGCAACGAGCCGGTGCAGGGTGTTTGTAAACTCCATCATTTTTGCGATGGCGGTATTGAAATGAAATTCCTTTCCTATGTCGTTGGTAACGGCCTTAATAGTCCTGTTAATAAGTTTTTCTGCGGCAATGTCGCCGCCGTCTTTGCCGGCGGCAGTGTATCCCGCAATGTTCTTGTTCAGCGTCCATATCCTGTTTATGAATCTCCATGTGCCTTCAATGCCTTTTTCCGACCATTCAAGGTCCAGTTCCGGAGGCGCGGCGAAAAGTATGAACAGCCGCAGGGTATCCACCCCGTAATTTTTTATTACTTCTTCAGGGTCGATAACGTTGCCCTTGGACTTGGACATTTTCGAACCGTCTTTTATCACCATTCCCTGGCAGAGAAGATTTTCAAACGGTTCGTTGAAATCAAGATAGCCAAGGTCGTTTAAAACCTTAACGAAAAACCTGCTGTAAAGAAGGTGCAGTATCGCGTGTTCTATGCCGCCTATGTACTGGTCGACCGGTATCCAGTAGTTTACCTCTTCCCTGTTAAACGGCTTATCCTCCGTGTTCCCTGAAGCATACCTCAGAAAATACCATGACGAGTCCATGAAGGTGTCCATCGTATCCGTTTCTCTTTCGGCGTCTCCTCCGCAGGCGGGGCATTTGCATTTTAAAAATTCAGGGACGTTTTTGAGAGGGGATTCTCCCTTTCCTGTGAGTTCGACGTTATCCGGCAGTCTGACCGGCAGGTCTTTTTCAGGCACGGGAACTGTCCCGCATTTACTGCAGTATATCACGGGAATGGGCGTTCCCCAGTATCTCTGCCTCGAGATGCACCAGTCCCGCAGACTGTAGTTTACGGTTCCCTTTCCTTTTCCGGCTTTCTCCATGTCTTCCGTTATCGCCTTGATGCAGGCGGCATTTGTCATGCCGTCAAACTTGCCGGAGTTCACCATGACGCCTGCATCTTCATATGCGTTCTCAATCGTTTCCGGTACGCCTGCCCACTCTGGATTTTTTATTACAACCTTTACGGGCAGTTTGTACTTGCCTGCGAATTCAAAGTCCCTCTGGTCATGGGCCGGCACCGCCATGATTGCACCGGTTCCGTATTCCATAAGGACGTAATTTCCCAGCCATATCGGAATCTGTTCGTTGTTTACGGGGTTTACCGCCGTTATGCCGGTGAAAACGCCTTCCTTCTCCATCTTTACGCTGGATTCGACAGTTACGTTCTGATTCTTTGCCTTCGCAAGGAATTTTTCAACATCCTGTCTGCATGGACTTTTTTCCATAATGTCTTTTATCATGGGATGCCGCGGCGACATCACCACGTAGGTGGCTCCGAACAGCGTATCCGGCCTGGTTGTAAATACCCTGAGGTCTTTGTTCAGGGAAGGCACGGCAAAATGGACCTCACAGCCGTGGCTTTTGCCTATCCAGTTTTTCTGCATCGTGATGACGCGCTCGGGCCAGTTGCGTATTCCGGAAAAATTCAGCAGTTTCTCCGCATAATCGGTGATTTTTATGAACCACTGCGAAAGTTCTTTCTGTTCCACCGGCGAACCGCATCTCCAGCATCCTCCGTCCACGACCTGTTCGTTTGCCAGAACAGTACTGCAGGACGGACACCAGTTGGCGGGCGAGAATTTTTTATATACGAGGCCTTTTTTATAAAACTGCAGGAAAAAATACTGGTTCCACCTGTAATATTCAGGGTCGCAGGTAGCAAGTTCCCGTTCCCAGCAGTAGGATATTCCAAGTTTTTTGAACTGCTTTCCTATGGTTGCAATGTTTCTGTATGTCCATTCTTTTGGGTGTATCTTCTGTTTTATGGCGGCGTTTTCGGCAGGCATTCCGAATGCGTCATATCCTATGGGATGCAGGATGTTGTAATTGTTGAGCATGAAAAACCTTGCTATGACGTCGCCTATGGTGTAATTCCTCACGTGTCCCATGTGTATCTGGGCGGAGGTGTATGGAAACATTTCAAGAACGTAAAATTTCTTTTTGTCCTTTATAAACTGCGCCTTATAGATTCCCGACTCTGCCCATTTCTTCTGCCACTTCTCTTCCACTTCCTCAAAATTGTATTTTTCCATTATGGCTCTCCTATCTCCATAAATATACTTCAAATTAGGTTTTATTTCAATTTTAGTGAAATTTCCGCCGGCCCCTTGACAAAAAAAATATATGGTGTATAATACATGTGTAAACAAGTGAAAAAGAGAGGGAAAGATGAACAAGAAGCCCGAACCTATCTATGCAAAGATAGAAAGCGACATTCAGAAACAGATAAAAGAGGGGAAACTCAAACCCGACCAGCCTATTCCTTCGGAAAACCTGCTTTCGAAACAATACGGGATGAGCAGGACGTCTGTAAGAACCGCTCTTGAGAACCTGAAAGAGCAGGGTGTTATCTATACCATTGTCGGAAAGGGGAGTTTTGTAAAAGGTTACGGGATTGTAAAAGAGAACAACAAGAGGATAGCGTTTATAGTTCACGGGCTTGAGAACTCCGATTTGGACATCTATAAGGGAATAGAAGATACTCTGCAGGAAGAAGGTTTCACCCTTGCGATATACAACTCTGAAAGGAGTATAGAAAAAGAAAACAGAAACATAAAGAACCTGTTGCATGGGAACGAAACAGGCGCGATAATTTTTCCCAACTGGGGCGGGACAAACGCCGATGTCATATATGAACTGACGAGGGTAGGTTATCCGTTTGTTTTGATAGACAGGTATTTCCCCGGATTTGAGACAGACTATGTGGTAACGGATAACAAAAAGGGTGGATACATGGCCGCCGAATACCTGATAAAACTGGGACATACGCGGATAGGGTTGCTGTCCGCTATACAGTGTACCGCAATAAGAGACAGGATTGACGGTTATCAGGATGCTCTGCGTGATAACAAGATACTGCTTGACCTTGCCCTTATGAAGAAGGTTCCCCAAAATGACAAGTATTTGAAGGAAGAACCGTCAAACGGGGGTTACAAAGAAACCAAGGAGTTACTGAAGGAGAAACCCACCGCGATATTTGCGACGAACGATTTTCTTGCAAGGACAGCGTTAAGGGCGATACGGGAAGAAGGGTTATCCGTACCGGATGACATATCTGTAGTCGGTTTTGACAACCAGAAATTCTCCGGATATCTGGGATTAACCACTATTGCCCAGCCGTTTTATGATATGGGTGCACAGGCTACAAAGATACTCATCGGAAAGATAAGGGGAAAACAGGAGAGGAAGCAGATATATCTGTCTCCCGAACTGGTTATAAGAGAAAGTTGCGCAGGTTATAAGACATCCACACCAAGGAAACAGAAAGCAGTGTCAGTCCGGTAAAAGATAGTAAATCGAAGCTCCTCAGCACTTGTCATTGCGAGCGGAAGCGAAGCAATCTCAATGACAATTCGACAAACAGCGTTCCCCGTAAAACAAAAACGGGGCAAACGGGAACGGTAGATACATGACATCAAAAGAGAGATTGTTGGCTGCGGCAGATTTCAAAAAAACCGACAGGGTGCCCATAGAACTGCAAATCGGTGAAAAAGAGAGAGCGTTGCCTGAATGCAGTCGGATAGCGGCTTTTATGGACAGTGAAGCCGATAACTTCATGGGAGTTGCCGGGGCTGACTGGGGATTTTTCGGGCTTCCCTGCACATACCGCGAGGAAATGATTGAGGACCGTCCCGGAGCATTCAGGCGCGTGAAAAGAGTCTTTGACACGAAAGCAGGGGAGTTCTTTGCTATAACGAAGCATTTTTATCCCCATGTTGACAGTTCCGATTATCACTGGGAAAAACGTTATATCACCTGCCTTGACGACCTTCAGCGCCTGACAGATGCTTCACGCACTGCCTGTCCCGTGCTTGCCGATGATTACCGTGCCGGGCTTGCAAAAATAGGAGAGAGGGGACTTGCTTTTGCCCCGCGTCTGCATCCCCTCGGAACGCTTGTACGGTGGTCAACAATGGAAGAGGTGTACGGATGGTTTGTTTCCGAGCCGGCCATTATTCACCGTTTTCTCGAAAATGCCAACCGGCAGGTATGCGAAACAATTGTAGAGATGGGAAAGTCCGGCATTTCCCCGTGGTTCATGACCTGGGCGCATGAGATGTTGATACCGCCGTGGCTTGGACGCAGGCATTTTGATGAACTGGTATTTCCCTACGACAAGGCAGTGCATGACGCGATACATTCTATCGGCGGCAAAGTCCGCGCCCACTGCCACGGCAATCCCATGAAATTTCTTGAAAGGATGGCGGAGATGGGGATAGATTCGATTGAGCCGCTTGAGCCGCCTCCATGGGGCGACGTCGACCTGAAGGAAGCCAAGCGGCTCGTGGGCGACAGGATGCTTCTTTCGGGCAACATCCCTTCGCAGAATTTCCCGTTTATGAGCAGACAGCAGGTGGAAGAAAGTGTCAGAAAAGCGATTTCGGATGCGGCATCCGGCGGAGGTTTTACCCTGCGGATGACCGGGGGAGATGGCGAAGTAAACGCAGAACTTCCACCAGAAATGCTCAAGAAAATAATAGAGAACGTTGAGGCATATATTGAAGCGGGTTTGAAATATGGCATATATGGGGATGTATGATGTCGTGGTACTCGGGCATGTGCTCAAGGAGCGTATTGTATTTGCCGATGGTAAAGAGGCGGGGCCGCTGCTTGGAGGACCCGCTTCATATTCCGCGTCTGCGGCTGGCAGTCTGGGATTAAAGGTTGGTCTTGTTACGAAAATCGGGACTGACATGTCGGAGTGCCTGTTGAAGGTCTTTGAAGAGACAGGGGTGGATACAATGGGCGTAATGGTCGGGGAAAACACTACGACTAATCGTCTTGTTTACGATAAGGAAGGTGGGAAGAAACTGGAGTTTTTAAGCAGGGCGGAAGATATCCTTTTTGAGGATATCCCCCAGGCGTATCTCAACAGCAGGTTTTTTCTCGTAGCGGCTGTGAATTACGAAGTTTCGGAGACCCTGTTGAGCAGACTTTACGGGAAAGGCAGGAGATTGTCCATGGAACTGAGCGGTTTCGGCGGCGCTTCTTCACAGACAGGCAGGACGAAAGAAGAAAGAGTCAGGATACTTTCCCGTATAGCCCGGTATTTTGAGATAGTGAAAGGCGGCAGGGAAGATTACGAACGCATATTTGACGAAAGTGCGGATATAGAGGAGAGTGCGGGGAAGTTTATAGGATGGGGGGCAAAAGTATCCGTAACCACGATGGGAGAAGCAGGCAGTATTATTACAACCAGGGACGACTGTATTCGCGTAGAGCCGGTTCCTGCCAGGTTTGCAGATGCTACGGGTGCCGGAGACGTATGGCATGCCGGGTTTTTAAGCGAATATCTTAAAAGCGGGGATATCATAAAGGCAGGGCAGTTTGCCTCCGCGGTCGCATCTTTGGTGATCGAGAAGACCGGCGGCGTGGTCAAAGAAAGGTTTCCTTCTCACGAACAGGTAAAACAGCGTATCAAATCTATCATTTCCGGGTAGTATCTCCAAACTCATTCCGCGTGAAACAGAAGGCAATTTATCTGATATTTTTTATCATGGTATAATAGCACTTTAGTTGAAAAAGAAACAGCGAAAATTGGCGGCGCATCAAAAAGACAGCAGAAAAATATTGAGTCACGGAGGTGGAAAATGGACTTTTTTTTCGGAGGCAAGAGAAACAGGGTGCACGAGAGAACGGAGAATTACCTGGACAAGATAAGGGAAACCGTCGAGATGTTCAGAAAGACAATTGAGAAGTATTTTGATACGGGTGTGTCGAGGGAGTTTAAGGAGATGATAGAGACGGTACATCTTTCCGAGTCAATGGCCGACGACATAAGAAGGGATATAGAACTGGAGATGTACCAGAAATCGCTTATCCCTGAATCGAGAGGTGACGTTCTCGGGCTCATCGAGTCGACGGATGCGGTGCTAAACAAGGCGCAGTCGGTGTTATATCAGATTGAAACCGAGTCTCTTGCAATTCCCGGAGAATTAAAGGAAGATTTCATGAAACTTATCAACAATAACATAGCCGCTTTTGAGAGTGCGATTGAAGGTTTCAGAATACTCTTTTCCAGTTTGAAAGATGTCAGGGAAAAGGTGCAGGAGGTGGACAAAAGAGAAAGTTCTTCCGACAGGATGGAGAGGGACCTTATAAGGAAGATTTTTGCAGGCAATTATGACATAGGGCAGAAAATACTTTTGAAGGACCTTATTATCGAGATAGGCAATATTTCCGACATGTCGGAAACGGTGACCGACAGGCTGAATATAGTTGCCGCCAAAAGATTGGTATAAATATGGATATAAGATTATTGGGCCCTTTGTATATGGGATGGGCGCTCGGTTCCAACGATTCCGCCAACATTTTCGGAACCGCGGTTTCGTCTTATATGGTGAAATACAGGACTGCGGTTATACTTGCCGCAGTCTTCGTTTTTGCCGGGGCGTTTTTCGGAGGCAGACCCGGGATGGAAACCCTTTCCGGCCTGACGATGCAGACAGGCAATACCGCTTTTATAATCTCTCTTGCCGCCGCAATAACGGTCACGTTTTTGGGAATTCTTAGGCTTCCGGCGTCCACCTCTCAGGCGGTAATCGGGGCAATAATGGGTATAGGCATTATCAACAGGTATGTGGAAACCGGGGGACTGTTAAAGATTTTTGCCTGCTGGGTTACCACTCCGGTAGGAGCGGCGTTGATAGCCGTATTTCTCTATGTAGTTGTGTCTAAAATTTTGAGAAAACAGGCGCTTCACTTTATCATCTATGACAAACTGATGAGAAATCTTATCATACTTTCAGGTGTGTACGGCGCTTATTCGCTCGGAGCGAACAACGTCGCAAACGTGACGGGCGTTTTCTATCAGGCAGGCACTCTTAACATGCGCGGGGCATTGTTGCTCGGAGGGGCCGGGATTGCCCTGGGGGCATTGACATCAAACAGGGGAATAATGTCTACCGTCGGCAGGAGAATTATACCCGTAGATGCTTTCTCCGCGTTTATTTCAGTACTCGCCCATTCGGTTACACTGCATATCTATGCCCATATAGGCGTTCCGGTTTCATCTTCACAGGCAATCGTCGGAGCGGTGCTCGGTATCGGACTGTTTAAGGGCATGAAGACGGTTGACGGGAAAATGGTTCTCAGGATACTGTCCGGATGGTTTTTAACTCCCGTTCTGGCCGCTCTTTTTTGTCTTGCCCTTTACTACCTTTTAACCTGACAACCCGTAAGGTGCGTACGCCGGTGTATGCTATAATATCTTAAAACAGGGGGATTTTAATGGATATTTATTTCAACATGGGAGCGAAGGTTTATTTTGAAAAAGGCGGGTTGGAGAGATATCTGCCCGAGGTGAAAAACTACGGAAGAAAAGCCCTTGTTGTCAGCGGAAAACACTTTGTCTTCGACACCGGTCTTTACGACAGGATATCGAAGATACTTTCGGATACGGATATTACGCACGTTTCTTTTTCAGGGGTTAATCCCGAGCCGGACACTGATGACGTGGAGAAAGGCGCGCTGATGTGCGTAAAGGAAGGATGCGACTGCATCCTTGCCGTCGGCGGGGGCAGTGCGATGGATGCGGGCAAGGCGATAGCGGTGCTTGCCGCCAACGGTGGTTGTGTCAGGGACTATTTCGGCGAGGTCGAATATAAGAGAGAACCCCTGCCGGTTATTGCAGTGCCCACCACCTGCGGCACCGGAAGCGAGGTGACGAGGTTTGCCGTGATAGTGGACAGGGAAGAACGTACCAAGAAGACTGTGAGCAGTGAAAAAATTATACCGAAGATGTCAATTCTCGATGCCGGTTTGCTGAAGACTCTTCCGCAAAAACTTGTAATGGCGACCGGCATGGATGCTTTTTCCCACAGTGCTGAAAGTTTCCTGTCCTCAAGAGCGGACTACCTGTCGAAACTGTTTGCGATAGACAGCCTCAGACTGCTTATGGAATCTCTCCCCGCGGCATATGAAAGACAGGAAGACATAGATGCAAGGGAAAAAGTTTTTCTCGCTTCCCTTCTCGCAGGGTTCGCGTTAAACCGGACGGGAACGATAATAGTTCACGGCATGGGCTATTCCCTGACGATAAAACACGGCGTTCATCACGGCACCGCCAATGCCGTGCTTCTTCCCTACGTGTTTGAATATCTGAAGAATAACGGATATAAAGAGGAAATGGAAGAACTTGAAGCAATCTGTGGAGATACGGGGAAACTAAAGGACTTTGTGAAGAGTCTGGGTTTGCCTGCAAGACTGAACGATGCCGGAGTTGAAGAAAGCGAGATGGACGAACTTGCGGATTTATCGGTTGCCGGAACGCAGAGGTCGCTGAAGAACATGAAGATAAGCATGGACAGGGAAGATTTTAAAAAAATTCTGAAAACTGCCCTGTAACTGACCGGAGGTAAGCAATGAAGGTGAAATTAACAGAGATGACGTTGAAGGAAGTAAGAGACGATGGTCCTTTCGAGGTTGCCGTTCTGCCATGGGGTGCCTGTGAACCGCACAACATGCACCTTCCTTACGGGTGCGATGCTCTGACCGGAGAAAAGATTGCGGAGATAAGCGCGGCAAAGGCTAAGGAAAAAGGCGCAAAGGTTATAGTATTGCCTGCCATGCCGGTAGGGGTCAATACAAATACCATGAAGTTTCCCATGACGCTGAACTTCTCGCCGTCGACGCAGTTAAAAATGTTAAAAGACATTATAGAGGCGCTTGAAATCCACAAGGTGCGTAAACTTATCATACTGAATGCGCACGGGGGTAACGAATTTAAGTTTGTGTCGCGGGAACTGCATGGAAAAACCTCCGTACACATGTTCCTTTTGAACTGGTGGGAAGTGAGGAATGATATAGCCGCAGGAGTTTGCGATGATACTTCCGGAGAGCACGGGCATGAAGCGGAGACTTCATGGTTTATGTATCTATATCCGGAGCTGGTACATCTTGAATGGGCTGACGACGGAAAGGTTAACGAGCCGGTGCTGGAAGGTTTGCGTAAGAAACAACTGTGGATAACAAGGCCTTGGCATCTTCTTACCACAAACGCGGGACACGGAAATCCGAAAAAAGCAACTCCGGAAAAAGGCAAAAAGATAGTGGACGGAGCGACAGACAGGATAGCCGACATTATAAAAGAACTTTCCGATGCCGGGATTAATGAACGGTTCCCTTACTGACTATGAAGACGATACATTTCAGCGAAATGGGAAAATCCATGGGCGAATTTGTTGCCGGCATAGGCAAGTTTGACGGAATTCACCTTGGGCACAGGACAATCCTTGAAACAATCATGAGGGAATCTGACAAGACGGGCTGCATGCCCGCAGTTTTCACTTTCCGCAAATTTCCCGCGGAATTTTTTCTGACAGGATGGGATGAAAAGTTATCTATGCTGGAAGAAGCCGGCATAAAAGTATGTTTCTGGTGCGACCTTGAAGATGTTATCCATTTGTCTCCGGAACAATTCCTTGACGTTCTTATTGCATCCGGGGTAAAGACGCTGGTGGTGGGATACGACTTCCATTTCGGGAAAGAGAGAAAGGGCAGTATAAGATTTCTGCGCGGGATGAAAGGAGAAAAAGGTTTTAACCTGACGGTGGTTCCTCCCCTGAAAGCAAACGGAGAGGTTGTTAACTCTTCGGACATCAGGATGTTTATCAAAAAAGGAGACGTGGCAAAGGCGAATGTCTTCCTCGGCAGGTATTTTTCGGTGGCGGGCAAGGTTGCGAAAGGAAGCAGTATAGGGAACACAATCGGCTTTCCCACCGCCAATCTTGCTCTTGAAAACGAGATACGCATAGGGGAGGGCGTTTACGCAGGATGGGCGGAATATAAAAAAAAGATTTACAAAGCGGCGGTAGTCACTGGCGTTTCTCCGACATTTGCCGACGGCATAAATAAATTTGAGGCGTTTCTCATCGGATTTGACGGAAGGGATATCTACGGCGAAACGCTGAAGATTTTTCTGCTGAAGAAAATACGCGGACAGATAAAATTTCCTGACAAAGAAAGTCTTAAAAAACGCATAGCCGCAGACGTGAAGGAAATAACCGCTGTTCTTGATACCGTACCTGTCCCTCATACCGTGAGTTCATCAATATAGTTCGCTGTACTGTAACCTTGACCGCGAATAAGGCATCAGTCTATTTTCTGGAGTTCCACGACAGGCTTCTGATTTACCACGTTGAGCAGATAAGGAGGGAGGGCATCAGTTTGCAGAGGGCGTTCCCTGTACTGCACTATTATTTTATCTTTTTCTTCGGCGGTGTTTACAACCACGTATTCCTTGTCCTGCGTCCTTGAGGGCACGGCGACAACCATCTTTTCGCTGAAGTCGACCTCGGGCAGGGGAAGAGACAGGTTCTGAACCGTATTTTGCGTGTGCCAGACAGCCGTCCATTCTCCCTTGTCGCGTATTACAATAGCGCCGGGAAGGTGTTTTGCGCTTTCCGTTTTCATTGGTGCCATTGCTTTTGATTTCCTTGCCGCAGAGATATCTTCTGACGGTCCCACGTAAACGAGGGAAAGCGCTTCTTCCTTTTCGGTTACCTTTTCCGCAGGGATACCGGCAGGTTCCGATTTGTCCGCATCTGTTTCTTCATCCCGTTTTTCCTGTTCATCCGTCGCTTCAAGAAGTCCGTCGTCCATTCTTTCCCTTGCCGCATAAAGAGCGGGTTTTTCCGTTCGCGGCCCCCCTGTCGTTTGTTTCTCGTCAATGCTTGCGACAGCAGGATTTCTATATACTTGTTCTCCATGAGGCGGGAGATTTGCCGAGGGCGTATAGGTTTCTTTTAAACTGCCGAGTATCACAATGAATGCGACCGCCATGGCTGCCAGCGCGCCGAGAGCGGGGACGTAGAATTTTTTCAGGCCGGTTTTTGCGGGAGTCAGTTTTTCAAGTATTTCCCGTTCGAGATATGCAGGGGCTTCTACGGGCGGGGTTGCGGCTATTATGTCCCTTGTCTTCCGCATGCGCACAAGGGTTTCCCTGCATTCTCCGCAATCCTTGAGATGGGATTCGAGCAAACCGGAAGTTTTTTCATCCAGTTGTCCGTCCATGTATAACGAAAGAATTTTTACATTCCCGTGAAGTTTCATTTTGTCAGTTCCTCCCTGAACGGCAGTATTTTTTCCGAGAGTTTCTGTCTTGCCCTCGCAAGCCGGGACTTCACCGTTCCTGCCCTGCACCTGAGAATTTCAGATATTTCTTCATAAGAATGCCCTTCCATGTCTCTAAGGATGATGATAGCCTTTTCCGCAGGAGTGAGACTGTTGATGCATTCCATGATAATCTTTCTGTTGTTGCTTTTTCTGATATCTTCTTCGGGCGAACCGTTTTCAGGCGCCGGCACGTCTATTTCCTTTGTATTAAGGCCGAAAGAATACGAGGTGAAATTCTGGATTTTTCTCTTCCGGAGCGAGTTTTTCCATACATTGCAGGCGATGCGGTAGAGGTATGTGGAGATTTTGGAACGTCCTTCAAACCTGTCAAAAGAACGGTAAGCCCTCAGAAACGTTTCCTGGGTTATGTCGCACGCCTGGTGAAAATTACCGCATAACCCGTATGCCGCATTGAAAACACGGGGCATTTCCTGCTTTACTATATGTTCAAATTCCTCTCTTTTTCCAACAGGCATATATACCCTTTTGTTAATTAGACACGTAAACGGCGGAAAGGTTCCGTCTTTCCAAAAGGTGTTTTATTCAGGCAGGGGGAGTCCCGCATAGTCAAATGTTTCGGCCCTTCCTTTGAGTTTAAGCTTTATCACAGTTCCGTGTTTGTCCGGCGGTTGTGAAGGCATACCCGTAATGACAAGTTTTCCCTGTTCATGTTTAAACCGGAGTTTCTTGCCTGAGGCAAGTATTTCGGCGGACAGAACCCTGCTTCCTATCCCTGTAATGACCGCGGTGCTTCCCGGCCACCTGAATATGTGAAGATACGCGTTATTTCCCTTTGCCGTTGCCATGCCGAGCATCCCGGCGCCCCAGAATCCGAACCCCGTAGCTTCCCACGCTGAACCTGAAGGGAGTCTTTCCGTTCCGTAAATTGCCTCGCCGTTTTTCTTCATCCATCTGCCGATTTCTTTCAGGCGCAAGGTCTCGTCCTTTCTTATGCCGCCGTCGGGTTTGGGGCCAATGTTGAGCAGGTAGTTGCCCCCGTTGCTTGCGCAGGTCACGAGATTTTGTATAAGTTGCGTGGCCGGCTTCATGTTGGGATTGTTCTTTGTGTAGCCCCATCCGCAGAAATCTCCCATCGTCATGCAGGACTCCCAGTACCTGCCTGCCTTGGACGCGTTGGTGTTCTGCTCGGGAGTATCCGTGTCTTCAGGCAGTCCCGCACGGTCGTTTATAATGATATGCGGCTGGAGTTTGCGTACCATGCCGTTGAGTTTTTTGCTTTTCCATAGGACAGGAGTGTCTTTGTTGATGTCTGTTCCGGGTATCCATCCTCCGTCGTACCAGAGGATATCTATCTTGCCGTAGCTGGTCATAAGTTCCCTGACCTGTGAATGTGCCTGTTGAACCATTGCCTTAAAACTTTCGCGATAGTTCTTCCTGTTAAAATATCCGGGAAAGCGCCAGTCGAGAAGGCTGTAGTAAAGTCCCACGCGCATATTGTGTTTCCTGCATGCGGCGACGTATTCCTTCACAAAATCCCTTTTTGCGGCGGTTTTTACCGACGTAAAATCGCTGACTTTTGAATCAAATAGGCAGAATCCGTCGTGGTGCCGGGTGGTCAGAATCATATATTTCATGCCGGTATTCTTTGCGGCCTTGACCCAGAGTTCAGGCGTGAAACTCTTCGGGGGATTGAATTTTTCCGCCAGTTTCGCGTATTCCGTACCGGGAATGCGTTCAACGAGTCTTGTCCATTCGCCTCTGCCGAGTACGGAGTACAGTCCCCAGTGTATAAACATCCCGAACTTCGCTTCCGTCCACCACTTCATCCGTTGTTCCTGGTTCATTTTAATCCCTCCAGTGTTTATAACCTGCCGTTTAACGCTTTAATATAATATAAAAAAGGGATATGTACAAAATAATTTGACTTGGAATGGCAAACAACTAAAATAGATTAGGATGCAATTTAAAGAAGAGAAAAACATGGCAGGGCATTATAAGCGAACCGTATACAGATTACAAGTCTATCGCAAGGAGATATAAAGACTGTTTCATAGCAGGGGAGGGGGACGTAAGGGTGTTGATGCGCAACGATGCCGCGGAGATAAGAAAAATGGTACTTGCAATGGTGGAGACGGCAAAGATGTCAAAGGGATATATGATGTGCATAGGAAACCACATACCTTTTAACGTCCCCCCGGAAGCGGTTAAACTTTATTTTGACCTGTCCGCCGAACTTGCCTACCGTTCCGAGTAAGGTAACCGTCCGAACGCCTGGCGCTTTTCACCTTATCTTGCAACTGTGCTTGCGCACTCACACGTCAACTCTTTCCCTTTCTCTTCCACCGCTTATCATATCCTTATATAGAATCTCAGCGTTAAATCGATAATTTGACTTGAAGAGAAAAATGAGTAAAATAAGGGAAGTATAAAAACTTCCAATTTAAAATCCTATAGAAGGAAGACATAAATCAGGGCCCTTCACTATGTGAAAGATACAGGTGAGGGTTCGGGACAAGGAGGAATTGCGATGGCTAACGATAAGTATGTGTATTTTTTCGGAGGAGGTAAAGCTGACGGCGAAGGAAGCATGAAGGAACTTCTCGGGGGAAAGGGTGCAGGTCTTGCCGAAATGGTGAAACTTGATATTCCGGTACCGGCAGGATTTACCATAACTACTGAAGTCTGTACATATTATTATAAGAATGACAAGCGTTTTCCCGATGGATTGGAAGACAGCATAAAAGAAAACCTTTCAAACGTAGAGGGGATAATGGGCAGTAAATTCGGCGATATGGAGAACCCCCTGCTTGTTTCCGTGCGCTCCGGTGCAAGGAAGTCCATGCCGGGTATGATGGAAACCGTGCTTAACGTCGGGCTGTGCACGTCGACCATTCCCGGACTTATCAAGAAAACGAACAATCCCCGCTTTGTCTATGATGCATACAGAAGGCTTATCATGATGTATTCCGACGTTGTCATGGAAAAGGCCGCGGGCAAAGAAGTTGAAGAGGGCAAAGGTATCAGGGTACAGCTGGATGGAATGATGACAGAGGTCAAGGAGTCAAAAGGATACAAGTCGGATACCGACCTTACGGCCGAAGACCTCAAGGATTTGTGCGAAAGCTTCAAGAAGCGGGTAAAAGAGGTTATAGGCGAAGAATTCCCGGACAATGCATGGGAACAGTTGATGGGCGGCATAAAGGCCGTTTTCCAGTCATGGAACGGAAAAAGAGCGGTTTCCTACAGACGTATAGAAGGAATACCTGACGAGTGGGGTACGGCTGTCAACGTACAGGCGATGGTATTCGGCAACATGGGAAATACCTCGGCTACGGGCGTGGCGTTCTCGCGCAATCCTGCAACCGGAGAGAATAAATTTTACGGCGAATGGCTCGTTGATGCCCAAGGTGAGGACGTTGTTGCAGGAATAAGAACTCCGAATCCGCTGAACGAAGAGACCAAAAACGAACAAAACCGGCATCTTCATTCGCTTGAGGAGGCAATGCCCGATGTTTATAAGGAATTGAGCGGTATCAGGGCGAAACTTGAAAAGCATTTCAAGGATATGCAGGATATAGAATTTACAATTCAGGAAGGAAGGCTGTGGATGCTGCAGTGCCGCGTCGGTAAGAGGACAGGCACGGCGGCTCTGAATATGGCGATGGATATGCTCGGAGAGGGACTGATAGACAAGAAAGAGGTTGTGATGCGCCTTACAGCCAGCCAGATTGACGAACTTCTTCATCCGCTCGTTGACCCCAAAGCGGAAGCGAAGACCAAAGCCCTTGCCAAAGGTCTGCCTGCCGGCCCCGGAGGCGCCCAGGGACAGATAGTTTTTACCGCCGATGATGCGGTCAAGTGGGCGAAACAGGGTAAAAACGTAATTCTTGTAAGGGAAGAGACCAACCCCGAAGATGTCGAAGGAATGAGGGCGGCGCAGGGCATTCTTACCGGAAGAGGCGGGATGACCAGCCACGCCGCTCTGGTTGCCAGAGGATGGGGCAAGTGCTGTATCGTCGGGTGCGGCGCCTTGAAGATAGACGTTCATAAGAAAACAATGGGTGTTGACGGCAAGGTGCTTAAGGAAGGAGACAGCGTTACCCTCAATGGAACAAGAGGTTATGTCTATGAAGGCGAACTTCCCATGGTAGACGCTACGGAAAACCCGAGATTTGCCGAGTTTATGAAGATTGCTTCTTCTCTGCGCAAGATGGGCGTAAGGGCGAATGCGGATACTCCGGACGATGCAAGAAACGCCCTTGCTTTCGGTGCTGAAGGGATAGGGCTTTTCAGAACGGAACACATGTTTTACGGGAAAGGTGCGGAAGAGCCGCTGTTCTTACTGAGAAAAATGATTATGGCGCATTCGGCGGAGGAGAGGAGGGCGGCACTTGATGAACTGCTTCCGTATGTTAAAAAGGACATGAAGGCAACCATGGAGGTCATGAATGGATTTCCGGTTACCATAAGGCTTCTTGACCCGCCTCTCCATGAATTTGTGCCAAAGCGCGCGGAAGAACAGGCGCGCATAGCGGAAAGTCTCGGAATATCGCCGGAAGAGTTTGTAAAAAGGTCGGAAGGCCTTCACGAGACCAATCCGATGATGGGGCACCGCGGCGTCCGTCTCGGCGTTACGTATCCCGAAGTTACAGAGATGCAGGTCAGGGCTATTTTTGAGGCCGCGGCTGAACTGATTACGGAAGGGAAAAAGGCCATGCCGGAGATAATGGTTCCTGTGGTCGCCATGGTGGAGGAACTTAAAGACCAGAAAAAAATTGTTGACAGGGTCTACGGCGAAGTATGCGCAAAATACAGCGTCGACAAAATAGATTACATGTACGGCACCATGATTGAAATACCGAGGGCTGCCCTGACCGCCGACAAGATTGCGGCGGAGGCGGAATTCTTTTCCTTCGGAACCAACGACCTGACCCAGATGGGCTTCGGATTTTCGAGAGACGACATAGGAGGATTCGCCCCTGATTACCTCGATAAGAAAATACTTCCCCAAGACCCGTTCCAGGTTCTCGACCAGGAAGGTATAGGCGAACTGGTTGACATCGGGATAAGGCGCGGGCGGAGTACGCGTCCGAATCTGAAGGTCGGTATATGCGGCGAGCACGGAGGAGAAGCCGAATCCGTCAAGTTCTGCCACAGGGAAAAGATGAATTACGTCAGTTGCTCTCCTTTCAGAATTCCCATAGCCATACTGGCAGCGGCGCAGGCAGCGGTGGAAGACGAGCGCAAATAAAGAACTTGAGAAGTTTGCAAGTTTTGGAGTTGCGAACTTCATAACTTTGCATGTTCTTGAGTTGTGAAGATTGCAGGTTGCGGAATTTGGGGCAGATGGAGGGTTGTAGCTTGTGAGGTAAGCCAGTTCGAGTATGACGCTCCATGACAGACAAAGCTAAGTGTTTGGGGAAAGGGGAAGTCCCATATAAGACATAAATTCGGGGCGGCGATGCCCCTTCGAAAACGGGGTGGCTTTCCCTTTTATGCCCCAAACCCAAGTTTTGGAGCTGTCCTTCCGCTAATTGTGCTCCGGACTGCTTTCCTTAACGCTTCATCTTCCGGAAAGTTCCTGTGCCCGTTTTGCTCAACAGGATTTTTTCCTTCAATGCCACAACTTCAGAAAATTTCCTGTACCAGTTACGGCCGGATCGTCTTGTCCCTTGTCCGGCCCCGGGAGGACAGTCAGAAAAACCTCAATCTATCAATTGCCTGTCCATGGTCCCTTCCTGTCCTTTTTTTGCGGCAAATTCCAGGCATTGTTTTATGTCGTAATGGATGCAACATCGTTTTTCGGCAAAAAAACGCTTATTTTTTGATTTTATTTTAATCATAGACAAAAAACCTGAAAAAGGGGTATAATTACTGAAAGTCGGATTTTGTTCGGAACATGAGGTCCGGAATTCATGACTTCTATTTTTTTTTGGAAGGGCAGGGCGGAAATCCTGATTTTTTTTAAAAAAGTATCTTATGAAACGCTCCAAATGAACCAATGTAAAGTATTCTCTATCAAGTATTTAAAAATACTGTGGAGGTACATATGGAAAGAAGGGATTTCATCCGGAACAGTTTTCTGACTGTCATCGGTCTGGGATTTTCGTCCGTATTTAAAGGCAGGGGAAACGGGTTTTTATTTGCTGAAGACGGTGTTTCTGAAATAGTTGCCGCAAAAGGCGGCGACATTTACAGTTCGACAAAAAAGGTTATAGACGGTTTGGGGGGAATGGCGAAGTTTGTCAGGCGGGGTTCTAAGGTTGTCATAAAGCCGAATATCGCATGGAACAGGACCCCCGAACAGGCGGCTACCACACATCCCGAAGTTGTAACGGCACTTGTGCGGTTGTGTTTGGAATGCGCTCCTGCCCAGGTTGTTGTGACCGATAACCCATGCAATCCGTGGAAAGTGACATCTGTAACAAGCGGTATAAAGGAGGCGGCTGAAAAGGCCGGAGCAATCGTAAGGGCGCCGCAAAAATTCAGGAAGGTGGTAATCCCCGATGCGCAGGTGCTCAAAGAAGCCGAGGTGCTTGAGGACGTTCTCAATGCGGACGTAGTTATAAACGTTCCGGTTGTAAAGGTTCACGGCGGGGCGCGGATAACGGCCGCAATGAAAAATCTCATGGGGGTGGTGAAGGACAGGGGGTATTTCCACAGGACCGACCTGCACAGGTGCATAGCGGAGATAAGCGGTTATGTAAAACCTGCGCTTACCGTTCTTGACGCTACGAGAATTCTTTTGACAAGGGGTCCCCAGGGACCCGGAGAAGTGAAACAGACCGGCATAATTGCGGCGGGCAAGGATTTTGTGGCACTGGACGTGTACGGTGCGGAATTGCTGAACGTCAATCCGCAGAACGTTCCGCATATAGCCATTGCCGCATCCATGAACCTCGGGACGGCGGACAAATCAAAAATCAGGGTTAGAAACGTATGAAGACGTTCATGAGGCGCTTGATACAGGCAATTTTTATTTTCCTGTTTTTCTATCTGCTCCGTAGAACTGCGGAATATCCAATTCCGGAGAAACTGCCCCTGAGTCTTTTTTTCAGGATAGACGGTCTGCTTGCGGTTTCCACGACCGTTTCGACAGGACACTTTTCGTTATATTTTATACCTGCGCTTGTTTTGATGCTGTTTTTGCTTCTAAGGGGAAATTTTTTCTGTTCCAGGATATGCCCGTTCGGAGGGCTGATTGATTTTGGAAATATTGTCCTGTTGAGGAAAAAATGGAGGTTTTGTCCCCGCATTCCGTTTTTCCTCAGGAAAATCCGTCTGTTTCTTCTTGCCGGTTTTCTTCTGCTGTCTTTTGCCGCTTTCTTCATCGCGGTTCCCAATCCGTTATGGATTTCAGACCCTTATGTCATTATGACAAGGGCTTTTATATTAAAACGGGCATGGATGGTCTTTTTTCTTGCGATTCTTGCATCCAGCATTGTTGTTCCGAGATTTTGGTGCAATTACATATGTCCCCTGGGTTGTCTGTATTATAATCTCGGGTGTATCGGAAAACTCCGTTTCCTAAAAAGGAAAAAATGACACGAAGGACATTTATCAGGCAACTGGCGGCGTTTTCTCTGCTTATTTTCGGCGGCGTCCGCTTTCTCTTTAAACCCGGCAAAAGGGGTTTTATAAGGCCTCCGGGTTCCGTAACTGAAAATGATTTTAATACAAAGTGCGTGAAATGCGGCAAATGCATACTTGTATGTCCTGCAAAATGCCTTAAGCCGGTACCGATTGAAAAAGGCATTGTCGAATGGGGGACTCCTCACGTTATCCCCAGAGAAGCAGGGTGCATAAGATGTATGAACTGTTCAAAGGTTTGCCCTTCTTCCGCCATTGCAAGGGTAGGGCGCAGCAGTATAAAAATGGGTACTGCGGAGATAAACAGGGATAGATGCCTGGTCTGGAAGCACAATAAGGACTGTCTGGTCTGCATGGAATACTGTCCTGTCGGCGCCATAGACGTGGATTATCAAGGCAGGCCGGTTGTAAACGAAGATTTATGTGCGGGCTGCGGTTTATGCGAGGAGAATTGTCCGGTAAAGGGCGAATCGGCCATAATAGTTTCAAACCGCGGAGAAAAAAGATATCATATAAAGGAAAGAAGTTACAGAGAGACAAAATCATGACCCCTAAGCGCTTGTCATTGCGAGGCGAAGCCGAAGCAATCTCTTAATAAGGTTGGGATTGCCGCGCCATAAAACGGCTCGCAATGACGAAAAACGTCGGTTCGGGGTAAAGGAGAGAGCAATATGTTTAATCTGGGACCAGGAGAACTTGTTGTAATTTTGTTGATTTTGCTTCTGCTTTTCGGCGCGAAAAGGCTTCCTGAAATAGGTCGCTCCATAGGAAAATCGCTCGGTGAATTCAAAAAAGGCGTAAAGGAAAGCGAAGACCCTTTTCGAAATGTTACCTTGAAGGAACACGAAAGGGACGATGAAAAACGATAACTATGAACCTTCTACGCAGACATCAGTTATCGAACACCTTGAAGAACTGCGAAAAAGGCTTGTTTTTGTCCTTGCCGGGTGGCTGATTTTGTCGCTTGCGGCATATTTCTTTTCGGAAGAAATACTTGGATTTGTAATATGTCCGCTTTCCAGATATCAGGAAAAACCCGTTTTTACAAGGCCGGCCGAGCCCTTTATAGCGGTAATAAAACTGTCTGCTTTTGCCGGCGCGTTTTTAAACATTCCGAATCTTCTCGGGCAGGCATGGCTGTTCCTTTCTCCCGCCCTGACGAAAAAGGAAAAAAAGGCCGCTGTTTTTGTTTTCTGCGGGTTTCCGGTACTGTTTTTTGCCGGCGCGCTTTTTTCGCTATATGTCATTGTTCCATTTGGACTTAGGGTTATGTTTTCTTTTGCAGGGGAGGCGATGGACCCCTTTATTTCCATAGGGGGATACCTTAATTTTGTCCTTGTTTTTATTGCGGCATTCGGCATGATTTTCAACCTGCCGGTTATTATGGGCGGTCTTGCTTCGGCCGGAATCGTAAGTTCCGAACTGTTAAGGACTAAGAGACGTTATGCGATACTTGCATCCTTTGTTCTCGCCGCAATAGCGACTCCTCCGGATGTAATCACACAGATTCTGGTTGCAATCCCGCTGGTTTTCCTTTATGAAATCTCGATAATTTTTACAAAATTATTAAAAAGATAAAACATTATCAGACATATACTTATCAGTATCCATATAATCTAATTTCTTAAAACAGAAAATCTTTAAAAACCATCTTGCGGAAAGTGTTTTTTTCAGCCCAAGAGTTAACATAATATCTCTTATCCGACGTTTTTTGCGCAACTCATTGACGGGCATAGTTTTGCGAGTGATTTATTGCTTTGGGGTTGTATTCGGGGGAATTTTCGGGTGCTACTCTTCCGAAACTTCAAGCAAGGAAATAGTTAAAGTCTTTCTGGGAAAGAACTTACTAAGAAGATTCGCTATTACACAGCCGTCATAAAAAAATACAAAGCCGCTAATCAAAGTGCCTGCTAACCAATTGAGGAATAAGAACATAACGACTATAGACAGGGCAAGCAAACCTATCATTGCCGCGTAGATTATGGTATATTCCTTAATAACCTTGAAAATCTTTTCAGCGATAAGGTTGAGTTTGAACGCTTTTTGAAGGTTGTCCTCTTCAAGATATACGCAAACCGCAAAAGGAAGGAAATAAAGGGCTATTAGCAGGGATAAAGTGCCTATTGTGTTTAAAATCTGCCCTCTAAGGTAAAATAAAGACAAAATTCTGCCTTCGGACAGGGAAAGCATAAACTGCCCCCCTAAAAGCATCAATAAAACGGGTATGGCGGCATAACTTATGCATATAATGAATATGTTGAGGCCTCTGGTGAAGAGATTTTTGATATTTTCGTCCCACTTCACCGGCGACTTATCCTGCTCTATACTTTTCTTGAGTTTCGTCCCGAGATAGCCGAGAGGCACGAGTCCGATGACCGGAATCAGGGTCAGTACGCCTCCGGTGAGAAGGTTAATAATGTTTTTCTGGTTTTTAACAGGGTCTTTAAATGCCTCTTTAATTTTTTTCTTCATGATTTCATTACCTCAAGCATTTCCTTTACCGCCCTTTCAAGCCCCACAAATACCGCCCTGCCGATTATGCTGTAGCCGATGTTGAGTTCCTCGATGCCTTCAATGCGGCATATAGGGGGGGTGTTTTTTATGTCCAGACCGTGGCCTGCGTTTACCCTTATCCCGATGGAAAGCGCGTATGCTGTTGCAGAGGAGATTTTTTCCAGTTCTTCACGCACCGCATCTTCCGTTTTTACATTGGCATATCTTCCCGTATGAAGCTCTATGAATTCCGCTCCGGCATCCCTGCTGGCCGCTATCTGTTTTTCGTCCGGCTCGATGAAAAGGCTGACGCGTATCCCCTTATCCTTGAATTTTTTTATGTTGTCCCGTATACGGGCAAGGTTGTTTGCCACGTCCAGGCCGCCTTCGGTCGTCAGTTCTTCCCTTTTTTCCGGAACGAGGGTTACCTGGTAAGGTTTCACGTCGAGGGCGATTTTAACTATTTCTTCTGAAAGCGCCATTTCAAGGTTCAGATACGTTTTAACCGTCTGCTTCAGCAGGTAAACGTCCCTGTCCTGTATGTGCCGCCGGTCTTCCCTCAAATGACATACGATTGAGTCACAGCCTGCAATCTCGCACAGAGCCGCGGCATGCACCGGGTCCGGAACCTCCCCCCTTCTCGCCTGCCTCACGGTTGCCACGTGGTCGATATTTATTCCCAGTTTCATTGTTCCCCCTGGCTCTCTCTCATTGTCATTGCGAGCCCCGTTTTCGGGGGCGCGGCAATCCCGGCCTTAACAGGAGATTGCTCCGGCTTCGCCCCGCAATGGCAAGCGGTGAGGAGTCCTGATTTTCTATAGTATTTCCGTCAAGTGCCTTACAAGAATGGAATTTTCCTCCGGCGTCCCTATTGTTACCCGTGCGTATTCCTGCCCTATTCCCGCCATACTGCGTATGATTATACCCCGCATTTCCAGTTTCTTTATTATGTCCCCGGCATTTCTCTTGAAACGGCACAGGATAAAATTTGCCTCGGTGGGGAAGCATTTTACGCCCAGTTTTTCAAGTTCCGGAAAGAGATATTTTTTACCTTCGGTATTGTTAATGTACGACTTTTTCACGTATTCTTCGTCGTCGAGGGCGGCAAGCGCCGCTTCCTGCGCCGGCGCCGTTGTGTTGAAAGGCGGACGTATCCGTTCCATGAAACCTGTTATTTCGCTGTTTGCCGCGCCGTACCCTATCCGGAGCGCCGCAAGGCCGTATATTTTGGAAAACGTCCTCGTTACAATGACGTTTTTGCTTTGCACGTAGGGATAAGCGGTTCCGAAGTTTTTATCTTCCACGTATTCCATGTATGCCTCGTCGGAAATAATAACTACGTCGTCCGGCACCTTCTCCATGAACCTTGCGAGCTGGTCGGCGTAAATTATGTTTCCCGTGGGGTTGTTGGGGTTGCACAGTATAATAACCCTTGTCTTAGAGGTGATTTTCGCAAGGAACATGTTCATATCATAGGAAAAATCCTCTTTGAGCGGTATCTCGACAGTTTTTGCGCCTATCTTCATCGCAAGTATTTTGTAAATGAGAAAAGACGGGGCCGGGTATATCACCTCTTCCCCGGGATTTATAAAAGTCTCCATTGCCATGGATATAATCTCGCTGGAGCCGCTCCCCATGATTATGTTGTCCGGCGCGCATTTTGAAACCTCGGCGATTCTGTTTTTCAGGTAATAGCCGGAGCCCTCCGGATAGCGGTATATCCTGTCCGCGCATCTTTTGAATGCCTCTGCCGCTTTCGGCGACGGCCCCATGGGATTTTCGTTGGATGCCAGTTTGACAATCTTTTCCATGTCCAGTCCGTACGCCCTGTTCAGTTCCTCCATCGGTTTTCCCGGAACGTACGGCGAAATCCTTTTTATCCCTTCCCGTACAATTTTTTCAACATTATTGTCCATATTTCAATCCCGTTTGGCTTCTTGTTATGTCCATCGTTTCCGCGGCAGTCTTCCTTGCCTTTGCCGCCCCGTCATTCAGTATATCCCACAGCGCTTTCCTGTTTTTTTCCAGCGCCGCCCTTTTTTCTCTTATGCCGCCAAGATACTGAACAAGCGCTTCGCCCATCTCGCGTTTGCAATCGGTGCATCCTATAACCGCACTTTTGCATTCTTTTTCTATCTCCCCTGTCCTTCCGGCATTGAAAAGTTTGTGATAGGCGAATACCGGACAGGTTTTTGGATGTCCCGGGTCCTTCTTGTATATCCTTTTGGGGTCGGTGAACATCTTGCTTGCCTTTGCCCTGATAACCTCCGGCGTATCTTTCAGGTAAATGCAGTTGTCGTAGGACTTGCTCATCTTCCTGTTGTCAGTCCCCGGTATCTTCGGGGTTTCCGTCAGAAGCGCCTCGGGCACGGGAAAGGTTTCCCCGTATAGATAATTGAATCTTTTCGCTATCTCCCTTGTCAGTTCGAGGTGCGGCAGTTGGTCCATCCCTATGGGAACGTGCCCTGCCCTGTACAAAAGGATGTCCGCCGCCTGCAGTACCGGATATCCCAAAAACCCGTAAGTGTTCAGGTCTTTTGCAATCAACTGCTTCTTCTGTTCCTTGTACACGGGGTTTCTCTCAAGCCACGGATTAGGCACTATCATTGAGAAAATCAGGTGCAGTTCCGCATGCTCCGGAACCATAGACTGAACGAATATGGCGGACTTTTCCGGGTCAAGTCCTGCCGATATGAAGTCCATGGCCACCTCCTCGGCGAAAGTCTTTATCTTCCCCATCGATGCGTATTCGGTGCTCATCGCATGATAGTCCGCCACCATATAGAAACAGTTGTAGCCCTCGTCCTGCAGTTTCTTCCAGTTGGCGAGCGCCCCGAAAAGATGCCCTATGTGCAAAGGTCCCGTGGACCTCATGCCGCTCAAGATATTCCCTTTTTTGTTCATAAGTTCATAACTCCATAACTTAATAACTGTTTAATTTTGTTCGAGGTGTTCTGAAAAATCAGCGCCCTGCCCTTTTATGCGCTCGTTCAGGAGCCATTTCCACAAAGGGACAAAACTTATTTTTCCCTCTTCTTTTTCCGTATCCTCTGTGATTAACAAAAGTTTTTTTACGTTTTTGAACGTATCCCTGAATTCCAGCAGGGAATCAATCTCGCGTTCCTTGAGCATGTTTGAATAGCAAACGTTTATGCCGGTCAAGTCGGAATCCTCTTTTACGACAAAGTCGACCTCCCGTTTGTTTTTCCAGTAGTAAAGGTCATATCCCCGGGTTTTTAAAACGCTGCCTACCATGTTTTCTGCAAGTTTCCCTTTGTCTGCGGAAAATCTGAAAGCGATAACGTTTCTTAATCCTGTATCCAGGCAGATTACCTTTTTGGGGTTTACTTTTTGAACTTTCAGAGAATAGGAAAAAACCGGGAGCAAAAAGAAGTACTGGCTTTCTTCTATGTGCGACAAGTAAGATGTAACGGTTTCCCTCGACATTGTAATCGTCTGTTTCGCAAGATTATAGTATGAATTAACGGAAAAACAGGATGTAATGTCCGTAAACAGAAACTTCAGCAAATCTTTCAGCATGTCGGTATTGCTCAGCGCAAATCTTTCGCCGATATCCCGGAACACCAGCATGTGAAAATACTCGCTCAGTATCTTTTTTCTCAACATTGCGTCTTGTTCCTTTGCTATTTCAGGAAAAATACCCCATTCGATATATTCGTCAAGAAGATTTTTTATCTTGAATCTTAACGGTGTATATTGAAAGTTTTTTTCCAGAGTCAGCCCCTTAAATCTCAGAAATTCGTTAAAATTCAAGGGATACAGCGGATAACTTACCGTCCTTCCCCTCAAGGACGTTGAAATTTCACGCGACAGCAGTTTGGATGAAGAGCCTGTTATAAAGATTCGTATCTTCTCTTTCTCGTAAATTCTTCTTACAAAAGTCTCCCATCCGTCTATATTCTGTATCTCGTCGAACAAGAAAAACAAATCAGAGCCCTTATAATCGGGGTAAAGTTCATAATAAGCGTCTATTAAAAATTGCAGGTCTTTTACCGTTAAAGGCAACAACCTGTCGTCTTCGAAGTTGATATAAACAATTCGTTCTTTCTTTATGCCATGTTTTTCCGCAAGTGTTTTTATCAATGAAAAAAGGTAAAAACTTTTTCCGCCACGCCTGGGACCGAATAAAGTGATTATCTTTTCGGAGAAGAGCGGAACTTTTAAATCTCTGCTTATAACAACAGGCAGTTGGCTCGAATGAAATTCCTTGATTATGAATTTAAAAATCTCTTTTCTTGATAAAGTGTTCATCTGTTACATTGTATAATTGTCTTCCGCTCAAGTCAAATATTTATATAAATATGTCTTTTGTGAAAGACAACCTTTTTGCGGGCGCCCATCAATCTCTGCCGGATTTTGCCTGTGCACAGCGTTTTTTCATTCCAAAGTATTCCAGGACTATTTCCCTGTGGTCGAAGGCAAAGTCCTCCGGAAGGTTGTCTTCCGTGAAAACTCCCGCATCCGCGGCATCGTCGTCCGCCTTCAAGACCCCCTGCCCTTTCGCCGTGAACACCGTGGAAATAGTATGCTGGCGCGGGTCCCTGTCCGGAGCCGAATAAGTGTGAAACTGTTTCAGTCCGCAAACGTTCAGCCCCGTTTCTTCTTTCGCTTCCCTTGCCGCCGCATCCTCGAGGCATTCCCCGTAATCCACGAATCCTCCGGGTATCGCCCATCCATGGGGGTAGTTTTTTCTTTTAATCAGGACAATGCCTCCGTCCATCTCTATTATGACGTCTACGGTAGGCACCGGATTCCTGTATTCCTTCTTTTCCATTACAACTAATTGTACACCCTCCCCCGCTCGAAATCAAACCTGCAGGCAGGAGAGACTCATCAGAGTCCCGCCACATTCACTATTCGCAGTTATCTCCCCTCCCCGTTTCTTTCCGCGCGGACAATAGTTCGGGTAGTTCTTTCAAGGCATCTTTTATGGGCAGGACAGAAATATCTGCCTGTCTGAGGCGGCGTTCGCCTCCGTAAATAAAATAAGTTTCAGCCTCAGGATAGTCTCTTTTGAAAGCCAGCAGTCCTTTCATCATAGAATTTGACGTCTTGCCCGTCCTTTTAATTTCAAATGCTTTGATGCCCTTTTCACCGTAGAGAACAAAATCCACCTCCATATTATTGGAGGTTCTCCAGTAAAATATGTTATAACCCAGTTTCAGATAGTCGTTTACTGCCTTTAACTCTTGCAAAAAGAGTGTCTCCAAAGCATGTCCGCTTATATCTTCAGGCATATCGAGAGGCCCTGTAGGTCTTAATGTGCGGTAAATCCCAACGTCAAAGAAATAGAATTTGGGATGAGACGTCAGGCGTCTTTTGGCTCTTTTGGTAAAGACCGGTATCTTATAAGAGATAAGGAGGTCTTCCAATATACTGAAATAGTTTTCCACCACTTTGCGCTCTACGCTGCAATCCCGCGCTACCGAAGAAATGTTTAAAACCGAACCCTGGGAGAAACTTGCAGATTCCAAAAATCTGTAAAATGCGTCCAGTTTTCTTGTTAGTCCTTCCTGTCTGACCTCTTCTTCAATGTAAGTTTTTACATAACTTTCCATGTATTCCTTGGGATTTCTCTCTGTGTAGACGCAGGGAAGTTGACCGTAGGTCAATGAATGATTAAGGTCAAATTCTTTTCCCAGTTCTATTACGGTAAGCGGATAGAAGTGATATGATAATGCTCTCCCCGCCAGCAAATTTACCCCTTTGCTTCTTATTTTTCTGGCGCTGGAACCTGTTAGTATAAACTTGCACTTGTTTTTTTCAATGAGTCGATGAACTTCATTAAGGAGTTCCGGAATTCTCTGAATTTCGTCAATAATAATCCAACCATTGAAATTTTTTGGTATAAAATTTCCAAGCCGTTGGGGATTAGCAAGAAAATCATTGAAAATTTCCGCTTCCAAAAGGTCTAAATAAACCGCATCGGGGAATTCCGATTTGACCCAGGTAGTTTTCCCTGTGCCCCTGGGTCCGAAAAGAAAGAAACTTTTATCTTCCGGATATTTTAGCAATCTGGAGTACATACTTCCATTTTACATGTATTTTTGGAGTTGTCAAGTAAAAATTCATACAGAAGCACAGGCGGTAAAGGGGGCGGGGTTGTCCTTTTCAAAAAATCTTCCCGGGAGATTCCTGCTTGAGAACAGATAACTCTCAAGGTAGAACCTTGATTTTTAACCTGTCATAATAAATCTATACGAAGAGGAATCGTTGCGTCAAATAGGAATCTATACGAAACTATCTTCCTAAAAAGAACTATAGGGAGGCGAATTGCGTCATGTCCTTATTGAATTGCCTAAATTCCGTAAACGTTTTTTCTGTGACCCACTTTGACAATACAGACAACCTGCAAGGTGTCGTCTATATAATATAGAATTCTGTAGTTGCCGCGGCGAATCCGGTATTGCGGCCGACCTGACAATTTTCGGCAGTCATGCGGCCTTGGATTATCCGCGAGTGAAGATATCCTGTCGATAATATCCCTTATATCCCTGTCGGGAAGCGATTCAATCTCTTTAACTGCCGACCTTTTTACCTCGACCTTATATTTTCCCATCGGCCTTCAATTTTTTCAGCAGTGTTTCATAAGATACGCTGGGTTCTTTTACTCTTTGTTCAAACGCCGCAAGGTCTTCACTATCTTCAGCCAATTCGCGCCGGACAGCTTCGTTCATGATGCCGGATATCGACTGTTCTGTTTCACTCGCTCTCACTTTAAGAATCCTGTGTAAATCAGGGTCAAGATAAATCGTCGTTCGTTTTGTCATGGCCGCCATACAGTACCTCCTTTATCTCCTATTACATTCTTCCTGTAACACTATAACATCATAATGTTTTAATGTCAACAGGCAGGTACTATTTTTTAGCCTTCATCGGAAATTATTGATGTTTCCAGCGTGTTTTTTCAGAAGCGCCCTTACCGGCGCACTGTTAATGACATTATCTCTCATAACATCATGAAACTCGTTAAGCATTTCTTCCGTTTCAGCGAGTGAATATTTGCCTGTATTTTTTACGACAAAAATCTTCTCGTGTTTTGTAGCAGTCTCATCCGCAGTGAGAATCTCTTCAAAAATGTTTTCTCCGGGGCGTATACCTGTAAATTTTATTTCTATATCTTCGTAGGGTCTTAAACCGTGGATTTTTATCAACTCTTCCGCCAGTTCCGTGATTTTCCTTGGTTCTCCCATGTCAAGCACCATAATCTCCCCTCCCCTGCCGATGGCAGAGGCCTGGAGTACCAGTGCAACGGCTTCAGGGATGGTCATGAAATATCTTTTCATGTCTTTGTGCGTTACAGTAAGGGGACCGCCGTCTTTCAATTGTTGTAAAAACAACGGCAGGAGACTTCCCCTGCTTCCAAGCACGTTGCCGAATCGTACAGATATAAAGGACGTTTTTCCGCAGTTGTTGGTGCCGCACCCGTTTGCGTTGAAGGCACTGCATATGTATTCCGCAACCCTTTTCGTGGCTCCCATAATGCTTGTAGGGTTGACTGCTTTATCGGTGGAAATCTGGATAAACTTTTCCGTACCGTAAGCCGCAGAGGATACCGCAAGGTTGTAAGTTCCGAAGATGTTTACCTTCACCGCTTCTTCGGGGTTATATTCCATTATCGGCACGTGTTTGTATGCGGCGGCATGGAATACGACGTGGGGACGGAACTTTTTGAATATCGCGTCTATCCGTTCTTTATCCCTGATATCGGCAATTACGAAACAAACGTTGTCCGGAAAATCTGTTTTTTCCATGGAAGTTTTTCCGTATATCCCTTCCTTTTTGCCGTTTGTAAACAGAAAATCACAATTCTGCTTTATCCGCATCTTTAAATTATGCAACTCGGTGTCATCGGTATCAAGCAGTATTATCTTTTTAGGGTTGAAGGAACAGACCTGCATCACGATTTCGGAACCTATGGAGCCGCCTGCTCCGGTAACAAGTACCGACTTGTTTCTCAAAAATTCTTCAACCTGTTTTAAATCAATAGTTATGTTTTGTCTGCCGATAATGTCTTCGATGTTTATATCCCTGAGCGTCTTCGTGGTTATGCCCGGTTTTTGCTGTGAATACATGTCGGGCACAATCTTGATTGTTTTTACATTGCTTTTAAGTGCGAAGTCATAGATTTTTCGAAGTTCTTTATAATTCAGCGAAGGAATTGCAATGACGACCGCTTCCGCTTTGACTCTTGATACGGTTTCTTGCAATGCGTCTATTTTTCCCGTTACCCTCACTCCGTTTATATAAGAGCCGATTTTATCCGTATCATCGTCAAGGAATGCTACGGGATAATAGTCGGCGAATTTTTGTCTTATCATATCCCTGACCACGATTTCGCCGATACTGCCCGCACCTACGATTACCGTGACCGCTCCTTT
>CAYPTS010000002.1:59431-61964 GCA_964413825.1 uncultured bacterium
AACGCCATGCGATTTGATAAAGTTTGAACAGCAGGTTTATTGTCAACTTGACCAGAATAAACAAAGGCAGGGATATAAAAAACCATGCCGTGTGTTGTTCCTGCGGCGCAAAATCGAACCTGAGAAGAAATGCGAGATAAAGGGATATATAAATTATAAAAATATCTGAAATGAGAAAGAAAGATACCCTCTTCCTATGCGAAGGATAGGCGAAAAAATTTCTGGTAAAGTTTTTCATTGCGGTAATTTCAGTTTTTCATCCAGATGTATTTGTCTATTATTTTAACATAACTCTGTATAATCTTGACCACCTTGACGGATACATTGTCGTCAGCGTAGTCGGGAGAAAGAACGGTTTTCTCCTTGTTTTTGTACATCGCTCTGGCGATGTCCACGGCCTGCGCGATGTCTTTTTCAGCGATGCCGCCTATGACAATAGTTCCCTTGTCAAGAACTTCCGGTCTTTCCGTTGAAGTTCTTATGAGTACTCCCGGAAAACCGAGGATGGCGGATTCTTCCGACAGGGTGCCGCTGTCGGAGAGTACGCAGAAAGAGTTTAACTGAAGGTTGTTGTAGTCTATGAATCCGAAAGGCTTCAACTGCCTTACCAGTTTATGAAACTTAAACCCTTTCTCCTCTAATTTCTTCCATGACCGCGGATGCGTTGAATAGATTACCGGCAGTTTGTACTGTTTAGCGATTCCGTTGAGCCCGTTCATCAGCGACAGGAAATTTTCCCCGTTGTCTATGTTTTCTTCCCTGTGGGCGGAGACCAGTATATATCTGCCCCGTTTTAACCCTAATTCTTCAAGCACCCTGCTTTTCTTTATTTTTGCCCTGTTTTTATTCAACACCTCGGTCATGGGGGAGCCCGTCACAAATATGTGCTCCTTTCTTATCCCCTCGGACAGCAGGTACCTTCTGCCGTGTTCTGTATACGGCATGTTGATATCCGAGATATGGTCCACTATTTTTCTGTTTATCTCTTCCGGAACGTTCTGGTCAAAGCACCTGTTGCCCGCCTCCATGTGGAATATGGGGATTTTCAGCCTTTTGGCGGGTATGGCGCACAATGCGGAATTGGTATCCCCCAGAACCAGCACTGCGTCGGGCTTATCCTCGGAGAGCAGTTTATATGATTTTGAAATGATATTGCCCATTGTCTCGCCCAGTGTTTTCCCCGCGGACTTCAGGTAGCGGTCGGGCGCGCGCAGTTTTAAATCTTTAAAAAAAATCTCGTTCAGCGTGTAGTCCCAGTTCTGTCCCGTGTGCACCAGCGTATGCTGGAAATACCTGTCGCAGGCCTTGATAACCTCGGACAGCCTTATAATCTCCGGCCTTGTCCCCAGTATGGTCATAACTTTCAGTTTGTTCATTTTCAAACCTCCATAAAATGCGTATCCGGTTTTTCGGGATTAAAAATCTCGTTTGCCCATATAACCGTGACAAGGTTGGTATTGCCGGTATTGGTTATTGAATGCGTATATCCCGGCGGGATGTCGACCGCCTGCAAATTGTCTCCGCTGACGTGATATTCAGTTGTCTCTTTCTCGTCTATCTTTCTGAACCTTATGACCGCCTGCCCGCTTACTACGAGAAACTTCTCGGTTTTTGTGTGGTGCCAGTGGTTGCCTTTTGTTATCCCGGGCCTGGATACATTGATGGACACCTGCCCCCTGTCCGTAGTTTTTATGAACTCGGTGAAGGAGCCCCTGCCGTCGGTATTCATTCTCATCGGGTATGCGAAATCGTCTTTCGGCAGGAAACTCAGATATGTGCTGTAAAGTTTTCTGGTAAAATCATCCCCCATATCGGAGATGTTCAAATTTTTCCTGCTTTCGGCAAACTCCCGTATTTTTGCGGCAATCTGGCCGAGCTTTACACGATAGGATATAGGCACTATGCAGTAATTTCCTTCTTTTGTCGGATTGCCTTCAAGCGCCCTCATGAATTCTTCCAGCACGTCGTCTATATAGCACAGATGCAGTTCTGTATCGGGATTATCGACACGTATCTCCAGATTTCTTGATATGTTATGGCAAAAAGTCGCAACAACGGTATTATAGTTAGGTCTGCTCCATTTGCCGAACATGTTTGCAAGCCTGTATACATAAACATCAACGCCTGCCGCCCTGCCGTATTCAAACAGAATATTCTCGCCCGCCTTTTTGCTTTTCCCGTAAGGATTATCCAGTTTCGCCTGAATGGAGGACGTCATAAGCACCGGAGATTTGTTGTTGCTTTTTTTGAGCAAGTTCAGAAGTTCGGAAGTAAAACCGAAATTTCCGTCCATGAACTCTTTTTCATCTTCCGGACGGTTTACCCCTGCCAGATGGAATACGAAACCGCACTCTTGTGTATACCTGTCAAGCAAGGACTTATCTGTATTCAGGTCAAATTCCAGAATCTCTCCGCAGTCCCTGTTTCTAAGTTCCGCCACAAGATTCCTGCCGGCAAATCCTTTTGCTCCGGTTACCAGTATCTTCATTCTGCTTTCTCCAAACGCCGTCATTGCGAGCGCAGCGCGGCAATC
>CAYPTS010000003.1:0-47241 GCA_964413825.1 uncultured bacterium
TTGTCTTATGACTGTGCTTCCACACTCGCACGTCAACTCTTTCTTTTCCCCTCAGCACCAAGGATTCTTATGTCGGAATTTTAGTTTAAAAAAATATACTTGACATGTTTTTAAATTGTGATAAAGTTATAAGTTAATTACAACAGAAGCGAAATGTAGAGAATAGAAAAAACTGAAGAAAGGAGGAGAAAAATGGCAGAAAAGAAAAACAATCCGGCGGGGATAGTTATTCTGATAATAATTATTCTTGTGGCGCTGTTCTTCATTATCAAGCAGGCCATGCCGAAGAAAACAGAGGTACCTATGCTCCCTCCGGAAATGGAAGGACCGATGATACCGGAAGAAGCACCTGTGGAAATACCTGAAGAAATACCTGCGCCTCCGGCAGAAGAAATGTAATGTACAGAATTTGTGTTGAAAGATTTCTTTGAAACGGCGCAAAAAAAATTATCTATTGACAGAGGGTTTTAAAAAAGGTATACTCTCTCTGCAAAGATAAAAAGTTCTTTATCAATTTGGAGGTATTCGGGTCTCAATAAATTCAAATGAGGGTTTGATCCTGGCTCAGGGTGAACGCTGGCGGCGTGCCTAACACATGCAAGTCGAGCGACGAACTCGGGAAATTTTATTTTCGGATAGAATTTTCCGGGGGAAAGCGGCGGACGGGTGAGTAACACTTAAGTAACCTCCCCCTTGAACCGGAATAATTCGCTGAAAGGCGGACTAATGCCGGATAATCTTTTTTGATGAACTCATCGAAAAAGCAAAGGCCTGTTGCAAAACAGGTTGACGAGGGATGGGCTTGAGTCCTATCAGCTAGTTGGCAGGGTAACGGCCTACCAAGGCGAAGACGGGTAGCTGGTCTCAGAGGACGACCAGCCACACGGGGATTGAGATACGGCCCCGACTCCTACGGGAGGCAGCAGTGAGGAATATTGGACAATGCCCGAAAGGGTGATCCAGCGACGCCGCGTGAGTGATGAAGGCCTTCGGGTCGTAAAACTCTGTCAAGCGGGAAGAATTTCGTTCACGCGAATGACGGTACTGCTAAAGGAAGCCCCGGCTAATTCCGTGCCAGCAGCCGCGGTAATACGGGAGGGGCAAGCGTTACCCGGATTTATTGGGTGTAAAGGGTCCGCAGGCGGTTAGGTATGTCAGTTTTGAAATACTCCGGCTCAACCAGAGAATTGGAACTGAAACTGCTTAACTTTGAGTTCAGAGGGGGAAAACGGAACTGCCAGTGTAGCGGTGGAATGCGTAGATATTGGCAGGAACACCAGTAGCGAAGGCGGTTTTCTACTCTGAAACTGACGCTCAGGGACGAAAGTGTGGGGAGCGATCGGGATTAGATACCCCGGTAGTCCACACTGTAAACGATGGGTGCTGGGTGTCGGTCTGGTAAAACGGATCGGTGCCGAAGTTAACACGTTAAGCACCCCACCTGGGGACTACGGTCGCAAGACTGAAACCCAAAGGAATTGACGGGGGCCCGCACAACCGGTGGAACATGTGGTTTAATTCGATGATACGCGAAGAACCTTACCTGGGCTTGACATCTATCTGGTAGAAACCCGAAAGGGCGACGACTTCTAGCAATAGAAGAGGATAGACAGGTGGTGCATGGCTGTCGTCAGCTCGTGCCGTGAGGTGTTGGGTTAAGTCCTTGAACGAGCGCAACCCTTGCCTGTAGTTACTCGCCTTTAAAGGCAGCACTCTACGGGGACTGCCGTGGTTAACACGGAGGAAGGTGGGGATGACGTCAAGTCAGCACGCCCCTTATGTCCAGGGCTACACACGTGTTACAATGGCTGGTACAGAGGGACGCTAATCCGCAAGGTGGAGCAAATCCCAGAAAGCCAGTCCCAGTCCGGATTGCAGGCTGCAACCTGCCTGCATGAAGTTGGAATCGGTAGTAATCGCGGATCAGCCAGGCCGCGGTGAATACGTTCTCGGGCCTTGTACACACCGCCCGTCACGCCAACTGAATCGGGGGTACCTGAAAAGACTTTTAAAGTAACTAAGGTACGCTCGGTAAGGAGGGCGAAGTCGTAACAAGGCAGCCGTACCGGAAGGTGCGGCTGGATCACCTCCTTTCTAAGGAGTAACAAACGAGACCCGGATACCTCCAAAAATAATTGATGAACTAAGAAAGAAGCAAGGGCGTTTTAAATAACCCTTGCTTTTTTTTTGCCCGGAGTGGTAAAATAGGTGATTAAAAAATAGAAGCATGACCTCTGAAAAATAGGGGTTCGGGGTAAAATGGCTGATAAAAAGGATTATTACGAACTGCTCGGAGTCGGGAAAGACTCCTCCATAGATGCAATAAAAAAGGCATACAGGGGACTGGCGCTGAAATATCATCCTGATAGAAACCCTGGTGATAAGCAAGCCGAGGAGAAATTTAAAGAGATAACCGAGGCATACGAGGTATTGAGCGACCCGGAAAAACGGAAGACGTACGACCAGTATGGGCATGCGGGTTTCGGTCCTCAGGGATTTGACTGGACGCAGGATTTTTCCAGGGTGCAGATGGATTTCTCCGATATTTTCGGGGATATCTTCAGCAGTTTTTTCTCCGGAGGTTCCGGCAGGCAGGGTTACGGTGCGGGTACTGCGGCAAGGAGCAGGCAGGCAAGAGGGTCAGACCTTGAATACAGGATGTACGTATCTCTTAAAGAGGCGGCCGCCGGTACGGAAAAACACATAAACATTTCAAGGTATGATGAATGTTCCGCCTGTAACGGTACCGGCAGTAAGTCCGGAACGAAAACAAAGGACGAATGTTCCGCCTGCGGCGGCAGGGGGCAGGTCGTGAGGAATCAGGGATTTTTCACCGTTGCACAGACGTGCCCGAAATGCAGGGGCGAAGGAGTTGTCATTTCAGACCCCTGTCCCAATTGCAGGGGCAACGGCAGGGTGAGAACCAACATGCACAGGATTGCCGTAAAAGTTCCCGCCGGCATTGAAAACGGAAGCAGTCTGCGGCTCAAAGGGCAGGGAGACGCCGGTCCGCGCGGGGGCACAAGGGGAGACCTGTACATAACAATTTTCATTGAAAAGAATGACTTCTTTGAAAGAAAAAATTCCGACATAATTTGCGAGGTGCCCGTTACCAGTACTCAGGCGATACTCGGAGATGAGATAGATGTTCCGACGCTCACAGGAAAGGTGAAAATGCGCATACCTCCGGGAACGCAGGCAGGCAGTATCTTGAGATTGAGAAATCAGGGAATGCCCAAGATAGCGGGTTTTGGCAGGGGCGACCAGTTGGTCAGAGTTAGAATTTTTGTTCCGGAAAAACTCTCGAGGCAGGAAAAATCTCTTTACCAGCAGATAAAAGAAATTGAGAGTTTCGATACTTTCCCCGAAATAAAAAAATTCCGCAGTAATTTCTAAACGACAATTACAGGAGGATAAATCTATGAAGGATGCATTTGTCATTGCTCACAGGGGTTTCTCTGAAAAGTATCCGGAGAATACCATGCTGGCTTTCCGGAAGGCTGTCGAACTGGGCGTTGATTTTATCGAACTCGATGTGCATGAAACCGCGGATGGAGAACTGGTTGTCATCCATGATGATACCGTTGACAGGACAACTGACGGAAAGGGCCGTGTGAAGGAAATGACGTACCGGGAAATCAGAGAACTTGATGCCGGAAGATGGAAGGGTGCTGAAAACGAAAAAGTTCCGTCTCTGGATGAGGTGCTGGGCTTTGTTGCGGGCAGGACAAGGCTGTTGATTGAAATAAAAGATGCACACCCTGAAAAGATTTTGAAACTTCTGTTGAAGCACCGCATGGAAAGCGGTGTTATAATGGCCTCTTTTGCCGTTGAGAATATTATAAGAACAAGACAGATAGCCCCTTCTGTTTCAACGGCATTGATATCCGCCGCATTTCCAGAAAATCCGGACATTCTGGTCAAAAACGGCATACCTATAGTGGAAGTTGAATATCATAATTTAAGTGAATCCGGAATGAATGAGTTTGCCATGCGTGGCGTTTCAACGGGAGTATGGACGGTTGATGATGAAAGCGATATGGAAAGGATGCTAAATACGGACATCTCCTTTATTACTACTAACAGACCTGATGTGCTGAAGAAATGCATGGCGAAAGCGGCGGCGTGTCAGTAAAACCGTTCTATTCTGCAAGAATATAGGCAAACATCAGAGGTGCGACTATCGTGGCATCGCTCTCAATGATGAATTTCGGGGTATCAACGCCGAGTTTCTCCCACGTTATTTTTTCGTTCGGTACCGCGCCGCTGTATGAACCGTAAGATGTCGTGCTGTCGGATATCTGGCAGAAGTAGCCCCAGAGCCTGCATGTTTTATCCTCTATGTCTTGCCTTATTAGGGGAACTACGCATATGGGGAAATCCCCTGCAATGCCTCCGCCTATCTGGAAAAAACCGATACTGTTTTTTTTCGAATCGGCCATGTACCAGTCAATCAGGAAGTTCATGGTTTCCAATCCGGATTTCATGGTGGACAGGTTTTTCAGTTTGCCTTTTCTTGCAAAAGCGACAAAAACATTGCCAAGTGTCGAATCTTCCCAGCCCGGGACAAATATCGGGATATTCTTCTCGCAGGCGGCGAGGACCCATGAATCCTTCGGGTCTATCTGGTAATATTTCTCGAGTTTTCCGCTTTTCACAAGCTGGTAGATGAATTCATAGGGGAAATATCTTTTTCCCTCCGCTTCGGCTTTTTGCCAGAAACCGAGAAGGTTGTTTTCTATGCGCCTCATCGCCGCTTCTTCGGGAATGCATGTGTCGGTTACCCTGCTTAGTTTCTTTGCGAAAAGGCCGGCTTCTTCCTCCGGAGAAAGGTGTCTGTAATGTGGAACCCGTACGTAGTGGTTGTGTGCCACAAGGTTGAAGATGTCCTCTTCAAGGTTCGCCCCCGTGCAGGTTACGGCGTGCACCTTTTCCCTGCGTATCATCTCGGCCAGGGTGAGTCCCAGCTCCGCAGTGGACATGGCACCTGCCATGGCAATCATCATTTTTCCGCCGTTGTCTATGTGGTTGACGTATGCTTCGGATGCATCGGCTAAAACTGCAGAGTTGAAGTGTTTAAAATTATGCTTGATGAACTCCCTGACCTGCCTGTAATTCTTTTCCATCATGCCCTCCATTCGAATCCTTTACAAAGAAGAGTGCGAAGCGGAGAGAGCAGGATTCGAACCTGCGGTACCCTCGCGGGCACAACCGCTTTCGAGGCGGCCGCTTTCGTCCACTCAGCCATCTCTCCTATCCCCTGTTCCATCCCCGGCATGGAACGGGGCTACAGGTAACTTTTTAATGCTTCAATGTCGTGCGGCAGAACCACATCGGGCGGCCATGCGCCTATGTATTCCCCCGACATATACCCGGTATATCCCAAGTTTTTGAGCAGTCTCACGGCTGTATTGTAAGGGATTTCGCCTTCCCCCATCAGTGCCAGTTTAGGCGCCCGCGCCTTATCGTAGGTTCCGTCATGTACGTGGCAGTGGCCGACGAGGTCCTTCACCTCCGCAAACGCCTCTTCAATTGTCATCAGTTTTGTGTAAGGATGCATTATGTCCCAGTTAATTCTGATGTAAGGACTGTCCGCCATTTTTACCGCAGGCGCCGCAATGTCTGCGCGGGAGAAGAAGTCGTGGGTTTCAAGGCATACCGAGACCTTGTTTTTTTCAGCGTAGCCTTTCAGTTTTGAAAGCGCATCCCCCACTATCTTTATTGCGTCGTCCACGGGTATTACCTTGTCCGGCATGCCTCCGAACACCCGCAGGCGGCTGCACCCGATATCCGCGGCGAGGTCGATGAACTTTTTTGTTAGTTCAATTTCGGCATCAAGTTTATCCTCTTCCGTAAAACAATACCTTATGGAGGTTGCTATGCAGGCGCATTCTATCCCGCTGTCCTCAAAAGTTTTTTTAATTTCCTTCCGTTGTTTCGGGTCGGCTTCCGGTTCGACGCCGTGCCTGTGTTTCGACTGCGAACGCGGTTCTATGCCGTCGTACCCGTACTTCTTTGCAATGTCAAGCATTTCCTGAAGTGTTGCTCCAGGAGTCGAAAAACTCATAAACGCAAATTTCATTTCATTATCCTCCCTTTTGTCAGAATTTGTAAACCCGGCTCCTTTTAGAATTTGAAGAACTTTTCCCATTATTATACAATATATTCTCGCAAAAATACAGAGGTTCGGGAGTCGGGATTAGAGGTTCCCCGTAAAGAAAATCTACGGGGCAAGCGGGAAAGGCAAAAGCAGGAGAAAGCATTTCCGAATCCCTAAACCCGAATCGCGAATCCCGGCTTTTAAAGAGGTTCGGGGCGAGGAGGGCGAAAATGTATTCAATCGGCATTGATTTCGGGACCAATTCCGTCAGGGCTGTAATTCTTGACCTTGATAAAGGCGTTGAAGCGGGCGAATCTGTTTGCAATTACCCGTCCGGTATCGACGGCATAATTATTGACGGAAAAAATCCTCACCTGGCGAGACAGAATCCCTGTGACTATCATATCTCCATGGAAAAGGCGGTCAACTCCGCGGTAAAAAAAGCAAAAAGCGGAAACAGGGCGTTCAATTCGAAAAAGGTCATAGGCATAGGCGTTGATACAACGGGCAGTACTCCTTTGCCGGTTGATAAGAACCTCGTTCCTCTTTCATTTCACAAGGAGTTTAAAAATAATAAGAACGCCATGGCATATCTGTGGAAAGACCATGCCTCCGCCGATGAAGCCGCGGAAATTACGGAATTTGCCCGGAAAATGAGGCCGCAGTATCTTTGCAGGATAGGCGGGGTATATTCTTCCGAGTGGTTCTTCTCAAAGCTTCTTCACCTTGCAAGGACAGACAAAAAAGTATTCGAGGCAACGGACAGTTTTGTGGAACTTTGCGATTACATCCCGGCAGTTTTGAGCGGAAAAAAATCCCCGGTGGAAGTGGTTAGAAGCATATGCGCCGCCGGTCATAAAGCAATGTACAGCGAACAGTGGGGAGGCCTGCCTGACGGAAAATTTCTTGAAAAGATAGACGTTTCTTTCATGGGCATAAGGGAGAAACTTTACGAAAAGGCGTATCCTGCGGGGCAGACGGCGGGTTTCTTATGCGGGGAATGGGCGAAAAAAACAGGACTGCCGGAAGGTATTCCGGTAAGCGTGGGCGCTTTTGACGCCCATATGGGAGCGGTCGGCGCAGGCGTCAAACCTGGAGTGTTGGTGAAGGTTATCGGGACGTCCACCTGCGACATGACTGTTGCACCGGCGGGGGAAAAACTGCAAGATATACCGGGTATCTGCGGGCAGGTTCCGCATTCAATAATCCCGGGATTTGTGGGCATTGAAGCAGGGCAGTCCGCGGTAGGCGATATTTTCAACTGGTTTGTAAAAAATTTCCCGCCCTCCGGCGGAGTAAAAAATGCCCACAGGCATTATGAAGCTCTTGCTTCAAAGATTAAGCCAGGGCAATCCGGGCTTCTGGCTCTCGACTGGCACAATGGCAACCGGAATATCATCGTTGACCAGAAACTAACGGGCCTTATTCTCGGGTTTACGCTTAATACTGCTCCCGAAGAGGTTTACAGGACTCTTATTGAGGCCACCGGATTCGGAGGCAGGGAAATAATTGAGAGGATTGAAGAGTACGGGGTTGAAATAAAGGAAATAGTCGCCACGGGAGGCATCCCGGACAAAAACCCTCTTCTCATGCAGATATATTCGGATATCACCGGCAGGACGTTGAAGATAGCGTCTTCTTCCCAGACCTGTGCGGTGGGTGCGGCTGTTTTCGGCGCCATTGCGGCAGGGAAAGGGAAGGGCGGATACAAGGATGTCGATGAGGCGCGCAAGACAGTGTGCAGGTTTAAAAAGGTTGTTTACAAGCCGGACGGTAAAAACAAAAAGGCGTACGACAGACTCTATAGTTTGTACAAAGACACGCATGACGTTTTCGGGGTCAAAACCGTCAATAAAAACCTGCATCACGTGATGAAAGAACTGCTGAAAATACAAAGCGAGAGTGCAAATGGATAAATTTATAAACCTTGTTCGCCTCCCCCTGGGAGGGGGGAGGCAGGCACGCAGTCGAAGGCTGGGTGCGGTGGGGGTGGAAGGGATAAATGGATAAACTCAGAGAAGAAGTGTGGAAGGCAAATCTGTACCTGTGGAAAAACAATCTTGTCTATGGCACGCAGGGCAATGTCAGCGGGATAGACAGGAAAAGCAAAAAGGTCTGCATAAAACCCAGCGGGGTCGCCTACGAACGCCTCAAACAGGATATGATAACGGCGGTTGGTTTTGACGGCAGTCCTGCCGGCAAGGGAACCCTGAAACCTTCGGTTGATACCCCGCACCACCTGTTTCTTTACAAAAACATTCCTGAAATCGGCGGCGTATGCCATACCCATTCAAAATTCATCACGGTTTTTTCCATACTCGGCATGAACGTGCCTGTTCTCACGACCGCCCATGCGGATGTTTTCGGTGCTGAAATCCCTGTAACCCGTTACGTTGACAATGCCGGGGAAAACATCGGCAGGCAGTTGCTGAAGGCGTATGAGAAAACAAAATGCAACGCGATAATACTCGGCAGGCACGGCCTGTTTACCGTTGCGGAGACCCCTGAAAAAAGCGCTTCCTATGCGCTTATGGCCGAGTACTGCGCCGAGGTTTCCTACTATGCGATAACTGCGGGAAAGTCTGCAATCAAACCTCTGGGAAACAAGGAAATTGACAAGTGGTACGGCAGGTATCATTCCTCCCGCTACGGCCAGAAATGATACCGCTTTGACTCTGCGCAAATTGAAATCGGTATGAATAGGGAGAGTTATTCAAGGTTGAAGTGGCGTTTGCCCATTTCCGCGGTTGTAATCTTTTCTTTCCGCCTGTAGTATTCCACGAAGGTTTCAAGAAAAACAAAAACCGCCTGCTCAAAGAGGGAATTGCCGAATTGTACGGATTTTTCTGCAGGAATGATAATTCGACTGCCGGATAATCTTGCCAGAGGATTTTTCAGCGAGGATGTTATGCAGAGGGTTGCCGCCCCTGTATTCACGGCCGCCTTCACCGGTTCAATGAGAGTTTTTTTATTTCCGGAGCAGGAGACCGCAAGCAGAAGGTCGCCTTTGTGCGCCGGAGGGCATATCGTTTCTCCTGTTGCGTAACTCTCAATCCCGAGGTGCCTCAGCCGCATTGCGAAACATTTGCCGAGCAGTCCGCTCCTGCCTGCTCCGGTAACGAATACCCGCTTCGCTTTTTTTATCAGACGGTGCAAATCTTGGAAGTATGCGGCAGGAATCTTTTCCGCCAGGTCTGTAATTTCACATATAACGGCATTTTCCATTTTAACGCTTCTTTTCCGGCTTCATGTCCGGCCCCCACGGTTCAATCACCTGCACCTTGTTTCCCAGAACGCGCAGGCAGTCGGCAATGTCCAGTTTTTTTAAAATACCGCGCGGGAAGTTGGCAGCAGGCCAGGCAATAACCGGCTTTTGTGTCCATTCGTAAAATGACGAAGGTGCGTTTTTTAAGACCGTTTTTTTGATATTTCCGTGTAGTACCGCGGCAAAAAGCGCCAGTATCGCACCCTGTCCCCTTCCGTAAAGATATATCTCGCGCGCACCCTCTGTTTCCAGCAGTTTCAATACCTGCAAAACGTCATAAACCCTGCGTCCGAGATAACTTTCTCCGAGCATGAGCCCGTACCCGTGGTACATGTAATCTTTACCGTACGGATGGAAGAATTCGCCGGGTTCGTCCGGCAGGGATTCTCCCAGACCCCGTGCGTCCATGAAGTATAACGGGACTTTCGCCGCAACCTTTTTTGCCAGAGGGTCGTTCTTCATGTCCTGTGCCGAACTTACGTGCGGAATAAAAAGATGAACGGTTTTCTCAACGTCGAGCGTGCCTCCGTGGCTTGTTTCCTTGAGATTTTTGTGCAGTATCGCGCGTACGTTTTTTTCCGTCTCTACGGCGTAACGGGCGGTCAGGACGTTTTTTCCCGTCCATCCCGGGCGCAGGATGCGGCAGTGTGGAGTATTTTTGGGAACGTCAATCTTCAATAGTTTTTTAACAGATGTTACAACTTCAGCGTCCGACGTTTTTTTCCGCTCCGCCGCATATTTTCTTGCAGTTTCCGCAAGTATTCCATAAACAGGTTTTGAACCTGCGGGAACTACCTGTCCTTTTTCCGTTGCCCGGAGGTTTTCAGGTTTTTCAGTGAGAGCGGAAACCTCTTTTTTGTACGGTTTCAGCCCTGCATGCCGACAGAAGAATTCAAGCATTTTCTTCTGGTTGTCAGGGAAATAGCCGTGAGTATTTCCGCCTATAAAAAGTTCCGCGTCTGTTTCACTGCCGTAGAGTCCGTAAAAATTTTTGACTTCCCCGTACGTTTTTTTCAGCCCTCTCCTGTCGAAGAAATCATATTGCTGGCCGAGGAGAAGAACCGGTTTCGGCGCCCGGGCCATGAAAAAATCTCCATGCTCAAGCCCGGTTCCTATGATGCCTGGAGGATACTGCTCGTTATCCGCCGGGAGTTCATTCTCAAGGTTGGCCAGAAAGGTTGTGACGAAACAGGAAGGTGCGGCCATCGTAAAACGGTCATCCAGCGCCCACAGCCAGGTAGTCATCGTTCCTCCGCCCGAGTTTCCGGTTATGCCGAGCGTTTTTGCGTCAACCTCCGGCCGGCTTATGAGGTAATCAAGTGCGCGTATGCCGTCCCATGCCCTCCATGCGCCGAAGAAGTCGCCCAGAAGTTCCATTTGCTTGCCGAGCATGTTATGGGCGTGACAGCAGTTTATCCGCACCGGTTCTTTTGCGGGCAGGCGGAAATACTGGTCGCGTTCCCCCTGGTTAATCGGGTCGTATATCAAAACCGTAAAACCTGACTTTACAAGGCGGATGCAGAATTCCTGGTAGCGCATCTCCGCCTTGCCTATACCGGAATGTCCGCATGTGGCAAGCACGCCGGGCACAGGTTTCTTTATCCCCGAAGGGACATAGAGGTTTGCGGTAACCATGAATTGCGGCCGGCTCTCAAAAATAACCTTTTCTACCCTGTAGCCGGGTTTTTCCAGTACTCCGGTAACCTTTGGATTGAGGGGTGTCTTCGCCGCGGGCAGGAGGAAAGATTTTTTTATTGCCGACAGCACACTCCCGCGGTATTTTTCCGCCTGCTTCCTGTTGCGTATTTTTTTAAGTTGGCGTTGCCTTTCCGCACTTATCCCGCGCACCGCCTCCACGTAATAATCCTGCACCATATGTCCGTATTCCCGGTTGATTTTAGTCTTTTCCATGTCCTGTATCTCCTTAGTTCTCTATTCTACAACAACCATCCGGTTTCTGCAAAAAGGCGGCGGTAAGACTAAGCAGGCTATTGCTTAATTCTTGCGGATGGTCTCTATGAAATCGCGCGGAGATATGCCTTCAATCCGCTTGAACGTTTTGGAAAAATGAAACGCGTCGGAAAACCCCAGTTGTCCGGCTATTGTTTTGAGAGGATAACCTTTCAAAAGAAGTGTCTTTGCGTAATCTACCCGCAGGCGGATGAGCGTCGCCATTGGAGAGGCGCCTGTCTCCGCTTTGTACCGGCGCAGAAGAAGCGATACGCAGACGTGAAGATGTTCCGCAATGTCCGACAGGATTACTTTTTCAGATATATGCCGTTTCAGAAAGTTTTCCACTTCTTTTGCAAATACAAATTCTTCTTTCAGCGGCGCTTCCCCTGCAATTTCGTATGTTTCTCCGTCTGCCGCCTGTGCGTTGACAAGCATGTTCAGCATGCTGCACAGTATCGATTGCGCCTCCCAAAATCCTTGTTCCCCGCATTGTTCGCCGATTTGTACGCAGCGCATGAGATTGTTTCCCAGCCGTTTCTCTGGGTCGACAAAACGGGCATAACCGCTCTTGCGAATCAAGTTTTCAATGTCCGAATGCGCCGATGCCGAGAAAACAATCCATGCCGACCTGCGTCTGCCGGCCGTGCCGCGCGTATCTTCCCAGAAAGGGGTGTTCGGGGGATAAAGATGAGCGGTCAGCCCATGCCTTTTTTGCCATGGCGCATTGGCAGTTTTTACCCTGTATTTTCCGTAGTCTGCAAATTCATAATCCAGTATCCACAGCGGGCAAATGATGCGGAAAAACCCCTGCGGTATCTGTGCGGCGCTGGCTGACGCTCTCAAAAGAAGCGGTGAAACACCCTGTTTCCCCCCCCATTCAAAAGATTTTATGAATTTTTCCATCCATTATCTCCGTACCATATTATACATGAATTATACAATTTTTGCCATTCCCGCCCGCATTTTTTTATGAGAAAATCCTAATAACAAAAAGGAGGAACGGAACGATGAATAAAAACATACTTGCCGTGGCGGGCGGTGAAAAAACGATTGCGGACGGGGATATTAAGAAGTGGCCCCCCATAGATGAGATAGACCGCAAATACGTGATGGCATCTCTCGAAAGTTTTTCACATGCTTTCGGCCCCAACTGCGTGGAGTTTGAGAAAGAGTTTGCACAGTGGAACGGAAATAAATTTGCCGTGGCAACAAACAGCGGCACCGCGGCTCTGCACATGGGCGTGGCCGCCTGCGGATGCGGGTCCGGCGACGAAGTCATAGTTACCGCATATTCATGGTCGTCAAGCGCCACCTGCATTCTGCACCATAACGCCATACCCGTATTCGTGGATATTGATTACGATACCATGAACATAGACACTGAAAAGGTAGAAGCGGCTGTAACGCCGAAAACAAAGGCGATTATAGTTGTCCATCTTCACGGACTGCCGGTAAACATGGAAAAGGTTCTGAAGATAGCGAATAAACATAATCTGAAGGTAATAGAAGACGCATGCCAGGCGCACGGTGCGGAATTCAAAGGTAAAAAAACAGGGTTATGGGGAGACTGCGCGGCATTCAGCTTCAACCAGAACAAATGTCTGTGTTCCGGAGAAGGCGGGATGTTTGTCAGCAATAACGAGGAGATAGCGCAGAAGGCAAAGATGCTCTGGTCGTTCGGAGAGACGCGCACGCCCGTCGAGCAACGCGACTACCACGCGTATGCGCTGGGCTGGATGTACAGGCAGAGCGACCTTGTTGCGGCTTTCGGCAGGGCGCAGTTGAGTAAACTTGACGGGTATATAAGAATACAGGAAGAAAACGCTGCGGCGCTTAAAGAAGAGATAAAAGACATACCCGGCCTTTCTCTGCCTTTTGTTCCCGAAGGGCACAGACATAACTGGTATAACTATACAGTGCACATAGACGCCGCCAAATATGGTTTTGCGGAAAGACAGGCGCAGTTCCGCAATGCGGTTATGGAGGCGCTTCGGGCCGAAGGCGTGCCTTGCGGAATCTGGCAGAGTTACATATTGCCTGCGATGACGGTTTTCCGGGCGCAGAATGCCTATGGAAGGGGATGTCCGTGGAACTGTCCGAATGCGGAGAAGGTAACATATAATCCCGCGGATTATCCTGTTGCGCAGAAGCACTGCGACACGCACTTCGGCATGACGGAACCGTTAAGGGCGCCCAATGATACAAAGGTTGCAAAACTTGTGGGTGAGGCCTTCAGGAAGGTTTTTGATAATGCGCGTATTCTCCGCGTTGTCTGACTTTCTTCCTGCCGCTCAATTTTCAGTCAACGCACTCACGTCTGTTATCTGTGTCTCAAGTTCGAAATAAGAATCCTTGGTGCTGAGGGGAAAGGAAAGAGTTGACGTGCGAGTGTGGAAGCACAGTCATAAGACAAGGTGAAAAGCATAAGCGTTCGGACGATTACCTTACTCGGAGCTGTTTGAGTCCGCCGAAACGGGCGGGCGAGTTCTCCGAGAGGTTTTCCATTTCACCGTAGTCCTTATCTGTGCTGGAGCCAAAGCCTGAAGGGCTGTTTCGAGCACGGAAACTGCTTTCTTTCCTCTCTGGTTCCTTATGTCGGAATCTCAGGTTATCTGTGTTTATCAGTTTGACAGTTTTAGGAAAAGGTGTTTGAATATCTATTTAATCAAGCGTGAAGGAGAGCGTTGTAATGAACAGAGAAATATGCAATTACAGAAAAACAGCCCTTGAAGCATGCAAAATATCTTCTGCTCCATGCCCCAGTTGTTACAAGCCATCCCTGCTTTTCTCGAAGGGAGCGAGGATTGTCCGAAAAGCAGATTAAGGCAATCATCGGCGGCAACGTTGCGAGAGTCTGCAAAGCCACCCAACCCAATTAGTCGTGTAATACCTCATTGTTGGCTTTTCCCCGCCTTTGCAGATTTGCTTTGATTCTGTATTTATGGTATCGCAATTGCCAAAAAGGAAGCATAAATGGAAGAACCTACGATGTTTTAAGTGTAAATGTCCGGATTTTATAATTTATACTAACTTGAAATTTTTCAAAAAATTCTTGTAGACCAAGCAATCCGTATGGAGCTATGGATGTTTTTATTTTTCCAAAATCTTCAGAAAACCAGCAGTCGCAACGACATCCATAATTCATTTCAGGAATTTCTATATCGGTAGTATGAAGGAATGCTATAGTTTTACCACAAATTCCATTAACTTCTCTTTTTCGGCCGTTTTTTAAATTATGTCCGAGTATTTCTGCAATCCACGAAGGAAACAGGCAAAAATCTGCACCGCTGTCAACTATTCCCAGTATCGGTTTTGTCCTATTGTTGTTGGGGTTTTTGAGGATAACTCTAATTATAGGACGATAAATAATTGTTTTCTCACCTTTTTTATCTGTGCTAAAACCTGGAGACAACGAAAACTTGTATTCCATTGACAATTAAAAACAATGTGCGTTGGTATCAGCAGGAACTATGGTGATAATGGCATCTTTTGCTCCTTTCTTTTCAGCTTCATCAGATGCCTTTTTGGGAGTATTTGCATGTGCAATTACTTTATTGGAATAAGGCTCAACCGCAACAAATTTCCCGCGGTAACGTTCATTCTCGTAAAGTTTTGCGAAATTTATTACCGGCTTATTCTTAGTCATATTAGTCCTCGCATTTCAATTCTTAAGCGACATATTGATATAAAATGCAAAGATAGTTTAGGATAAGCCCCAACTTTTGTCAAATATATATACCTGCGAAGCTGGGGGAATAGGATTTGGCTCCCTCGCCTCCCGATACGGCTCGGGTAGGCCAGCCGCTGCCAACCCTCCTTCTCGTCGGCTTGGCTGACTTCGCTCCATTCAAATCCTAACATAGAAGATTGCGAAGCTGGGGGAATAGGATTTGAACCTATACACTCAGATCCAGAGTCTGATGTCCTACCATTAGACGATCCCCCAGTAAATATTTGAGAAAATATCTACAGAGCAGTTGAAAATCGAGATTTGGTTTCTGATGCTGTCAATTTTCGATTCTCAATTATCCTTTCTGCTGGAAGGTTATTTTGTAACCGTTTCCTTCTTTCCGGATATATACGTGTCCTTCTCGGCTGAGCCATCCGAGGCTCAGGAGCACCATATCTTTGTCTCTTTTTATCGCTTTGGCAATTTTGGATAGTGATGCTTCCTTGTTTTTTTCAAGATACTGCCAGATTTCTCCGGCAACGATTCCTATTTCCGTTATCATGGTACCTCCTTTACCCTGGACCGACGCTTTTTGTCGTTGAGATTGCTTCGTCGTTACACCCCGTAGGACGGGGCAGACTCCTCGCAATGACAATCAATGAGAAACTGATGTGTTATTATTGTACTCTTTTTATTGTTTTTTGTGAAGAGTTTTGCATTTCGGGCATTTCGATATGTTTTCGGAACAACTGTCTATGTAAGTATAAAAACATGTGGGGCATTGCCAGAGGGAATTGTTCGTTTTGGAGTTTACCAGAGCGCTTTTCCGCCATTCGAAAACAATCCATGTAACCAGTATCAGTATGCTGAAGGCGAGGTAGAGAGCGACTGCAAGGTCAAGTTCTATCGGTATCATTGGAGTCTGAACCTGAATGTTATAATGCCCCACGCCTGTTTGTCCGTTTTGACCGGTTCAAACAGCCATTTCCTGAAAATCTGTTCCGCATATACATCCAGTTCGGGGAATCCCGACGAGCCCAGAAGGCTTGTCAGGGCGATTTTTCCGTCCGGGTCGACCCAGAATTTTATCTGCACGTTTCCCTCGATGTCTTTTTCCTGCGCCCATTCCGGGTAGTCTGCCTGCTGTCTGTAAACCAGCCCCCTGTCGCCGGCAGGCCCTTCTATGTCGACGCCGGCAGGTTTTTTTTCAAAACTCTTTTCCGTGATTTTAAAAGAGATGATATCCGGCAATTTTACCTGGAACTCTGGTATGTCGAATTTTCGGCTTACCTGCGTAACGGGCACGTATTGGGGAGTTCCTGTAAACCGTTCCGTGGCGATTTTTACCGTTTTTCTCTCCCTTGCAAGCGCAAGCCGTTCGCTTTTTGGTGCAGGTTTTGGTTGCTCGGGCATAGGAACGGTTGCGGCAAGTTCGATTTTTTCCGGTGCGGCTGAAGGCGGAAGCAGGGAGACCTCAATCGGTTTTCTTTCCGGCAGGGGCATTGGAAGAATGAGCGAAAACAGTGATATTCCGGCGGCATGCACCAGCAGACTTACGAAAAAAGATTTAAGAAGAAGATTTTTTGTGCCCATTTAAAAGTCAGGAATTGTCGCAATTGCTATTTTGCTTATCCCCTTTTTTCTCGCGGTATCCATAACGGCGACAACCGTTCCGTGCTCGGTTTTCTTATCGCCTTGCACTATTAGCGTCACGCCGGCGTTTTTTGCAAGCGCATCCTGCAGGAATTTTTCAAGTTGTGCAAGAGTTACCGGCCTGTCCTTGAAAAATATCACGCCTTCTTCGGATATTCCTACCACAACCTCTTTCTCTGCCATGGTTTCGGCGGTAGCCGCCTGCGGCAGGTTTATTTTTATGCCGGGTTGCATTATGAAGCTGGATGTCAGCATGAAATATATCAACTGAAGAAAAATCACGTCTATCAGCGGCGTAAGATTTAACTGTCCCTTGATAATGGAATAATGTCTCTGAAATCTCATTTATGCCTCGTCCTCCTCTGTTTTTAGGAGGAACAGAATGTCAATCAGTTTCGTTGCGCTTTTTTCCATCTGAAGTACGATGTTGTTGACCCTGCTCACAAAATAGTTATACGCCAGGTAAGCAGGGATGGCAACAATAAGCCCTGCAACCGTGGTAACGAGCGCTTCCCATATTCCGCCCGCCAGTTCCCCGGGATTAACAAGCCCTGCCTTGGCTTCGATTACCATGAAGGCCTTTATCAGCCCTGTTACCGTTCCGAGAAGACCGAGCAGGGGCGCTATGGTTGCGATTGTGGCAAGGATGCCCAGGTATTTTTCAAGGTTGGGTATCTCGTGGCCTGCCGCATCGTCTATGGTTTCTTTTATTTCCTCCCTGCTCCTGTCGGATTTTAAAAGCCCTGCCTTGATTATCCGCGGGACAGGTTTGTTGTTTTCGTCGCACAGGTCCAGAGACTCCTTTATTTTTCTCCGTTTCAGGCGCTCCTCTATTTCCTTTATGAACTTTTCGTTGTCTATCTCGGCGTTCCTGAAAGAAATCAGCCGTTCAATGCTGATGCCGAGGGTCAACGCACCCGATAGGAGTATGGGCACCATTATCAGTCCGCCCTTGAAAACGAGATTCCACAATTCCATTATTACCTCCTTTATCCTGAACTCTTCCTGCTACACTTTCCAAGTGAGGGGCAATGATTTACGGCATCTAAAAATAGAGTTTTAAATAGGAAACGAATTTACGCCCTTCAGCGGGATAGCCGGGCACTGTGAGATAGTCCTTGTCTGCAAGGTTGTACGCCCCCATTCCCCATTCCGCAGACTCGCCGAACAGCACCTTAATTTCTGCGTTAAGTATCGTGTCGCTGCCGGTCCGCGTGCCCGTGAAAAATCTTTCTCCGGTATAAGACATCCAGAATTTCCATGAGGCAAAGGATGAAAACAGCGTAATGCCGGCATCAAAAGTCTCTTCCGGGTAAAAATCCGTTTTCTCAGACAGAAAGTTTTTTTCTCCGTTAAAAAACAGATTTATCTGCGGGGATAGGCGTTGTTTAAGCGCGATGCCGGCCGACGTCTGCCAGCATTGTACGCCTGACGGTTCAAAGAGTCCGTTGCCGTCGGTATCCGCCCACGCATAAAAATTTTCCCTGTATGCCTGTGAGACATCCATATTGAAAACCGTGTTTTTAAATTCTCTGCCGAACTCAATGTTCAGTTTATACTGTTCTTCGGGGGCAAGGTCGTGATTTATAAGTTCTTTATATTCGGTGTGCATGACCTCGCGGTAAAAGTCCGGGATTTGATAGGCGCCCTCCAGCCGGATGCGGAAATTATCGCCGGCGGAATAGCGCACTGCCGGCAAAAACCGCACTCCGTAATCTTCCACAACTTTCAGCCCGCCGCCCAGTGTCAGTTGTTTTTTTTCAATAACCGCTCCCTGGTAGAACGACATTGTTGAAAATTCGCCGAACACGTCCAGTCTTTCCAGAGCGGTCTCAAGGGCGAAAGGCGTCCTGTCCACCTGCAGGTTCAGCAGAAGGAAGTTGGCGTCGACGTTGTCCACATTATAAAAAGACTGGCTGAACGAAGGAACAAACCCTTTCTTGCCGCCGTAAGAATATTTTGTACGGAATGAAAAGGAATCTCTTTCGTCGTCTGTCGGATTGAAATCCCTTCCCGGCAGACCTATGCGGTTTCTTTCCGTTTCCAGCGAGAATCTCCCGGAAGCGGGACTGTTCCACATGAAAGCGAGCGAATTTTCCTGTTTTTCTCCGTTTTTCCTGTGTCCTGAAGCGTATGAACTATCAAGGAGCAGGGAATGTTCAATATCCTGTGAGTTTCTGTTTGTGTGAAAAAAACTGCCCCGTATCGTGTCGTATGTTCCCGCGGACAGGGACAGGTAACTTCTTCCCGCGGTCTTTCCTTCCGGTCCTTCCCTGCTCCATAAGGTGAATTTTCCGTCATACAGTTTTTCATCCGGTATTGTCATATCGGGAAAGACCACCTCAAAGGCAGGAGCCGGCCTGGTGAATATGTTGGATTTTTCAATGCGCAAGGTTTTGCCAGTGACTATTTCGTCAGGCAGTTTGATGCTTTCAGAAAAACCGCAGATGCAGTTCAATATTATGAAAACCAGCGTAATAAGGATGTGCCATTTTTTCATTTTTTTAAGCTTTGCAATGCTTCTTCGGCGAGTTTGCTCCATTCGGTGAAATCCGGGTAGAAAGACAGTATCTCAAGGAATTTCTCCTGGGCCGCCTCTATGCGGCCTTCGTTAGCATATATCTTGCCGAGATAGTACTTTGTCTCAACCGTTTCTGCCGGATTTACGGTGCTTAGTTTCTCGAGAACTTCCTTTGCTTTCCTGAAATCCTTCAACAGGTACATTGTTTTCCCGTAAAGGAAGGAAACCGTTTCGTCTTTATGCCCCGAAGAAAAAAAGTTTTCGCAGGCGCGCATGCTGTCGTTCAGTTTGTTCTGCTTCAAGAGACTTTCAACAAGCATCCGGGAGGCAACCGCGTAAAAAGAACTTTCAGGGAACTTCGCCACGAGTTGTCTGAAGTGTTTTTCCGCATTCGGATAGTCGGCGTTCTCATAACGGTTTTTACCGGTGAAAAACAGTATTTCATGGATGAATTTGCTTTCAGGATATTCCGTGAGAAGCTTGTTCCACGTTTTAAGCGAATCATCGTGGAGTTCCTTGGCGTAATAGGTATAGCCGAGGCCGAAGTATCCGCGTTCCTTCACGTCCCGGTTGGCGGGCATGTCCAGCGTTTTCCTGAAGTATTCTATCGAATCCTCAAATCTGCTCAGGTTAAAGTTGACGAAGCCCAGTTTCAGGTATACTTCCGGCAGACTTTTGTCTCCTGGGAACGACTCGGTTATTTCCCGCAGGTATTTTTCGGAATCGGTCCATTTTTCCTGAAGCATTTGGATGTCTGCCAGTTCGCTGAGTATCTGGACGTTCAGTTCATGTTCAGCCCGGCCTTTCACTTTCTCCAGTATCTCTTCCGCTTTGCCGAGGTTGCCCTTCCTTTTCTCGAGAAGAGACAACTGGAAATAAGCCCATACCCCGTACAGCGTATCAGGGAACTTCTCCGTTACTTTGTTGTAAAAAAATTCCGAAGAGCCATAGTCTTTCAAATTGAAAAAACAGTCGCCCAGTTTAAGGTGGATGTCGGCAAGGGTTTCCCTGCTTTCTATCAGACTGGAGAACGTTGCGGCCTGTTTGAGAAAATCCGCGGCTTTGGCGAAATCGTTTGCCTTGTACTGGATTAAACCCCGGTAGTAGAAGGCTTCCGGCAGGTATCCGGAGGTTTTGAATTCCGCGATAAAAAGGTCAAGCAGTACTCTGCTTTCTTCCGCAAGGTTTTCATTGAAAAGAGAAACCGCTCTGGAAAATGCCGCTTCTTCAATCTGCCTCTCAAGGAACGGTTCCGGGGAAAACTTTTCTCTGTATTCGGAATAAAGGGAAACCGCTTCGGGTACGTTTTCTTTTTTCAGTTGCGCCAATATAAGATAAGAGAGAGCGTCTTTTTCAAGCGGAGATTCGGGGAAGATTTTTCTTATCAGGGTAAGTTTTTCAATAGCATTGTCGATATTTTCAAGTTTCAGGAAGTTTACCGCCGATAAAAGATGGGCATAGTCGAGGTTATCCGCATCAGGATTGTCCTGTAAGTATTTTTCAATCTGCGTGTTGGACAGGGCGTATAAACCTCTTTTGTGCGCTTCATACGCCATGCGCAGATGGCCGGTTACATTTTCCGCCCCTGCGTACGAAAGTAAAAAAACAAAAAGAAGTATTCCTTTCCACCGTTTATATCCCATAATAAGATAATCGTACAGCGATTACTTTCATAGGGGCTATTGCCCCTCTGACGCTTCAAAAATGCTCGCTCACTCACATTTTCTCCGCTGTCACCCCTTGGAGGAATCCAGATTGTTTCCTCCAAACCTCCTAATCCCGCATCGGGATTTCTTAAAATCCTGAAATCTCGATGCTATATAAAATCCAACCGGAAATCCTTTCTCTTGAAAAGAAGCGGGAAGCCAGACGATAAAAGGATAAATCCTTCCGGCTTCCGGTATTCTTCGCCGGTGTCACAACAACAACGTCTTCGACTGCCGGAACGGGGTATACTCCACAGGGACGAATCCCTCCGGAGGCGCCTCATTCCGGCAGCCGTATAGATGTTATATTTTAGCTACGTTCGCAGCCTGAAGTCCTTTGTCACTCGATACTACTTCGAATTCAACCGCGTCACCTTCTTGAAGTGAACGATATCCATCTCCGGTAATAGCAGAGTAATGAACAAAGACATCTTCGCCGCCTTCTCTTTCAATAAAGCCGTAACCCTTGGCGTTATTGAACCACTTCACTTTGCCTTTTTCTTTTGCCATTCTGTTTCCTCCTTTCTCACACCCCTTAAACTCCGCAAACCATAGAAACCCTTTTTGGATTTTTGGAGGTTTTGGGGATTAATAATAACGATAATATAATGCTCCTATTTAGTGGATTGGGTTTTACCATCAGGATGGAGGTCAAGACTTAACGAACATCCGCTTGCCGTAAATAACACTCCCACAGCCAAAAATAATAAAATCAAAAACACTTTCATTTTTTCCTCAACTTAACAATTCTACAACACATTATTTTTTTTGTCAAATTTATTTTTCCCACGGTCTGTCCTGCGGCCTTTCTTTGCAAAATTCCCGGTAAATCCTGTATGCCAGCATGGCGTCTGCTTCCGCCCTGTGCAGGCCGGATGTATTCAGGTTGTAGTGTTCCGCTATGCGCGACAGGGAATTTCTTGGAAAGTTGAAATAATTTCTTGCGATGGCGAGGGTGTCTATTATTCCGGTTATCTTGGGAAAATCCATCCCGCAGCGGTTGAATTCCGCTTCGAGAAACTGCCTGTCGAAATCCGCATTGTGTATCAGTAGCGTTTTGTTTTCAATGAATCTGAAAATCGCAAGGGCGACATCTCTGAAATACGGTGCGGTTTTTACCATGTCGCCGGTTATTCCGTTTATACAGCAGACCTCGGCCGGTATTTCCCTGTCGGGATTTATAAACGAGGAAAACTTGTCTATGACCGTTTCGTTTTCTGCTATCTCAATAAGAGATATCTCTACGATTCTGTCGCCGTTGCAAGGATTAAGTCCGGTAGTTTCAACGTCCAGAGCAACAACTGATGGTAAACTGTTCATCTAATAATTCATCCGACAAGTTTCGTATACTTTTCCGTATCCTTCTCAAACCTTTCTTTGCACGCAGGACTGCAGAAAAAATACTCCTTGCCGTCTTTCTCCGCCTTGTTTTTCGTTTCTTTCTTCAGCCACGCCCGGCATACCGGGTCTTTATATATCTTCCTGCTCATTTACCTTAAACTCCTTTACCCCTTCCATTTGTCATTGCGAGCGTTTTTTGCGTGGCAATCTCATGGGATTGCTTCAGCATACAGAACATGCTTCGCAATGACAAGCGGTGAGGGGCTATGACTTTGTTTTTCAATCTCTTAAAAAATAATATTACCATTATTTTCCCGTTCCCGCAAATTTTTCAACACGGAGGTGATTGGAGAAGAGCCATGGTTTGCCTTTGAGGCCGGCTTCGACTCTGTAAACGCCGGGTTTTGCGGGCGTGAATTTTCTGTAGTCCGTTTCTTCTTCCCACAGGGGTCTCCCGTTGAAAATGAGTCTTATCTTTGCTTTCACCGGACTTTTTACTACAATGGAGGTATTTGCAGGCACCGTATCGCCCATTATAAATTCTTCATCTTGTGTGCCGAAATAAAAACCGGAACTGTCGGCAAGCAGGTCGTTTGCGAAAAACAGGTTTCCGTTTTTTAGTCCGGTTATAATTTTTCTTTTGTCTTCCTGCGGGTCGCCTGTCAACGGGGCTCTCAACAAAATATGGTTTCTCAATGCCTTGAAAATGTTGCGGTAGGCAAAACTCCTGTTGATATCCAGCGGCTTGAAAAAAAGCGGGAGGGGATGTATGTCCAGTCCCGCTATGCCCACAACCTTTTTTTTGAGAGAAAGGGCGTCCCATCTGTTGACGGTTTTTGGATTCGGACCCTGCAGGTTATAGGGGAATCCGAGGTATCTTACCGGCAGGTTATAGACCCTTGTTGTTTTTGCCCAGTCAAAGAGCATTGACCAGATTTCTATGCCGGTAAACCCGCCGGCCTCCCAGTTTTCCCAGTAATATTCTTTTTTGAGAAGGAAAAGTTTGTGAGTTCCTTCCGGATGCGCTACGAAACAAGCGCACCCGTCTTTTCCCGCTTCAGAGAGTACCTGCGAAGTCGCGTCTTTATTTCCGTACCACCTGGTGCCGCCGATTACCAGAAGGTGGTTCTGCCTGCCCGCATCATCGGTTTCCTCTGCGTTGATGACGAGTGTTTTCCCGTGGCAGCGTTCTTTCGCAAAGGTTTTTTCATACCTTGCGGGGTTCTTTTCAGGCGTATGGCTGTTGAGGATAAGGAAGTCGAGACCCGCGGCAGAACCCTCTCTGCCGACGGCTTCAAAAGTTTGTTCCAGTTGTTTCAACGGGAAATGGATGTGGATGCACCCGCGGATTTCTTTATATCTTGACATAAGCGTATTTTTCAAGTATTATACCACATAAATTAATCAAGTTTCGATTCTTGATTTTCATTGTTTTGGCCCCATCGTCTAGAGGCCCAGGACAGGTGGTTCTCAGCCATCAGACACGGGTTCGAATCCCGTTGGGGCTACTGCTGACGTTTTTTGTCAGCGTTTAGTAGCGTTTCCCAGTTTACGGGATTCGAAGAGAGCGAAGACGCTTGGCTCCGATGAGTAAGAGGAGCCGTGCGAATGGCCGACCCGAGTCGTAGTGGGAGGCGAGCGGCGCCGAATCCCGTTGGGGCTACTACCGTTCCATTCCATCCTGAGAGCGGTGTTGCTTGCGTCATCGGCTTCCTCTTGTGGGAGAGGTCTCCTGACCTCGAAACTATCGGCATCGGGAGATGCCTCCCACAAATCGCTTCCTCCTTGCTGCCTTGCCATATTGCTAATTTAAACGGTATTACTGCTGACGTTTTTGTCAGCGTTTCATTGACAGATGGTTTGATATTATGTATAATATGTATATACAAGAATGCGGAGGTGCGGAATGGATACCCAGATGATAGTGCGGATAGATGAAGACCTCAAGAACAAGTTTACAAAGATTGTTAAACTGGAGGGGAAATCCCAGAGCGTGAAAACACGGGAGCTCATACGGGAGTACGTTGAGAAGAATGATATGGAGGGATACATTGATGAACTCTGGGGAAGGATAGGAAAGAAAATAAAAGAAAAGTATTCCCTGAAAGATGTTCCCCGCATAATCGCGGATGTCAGAAGAGAAAAGAGGGGGAAAAGTGAGAGTGGTGATTGACACCAATGTTCTTGTTTCCTCTTTTTTTGGCGGGAAACCGAGCCAGGTGATCGACCTGTGGAGGAAAGGACGAATTGAGCTGTGCATGTCGAAAGACATACTGGAGGAGTACGTGGAGGTTGCGGCAAGATTCGGATTGAAGCATAAAGAGGAAATACTTGAGTTGGTGAATCTGTTTTCCCGCGGATTCAATACCGTATGGACGTTTGATCCGCCGCGTCTCAAGTTGGACATGAAAGACATTGACGACGCAAAATTTCTTGAATGCGCGGTTGCCTGCAGATGCGAATGCGTCATTACGGGCGATGCGGAATTTAGAAAAATCGACCGGTATGGGAACGTGGAGATATTGTTGCCTGCGGAGTTTCTTGCCGAAGATTTTGAATGTATAAGAGGAGAAGGGCAGGATGATTGAGAAATATCTTGAGGACCTGGAAAATAGGATTGACCCTGCTGTTGAAGATGACCTTCTTTCCCAGTGGAAATCTTTCTGGGAAGGGAAGATAGAAGAGGAGATTTTCGTACCGGGAAGGAAGAAAAAAGTTCCTCCGGCAGTACAATGGCCGGAAGTTTCCGTCAACTCGGCACTTGATAACTATGAGTTGATGGCCTTACAGCAGTTCAAGATGTGTTCCGAGTATATTTCGGAGGGGACAGGAGCACTGCTGGATGTCAGGTGTAACTACGGGACAGGGATTCTACCTTCTCTTTTCGGTGCGGAACTGTTTGTGATGGATGAAAAACTGAACACTCTGCCCACCACAAAGCCCGTTGCCGGGGGAGATGATGCGATAATGAGTATGCTGGATAAAGGAATCCCTTCCCTGAAAGCCGGCCTCGGGACGAAGGTTTTTGAGATGGCGGAGCGGTTTATAGAGTTGATGAAGGGCTATCCCAAAATAAAAAAGTACGTTGATATTTACCATCCCGACCTGCAGGGTCCCATGGATGTTTGTGAACTTCTCTACGGCAGCGGCCTGTTCATCGCGCTGATAGACAAATCTGACATGATACACCGGTTTCTTAACCTGATTACCGAGACCTACACCCTCTTTTTGAATGAATGGACAAAACTGGTTCCATTCAATGAGGGATATTCTACCCACTGGGCATTGCTGCTTAAAGGCAATATCATGCTGCGGGATGATTCGGCAATGAACCTTTCTCCGGGGATGTTTGATGAATTTATCAAACCCTATGACAGCAGACTGCTGAAGGTTTTCAAGGGCGGCGGCATCCATTTTTGCGGCAGGGGTGACCATTACATTGAAACGGCTTCGCAGATGGAAGGGCTGTATGCGATAAACATGTCGCAGCCGGAATATAACGACATGGAAAAGATACTCAAAAACACGGTTGATAAAGGAATCAAGATTATAGGAATGAAAAGAGATACTGCCGAACAACTGGTAAAAAACGGCAGGGATTTGAGAAAAAGTGTCCAGTGTTTCAATGCGAACGAATATTCAACGTGAGGAGAATTCTATCGTTTCATTGATTGGGTGGCGGCGGCCGCACGGCGCCGTATCTCTTCTAAACTAATGGTGTTTGAATATTTGTCAACGGACAGGTTTATTCCGCCGAAAGTGCCGCCCTTTATCAGGAGGTTCTGCCCGCCTCTCTCTCCGGCCAGGCCCTCTATTGTGAGGTAGTTGTTCCGGACGGTCAGTCTGCCGGCAATAAGGTTGTATCCGAAATCGGAACTGCCGAATGTCTTGATGGGGCTTCCGCCTCCCATGGAAGCGAGAACGCTGATTGCGCTGAAGTTCATCACCTGCTTTACGCCTCTTGCCGGTTTTGAACGGAAGGAGACTTCCGCTTCCGGCCCGCTTTTGCCGAAGGCCGCTTTGCCGTTGAGGTCAAGGATGCCGGAAATATAGACCTCGTCGCTCAAATCCCGGACAAACTCGGAAATCGAAAGGCCTTTCACGTTGAAATCCAACGCGGCTGAAAATTTCTCCTCTGCGTCTTTCACGGAATACGTAAGATTTCCCTTTCCGCCGTAAAGGGTGAAGGCGGCGGAACCTTTAAGATTCTCGTTAAAAGTTCCGGAGACGTTTTCAGCGGTTATCTTCTGGAAATGGAATTTTCCTGCCTCAAACCGGTTTTCGGGGAGCCTGACAAGGAGGTCTTCCAATTTGTATTGCAGAAAAGAAATTTCAGGGGCGTTAAGAGACAGTACTCCGGTCAACAGGATTTTTTTTTTACCTTTATAACGTTAAAGTCCTTCATCGAGGCGGACCCGCCGTTCACGTTTATGTTATATTTTGTTCTTATCTCTTCCGGTATGAGTTTCAAAAACTCGTCAAGAGACATCTTTTCGCTTTCAAAGTTGAAGTTGAAGTTTTCTTTGTCGGCAAACCCCTTGAACAGTATCTGTCCGCCGGACGCGTTGACCAGTTTCCCGTCGGCAATGTCCACGCGGCCTTCAGGCATCTTGTAGGCGCCCTTGACGAATGCGGTGAACTCACTGCCTTCCTCCATGGAGAGGTCTTTTATAATGGCGTCAAAAGCGATGTTTTGTCTTGCCGGTTCGTCGCGGAAGAAGTTCAGAAGCGCCGTTCCTGTCACCTTGCCGCTGAAAGGTATTTTCAGGCCGAACAAATTATTTATCTCCGTAATTTCGGTTCCGTTGAGGTTGATGTTCAAACTGACGCCTTCCGCGCCCCATTTTTCGAGCAGTCCTTTCACCTCAAAACTGCCCAGTTGCTCTATATTCACGGACGTAGGTTTTATGGTGAGTTCTCCCTGCTTGAAGTTGCCGGTTACCGAACCCTTGATTTTCACGTCTCTTTCCTGTCCGCTTGAAGAAATTGATATTCCCCCGGGGCCGGAAAAAGCGAAAGCGCCGGGAGTAAATCCGGGACGGATGCGGAGTTCCTTCATGAGCACCGGCACGAAAGGATTGGAAACCTGTATCCGTTTCAGTTTGAGCGAAGGCGGAAGGGAGAACGAGATTGAGCCTATGGTGACAATATTTTTGGTAGAGGAAGAAATCTTGCGTATTATTAATCTCTCGGATATCTTGACGGAAACCGCAGATAGCAAGAGTATTCCACCGAGAACGATTGCCAAAATTTTAAGGCTTTTTTTCATTTCTAATTTCTCTCCGCATCCTTTCATTTCCTTCTACCCGTTGGGGAGAAAGTATAGGATGAGGGGGAGAGTCATAGGGCGTTATTCAGGTAGCGGGCAAAGAACTCAAAAGCCGTCCTTCCCGAAAACGCATGCCCGCCCGGGAAAATCTCTATGTGCAGTTTGTCCTTTGCGCCTGCAACTGCATACGCTGCCGTTATTTTCTCGTGCGCTTCTTCCGCCGAATGTATCCAGAAGCAGATGTCGTTTGCCCCGGACTCTATAAGGAGCGGCTTTGGACATATGGCGCCCATCACGTCTCCCACGTCCGCATACCTGTAAAGATTGGGAACTAACTGGCTTCCGCAGAAATTCGCATGGCTGATGGCATAGTGTTTTGTTGTTGTGGCGTAGCAGATGATATCGCCCGCTTTTATCCTGGGTTCCAGAAGCGTCAGGTAGGTTGCCATGGTTCCGCCGAATGATAAGCCCATGCATCCGATGTTTTCCGCATCCACGTCGTCCCTTGTCAGAAGGAAGTCAATCGCCCGCATCCCGTCAAAGACGTTTGCGCCCAGAAGCGTCCTTCCCAGTATAAGGTGCTGTATGAAGTGGATGTTGCAGATGTCCCTGGGAGCAAATGGGTTGTTGTAGCCGGCGCGTTCGCCGAAACTGCGCCAGTCCGGGCATATGGTGATAAAGCCGCGTTCTGCCATCTGCTCGCCGTAATTGTAGTTGTGGGCGGTTATACTGCCGGTTATCTCGGGGTTATCGTTATGCACGCCTGCAATGGGGTCTTTCCCGTAACCGCCGTGCCCGTGACAGCAGAGTATTGCAGGATGTTTTTTCCTGTTATTTTTCGGGATGAGGATGTACAGCGGCATAAAACAGTCTTTTTCGGTCTGGATGATGTATTTCTCGCGCACGTATTTTTCTTTCTCTTCAGTGATTATCTTTACGGGGGAAAGGTCCGAAGGTTCAGGAAACTCCCCGAGCAGTTCTTTGACCTTGTTTACAAGGCCGTTTTTCCATGCGAGGAATTCCCCGCCGTTTTTTGCCCGGAACGCCATCTCCGGATTTATACCTTCAGCCCACTTCTCTATGAAATTGTCCGTAATCTGCACGGCATCATTTTTGTTCGGCATAGTGTTTCTCCTTGTAGATTCAAAGCATATCACATAACAAACCGGGGGTCAAAAAAGGTGAGGCTGGAAGATATTAAAGGGTAATCTCCACATAGTCGGTTTCACACGGGTAGCCTTCTGCGAAGAGAGCTTTTTTCTCCGCAGGAATACCTATCATGGAGTATTCAGTGTGGGCCTCGTCTTTGCCGCCGTGCCGGCAAACAGAATATTGGCCGTGATGGCGGAGAATCTCTTTCATGTTCTCAATGCTGTGATTGTCTTTCTCTACGGCAGTATTGATGCATTTCTTTCTTCCCTCCGCATTTTTTAATTGTGCCGGACTCCGGTTCGTAGCATATTTCAGCAACGGCAGTTGAAAACAATTGACGCAGTTCATGCCTGTTGCGCCATATTCCGGCATGCGTATCTGCACGAGGGGGCACGCTATCTCTGCCGAGAACATGAATCCACTGCGGTCAATTGCCACCTGGGAAAAACCCTTGCCGAACACGGGAACGGAGGTTATGTGTTCGCCGAGTTCCCTTGCCGAACGGACTTTCAACATGCCTTCATAGAGCCAGTGAAGCACGGATGCATGCCGGTAGTTCTGAACAAACCTGCTGCCTACTGATGAATGTCCCGCCGCAACACCCTCGGCATTCATCATGTCCCCTCCGGAAAGCCACCCGCAGAAGGTAAAACAGATAGCAGGGATACCCTTTGAAGGATAGATTCTCAAGACACAGACAGGCCTTCTTTTTTTTCCAGGCGGTGAACCCCCGTCGTTGTTTTTCCCCCACAGCGGTCCCGAGGGACCGGACTTGAAGAGAATATTTGAGCATTCTTCAAGGTTAAGTACGGTCTTTGCCGGCGGCAGGTTCAGGGCAAGTAGTTCTTCTTCAGTAACGCCTGCGCTACGGGATATCCCTTTGAACTGCTCCATGACGCCGGGCATATACCTTGCGGTTGAGTCCGCGAAATAACGTATCCTTTCTGCCAGTGTTTCTCTTTCCTTCACGAAAAGGTCAATGTGTTCGCGTATCTCCACACGCAGGGCTTCTCCCATCATTTCCCCTATCCGCCTGTCCGTTCCCCTGCACTCAACTATTTTCATCAGTCCTGCCCCCTATAGGATTTCTCCAATCATTATACACAAAGCGCCCGTCTTTTTCCAGAAGTCTCCTTCGGGAGAGTTGAAATAGCTTTTTCCGTGGTTGAAAAATCGGATTGACACTCCGAATTTTCAATTATAAGACGTGGTAAACCTTTTCAGAGTTTTATGGGGATGGTGCCGTATTTTTTTACCGTCTGCAGGATGGTGTAGAAACTTTCGCGCCACCTGTTTTCCGGGACGTTTTCGGTTATCCCGATAATGAACCTGTCGCCGGGGGCGGATTCTTTCAGAATTTGTTTTGTCGTTTCCTCAATTACGCTTGCTTTTTCCAGGTGCACGGAAGACGGGAAGTTTATGAAAAAGACCTTATCCTTCCACATTTTTCGTGCCTCGGCTACGGTCATGTCCGTATCAGGCGACGGGGTGAAGGCCTCAATCCAGTCCAGTTTTGAACTGCCCACTTCTTCCGCCCATATCCTGTTGTTGGCGTCAAGGTGGCATCCGAGCATTTTCCCGCCGGCGTGAAGGATAGAGGCGGCTTCTTCCCAGTGAGGCAGGACGTGTTCCACAAACCTCTGTTTTCCAAGGATTTCGGGGGTGTAGTTTCCTCCGCATTGCACTATAAGCGCAGGTGAATCTGCTATTACGGAGAGAAGTTTCCTGTTACTCTCATTCATTGCATCGCAGAGTCTCAGTATCCGCTCTTTCCTTTCCGCCCATTCAATGCTGAAGGTTTCTATGCCCATAAAGATATGTATTATTTCGTGTATGGGGGCTCCCGGCCCGCCTGTTTTGAAAAAGGCGTCTCCCCCTATCTGTCGCTGTCTTTTTGTGAAGGTTTCGTAATCTGGCAGGAACTGCCGGTCTCTTATCATGAATTCAAGGGCATCATAATCCTGGGGTCCCTTGAATAACTTTTCCGATGTCCACGAGGTACTCTCCGTCTTCTCCAGCCCGGGTTGTCTCTCCTGCTTTGTGGAAAGCGTGCCTTCAGGGGTTTTTATAATTGTTTCGGTGCACATCAGTCCGTTTTTGCTGGTGGTAATCTCTTCGGTTACAACGCCAGGGCTGACGGTTTTATGTACTCCCGCGCCGTCAATAATGCACATTCCTGCATCGCGCAGGACCCGTTCCATCTCGCACTGAGGAATCCTCCACCCCTTGAGCGCAAAGGGGACGCAGTCAACTAATTCTCCTTTGAAAACAGCTTCCAGTTTTTCCGCGCAGTTCATGTTTTTTCTCCTTTTCCCTCAAAAACGTCTATATTTCCCTGACGGCGCTGTACATTGCAATGATGTTTTCAGGCGGTACGTCAGGCTGAATATTGTGCACCTGATTGAAGACGAAACCGCCGCCGGGCTTCAGGATATTTACGCAAGAATTGTTTTCCAATCCTTCTCTATTCTGTAAAACCTTTATCTTTCACCTTTATTTGCAGCCGGTGAAGTTCTTCTGCCAGTTCTTTCCTGACCTGCTGATAGCTCTGTTCATTGTATACATTGCGCATTTCGTGCGGATCGTTCTTCAGGTCAAACATCTCCCATTCCGGCGTTTTTGGTTCATCCAATGCTCCTGGTTGTCCTAAAGCCTGAGAGTAATAGTATATCAGTTTATACCTTAACGTTCTAACGCCATAATGGGCGTATACATTATGATTGGCACCATGCATCCAATAACGGTAATACATGGATGTCTGCCAATCTTCGGGTAACTCTCCATTAAGCAGAGGACGAAAACTTCGGCCCTGCATATCACCGGGAATATCTAATCCTGCATAATCCAGGAAAGTCTCTGCGAAATCCACGTTAAGTATCATGTTGTTATTAACAGTTCCCGGCTTGACCTCAGCGGGATATCTTATTATAAAAGGCATTCTTAAAGATTCTTCATACATGAATCTCTTGTCATACCATCCGTGGTCTCCCAGAAAAAAGCCCTGGTCCGAAGTATATACAACTATGGTATTTTCCGTGAGCTCTTCCTTATCAAGATAGTCAAGCACCCTTCCAACATTATCGTCAACGCTGGCAATAACTCTTAAGTAATCTTTAATGTATCGCTGGTAGGCCCACTTTCTTAATTCATGTTCAGACAAATTTTTATTTATTGCACACTTAAGGTCTTTGTCGTTCATGTCCCTGCCTATTCTCATTTTTGCAGCAGCGGCGGCAGAACTGCGATTTGAATAATCGTCGAATAAAGTTTCTGGCTCCGGTATCTCCCGGTCAAGGTACATTTTGGCGTGTTTTTCATCCGGTTCCCAAGGCCGGTGAGGTGCTTTGTGATGACAGAAAAGGCAAAAAGGTTGATGGCGGTTTCTATTTTCCAACCAATTAAGACACATATCAGTTATAATATCGGTTGCGTATCCTTTCACGGTTCTTTCTTTTCCTCCGTCGGGACCTTTAAAAATAAAGTCAGGGTTATGGTATAAACCCTGTCCGGGAAGGACAGCCCAGTCGTCAAAACCGTTCGGGCAGTGTTGTGGGCCGGTTCCTAAATGCCATTTTCCAAAAATAGCAGTCTGGTATCCTTCTTGGTGCATAATTTTAGGAAAAGTTTGAAGCGAGTTATCCATTTCCGTTGCAAGCGTAGTGACTTTGTTTATATGGTTATAAGTGCCTGTAAAAATAACGGCCCTGCTGGGAGTGCATATTGAATTTGTACAGAAACAGTTGTTGAAAAGCATCCCTTCATTGGCAATCCTGTCAAGGTTGGGAGTATTGTTTATTCTGCTTCCATAGCAACTCATGGCGTGAGAAGCGTGGTCATCACTCATTATGAAAAGTATGTTGGGAGTTTTCGTTTTCATTTTTTATCCTTTATAAGGCTGTCGTATTTCACGGGAAAATTCAATTTCTAAAAAAACCTCACTGTTTTATTTTAACTGGCTGCTTTCTCCTGTCAAATTTATCAAGTATAGAGAATACCGAATTTTCTCAATGAGAAAGTGTATAGATTCAGGAAAAGTGCGGGGGAGAGTTCGGAATTTTTTATGCGTGGAAAGAGAGTGATAAGAGGAAAGTCCGGAGTGTCATAAAAGGCGGCGGAAAGCCGCCGGGAGGTAGGCGATGATGTCGGAGGCGATGAGGGATGTTTCGCCGGATTCTTTTGCGGCAAGGTCTCCTGCGAGTCCGTGAATGTATGCCGCATATTTCGCGGATTCAAACGTTCCGTATCCCTGTACAAGAAGACTGCCGGTTATGCCGGCAAGTACGTCTCCGCTTCCCGCGGTTGCCATCCCGGGATTGCCCGTGAGGTTAACACAGGTGTTTCTGCCGTCCGTAACCACCGTGTGGTATCCCTTAAGAATAACCGTTACGCCGTGCTCTTTTGCGAATTTCTCTGCGATTTCCTGTCTCTTATCCTGTATGTCGCGTATTTTCATGCCGGTTAAATAACTCATTTCCCCGGGGTGCGGGGTGAGGATGATGTTTTTGTTCTTTCTCAACAGGGATTTTTTTGCGGCGATTATCTTTATGGCATCCGCGTCTATGACGAGAGGTTTTTCGGTTTTCTCCACAACCCGTTTGACAAACTCAGCGGTTTCTTTTACCCTGCAGGATATTCCCGGGCCTATCACTACTGCGTCAGCCCTGTCCATGATGAATTCAAGCGCGGGAGTGACGGCTTTAACTGAAAATGTTCTTTCAGTGGTTTCAGGAAGCGGCAGGCTCATTACCTCGGTAAGTTTTATTTCGATAATATCGTTCAATCCTTCAGGGATTCCTACGGTTGCCAGTCCGCAGCCGCTTCGCATAGCCGCATTGCCGGCAAGGCAGACCGCACCGGTAAGTCCCGGACTGCCTCCGAGTATGAATAGGTGCCCGTAGGTTCCTTTATGGGTATTTTTAGGTCTTTTTATAATCATTGGAGAAGCAAATTCCTCATTTTCCTCCTCTGCCCCAAGGGGAGAGGTAAGGGTGAGGGGGGTTTTCATTGTAAAGGACACAGACGGCAATCGCGGTATCTTTCGTGTGTGATATTGAAACGGATGTTTTGAATTCGGAGATTTTCTCCGATAGAGGAGTGTCGAGGATTTTTATAAACGGCCTGCCGGAAGGCGCTTTTCCTATCTCAACTTTACGGCAGTGTTCGGAAAGTCCGGACAGTCCCGCGTTACGAAGAAAAGCGGTTTTTGCGGCAAGTTTGCCGGCAAGCGTTATTTTGTTGCTGCGGGAGAGTTCTTCCGGCGTGAATAAACCCTTCAGCCGCTGCGGCTCAAGACGTTCTATTTCTTCCAGTTTTTTCGTTTCTATGGAGAGTTTTATCATTTAGAGATTGGCGTAATGTTTACCACTTTTCTCCCGTCTCTTTCAATAAAATCAACCATGCCGTCAACCAGACTGAAAACAGTGTAGTCCTTGCCTATTCCCGCACCCCTGCCGGGTTTTATCCTGCTGCCCCTCTGCCGGACGATGATACTGCCTGCAGTTACCTTCTGCCCGCTGAAAACCTTGGTTTCGAGATGCTTGGGATTCGAATCCCTGCCGTTGCCTTGTTTTTTTCTTCCCATAATAGATAGATTATAACAATAAAATTGCTTCCCGTCAACGTTTCGAATTGATTTTTCACTGCATAAAAGTAAAATATAGGGGATGAAAAGATACGTATTCAGACGGCTCCTGCAATTCATTCCCCTCCTGCTGGGGATGACGTTCATCTCTTTTTTAATCATACAGATGGCTCCCGGGGACTACTTTACGCAGTTGCAGATGAACCCGGAAATCTCTCCGCAGACCATAGAGGAGATGAGAAAGAATTTCGGCCTCGACAAACCGGTTGTCATACAGTATTTCTACTGGCTCGGCAACGTGTTGAAGTTTAATCTCGGAGAGTCTTTCTCCTACCACGTGCCGGTATCTTTTCTGATAGGGCAGAAACTGAAAAACACCCTTGCTCTTTCCCTCTTTTCCATATTTTTCACATGGCTCATTGCGATTCCGCTGGGCGTGTATGCCGGAATAAAAGAAGGAAGGCGGCAGGAAAAACTTTTGTCATTTCTTGCCTATATAGGCATATCGATACCATCGTTTCTCATAGCGATGCTTATGGTGTTTTTCGCCGCCCGTACGATGGTGCTTCCGGTGGGCGGCACCACGAGCGTTTTCCACATAAACGCCACCGGCTGGGAGAAGTTCGTTGATTATTTCAGGCACCTGCTTCTGCCGGGCATTGCTCTCACTCTTGCAGGTGTCGGCGGTTTGTACCGCCTGATGAAAAACAATTTCCTCGAGGCGTTCGGCAGTCCGTACGTAATAACCGCCTATGCGAAGGGATTGAGCAATTCAAGGATTTATTTCAGGCATGCGCTCAGGAATGCCATTAATCCCATGATAACAATCTTCGGATATACGCTGTCATCCGTGCTCAGCGGTGCGGCGCTGGTGGAGATAGTGACCAACTGGCCCGGTATGGGAAGGCTGATACTTGACGCGGTACTCTCGCAGGACCTTTATCTGGTTATGGCTTCTCTTCTGATAGGAGGGGTTCTGCTTATACTGGGCAATCTTGTAGCGGACATTCTTCTCGCGGCGTCCGACCCGAGGGTGAGGTTAAGATGATTCTCTCATTGTTCTCCTCCCCCTTGAGGGGGGAGGAAACAGGTGGGGGTGAAAAGAGGCTTTGTAAAATTAAGATGAAAAATTTTCTTAAACGGCTGAACCGGGCAGACAAACTCTCGTTTATTTCCCTGTGGATACTGGTTGCTCTTTATACACTGGCGCTACTTGCGGATTTTATCTCGCCTTATCCTTACGATTTACAGCACAGGGAGTATGCTCTCTGTCCTCCGGCAGTGCCGCGCATCGTCCGCAACGGCGGGTTTTTACCGCGGCCTGTAGTTTACGGGATAGAGGTTGTCAATCCCGCGTTCAAGGAATACGCTTTTGATTCTTCAAAAAGATACAGCGTAAGGTTTTTCATGCGGGGCCCGGAAAGAAAGGTCTTCGGGTTCCTGAAAACCGACAGGTACCTTTTCGGCGCAGACGGGCCGGGAAAAATATTTCTTTTCGGCACCGACCTGCATGGCAGAGATGTTTTTTCCCGTGTTATACATGGGGCGAGAGTTTCCCTATCCATAGGCATCATAGGCGTGGCAATTTCTTTTATTCTCGGTTTACTGGTGGGAGGGGTTTCAGGATATTTCGGCGGAAAGACGGATACCGTCCTTATGAGAACGGTGGAGATAATAATGATGTTCCCGTTTTTCTACCTGATGCTTGCGCTCCGGGCAGCATTTCCCCCCAGTCTTTCTTCAATACAGGTGTATCTTCTGATAGTCGTCATCCTGAGTTTAATCGGATGGGCTTCTCTGGCAAGGATAATACGGGGGATGGTGCTTTCATTGAAAGAAGAGGAGTACGTTCTTGCGGCGCGCTCAATCGGGCTTTCCTCTTTCAGAATAATAACCAGGCATATACTGCCCAATACATTATCGTATACCGTGACCGCACTGACACTTTCAGTTCCGGGTTATATCCTGGGTGAATCCGCGCTGAGTTTGCTCGGTCTGGGCATACAGGAGCCGTATCCAAGCTGGGGAAATATGCTGTCTGTTACCGTGGGGAATTTGAGGATTCTCACGATGGCCCCCTGGATGCTTATCCCGGGTTTTTTCATTTTCGTTACGGTACTGGCTTTTAATTTTCTTGGAGACGGCATCCGTAATGTTACAGACCCGAAGAATTGGTGATAGCAATTTGACTTTATTTGTTGTGGGAGAGGTCTTCTGACCTCGACGGTTTCGGCATCGGGAGATGCCTCCCACAATAAGAGTGTAGGGGAACAATGGAAAAGACGCTGGAGATAAAGAATCTGGAGGTCAGATTCAGGGAGACGAAAATCCTGCGCGGAGTAAATCTTTCCGTCGGTAAGAACGAATCCGTTGCGCTGGCAGGGGAGAGCGGAAGCGGGAAAACCATTACCGCCAGGTCTGTTATGAAGCTTCTTCCCGGCAGTATGCATTTTGAAAAAGGAGAGGTTTTGATACAGGGGACGGACGTAACGAAACTTCCGGCAAAAGAACTGACAGGGATAAGGGGTAAACTTGCCGGCATGATTTTCCAGGAGCCGTCGTCTTACCTGAACCCGGTTTTTACCGTGGGAAGCCAGGTTGCCGAGGCGATCAAAGATAGTGGTTACCTCCACGGTTCCTCCCCCTTGAGGGGGGAGGATTCTGCCCTCCGTAGCCTTGGCGCAGGAGGAAAGGTGGGGGTGAAAACAAGAATAGGAAGAACCGACAGGAAGGAACGGGTTCTCAAAATGTTGAAAGACGTGGGTTTGAAAGAAAACGTCTATCACCAGTATCCGCACCAGTTGAGCGGCGGGATGCAGCAGAGGGTTATGATAGCTATGGCGCTTATAAACAGCCCGGCGCTTCTCGTAGCCGATGAGCCGACCACAGCGCTCGACGTGACCACCGCGCACGGAATAATAGAACTTTTGAAAGAGATGACGGCAGGGTACGGCTTGTCCGTTCTGTTCATAACCCACGACATATCGCTTGCGGCGGGATTTGCGCAGAAGATAGCGGTCATGTACGCCGGGAAGATTGTTGAGTTTGCCTCTGCAAAAGAGGTTTACGGCAGTCCCCGGCATCCCTATACCGAAAGACTTATTTCCTGCCTTCCGGAGAGATATAGGAAAGGTGGTAGGATAAAGACCATTGAAGGGCAGGTTCCTGATTTCAAATCCCTGCCAAAAGGCTGCGCATTCCATCCGAGGTGTCCGTACAAAAAAGAGATATGCCTGCTTAAGGAGCCCGGGGAAACGGCCAGAGAGGACTCTATAGTGAGGTGCTTTAAATATGGAAACGCTGTGGAAGGTGAATGACCTGAAAAAAGAGTATACGATAAGGTCGGGCGCCGGCGTTGAGAAGGTAACCGCTCTCGACGGCGTGAGTCTTGAGATATTCAGGGGCGAGACCTTCGGCGTCATAGGAGAAAGCGGAAGCGGCAAGACGACGCTGGGCAAGGCGATGATACGCCTGGTTGAGCCGGATTCAGGCGGGGCGTATTTCAAGGATATGAACGTGACGGAGTTAAGCGGAAAACAACTCCTTAAGGCAAGAAGGAATTTCCAGATAGTTTTCCAGGACCCCTATAAATCTCTTAATCCGAGGATGAGCGCCGGCGGTGCGGTTGCGGAAGGCGTGCAGGGCGGCAGGGTGGAAAAAAGAGAGCGGGTAAAGGAACTCTTTGAGATGGTGGGTATAAATCCCGAAAGGGTTGACGACTTTCCGCACCAGTTCAGCGGCGGCGAGAAACAGCGCGTATCCATTGCAAGGGCGCTTTCCACTTCGCCGGAGTTTGTCGTCTGCGACGAGCCCACTTCCAGCCTCGATTTATCCATACAGGCGAAAATTCTCAACCTGTTTATGGAACTGAAAGAAAAGATGGACCTGACCTATCTTTTCATCTCCCATAACATCAGGGTGGTCGAATTCATTGCCGACCGCGTTGCGGTTATGTACAAGGGAAAAATAGTGGAATCCGGAGCCACTGCGGAAGTAATCGGCAATCCCATGCACCCCTACACCAAACTCCTCATATCTTCGGCAATGGGTGGTTTTTAGTGGAAGGCGAAGTGTTTGTTGTGGAATATTTTCAGGCAGGTGTTGACAACGTCTTTGTCGTATAGGATGCCCGCATTTTTCTCTATTTCCTTCAGCGCCTCTTCTATCTTGAAGGCAGGTCTGTACGGCCGGTGCGAACTCATTGCTTCCACCACGTCGGCAACAGTCAGGATTCTCGCTTCCATGCATATCTTGTCTTTTTTCAATCCCTGCGGGTACCCGGAGCCGTTTACTCTCTCATGGTGCTGGTAGACTATCTTTCCTATCGGATAAGGAAATTCAATATCCTTGAGTATCTTGTACGCTTCTGCAGGATGGGTTTTGATGAAGTTGAATTCTATCTCGTTGAGTTTCGAGGGTTTGGTGAGTATGTCCATGGGGATGAATATTTTTCCTATGTCGTGTATTGAGGTGGCCATTCTTATCGCCTCGAGTTTTTTGCGCGGAAGGTGCATTTCTTTCGCGATTTCATATGCGAGTTGCGCAACCCTGTTTTGGTGTCCCGCGGTATAGGGGTCCTTTATTTCAACCACGTGCGCCATGGTTACGATAGCTCCCTCTATAGTGCTTTGAAGTTTTGTAATGGAAGCTTTCAATTTCTGGAGGTTTTTCACCCTGTCGGTGATGTCCCAGAAGATTCCGAGTACGCCTGTCGGTTCGCCTTTTTTGTTTTTGAGCGGCACCTTGACGGTATGAACGGTAAACTTTTTCTTTCCCGACAGGTAACTTTCGTCGACGGATTTTATTTTCCCGGATTTTAGAACCTTGTTATCGTCTCTTCTGTATTTTTCCGCCATGTCCCGTGGGAACAGTTCAAAGTCGGTCTTGCCCGGAAAGTCTTCCGGTTGGAGTCCGAAGTCTTTTGCGTAACTTGGGTTTACGGCGACGTAGACTGATTTTGCGTTTTTATAAAAAATCTTCTGAGGTATGTTTTCAAGGAGGGTTTTGTATTTGCTTTCGCTTATGCAGAGTTTCCCCTCTGCCTCGCGCAACTTTCCTGCCAGCAGTTTTTCCCTGTTGTTATATTTTTCCGTGCACTTTTTTTCCATTGCCGGTAATTGTAACATTTTAACCGGTCTCCGCCAAAATTTTTTATCGGGTCAATATGTGTTAAAATACTTTTCTAACAAGGAGATATATGGTAACGATAAGGGCGATAGTTACAGGTCTTATATGTTCTTTTATCATAGGAGCTGGGGAACCGTTTACAGTTCTTAAACTCCAATCATCAGCTCTCTGTGCGGACTATTCCGCGGGAGGAGCGGTATTTTTGTTTTTCATCCTTGTTTTTCTCGTTAACCAGATTCTCAGGAAAATTCTCCCCCGTTTTTATCTGAAACCGCCGGAACTTATCACGGTATACATAATGATGCTGGTTGCGTGCGCCATTCCTTCATGGGGTTTTACGATGAACCTGATAGGCCTTCTCGGAGGAGTTTTTTATTATGCCACGCCTGTCAACCGGTGGGAAGAAATAGTGCATCCCCATCTGCCGGCGCATCTGTTCCCGCAGAGCAGGGATGCAATATGGCAGGTTTATGAAGGACTGCCGGCGGGGACGAGGATACCGTGGAATGTGTGGGTCGGCCCCCTGTCCAACTGGTTCCTGTTTATAATAGTTTTTTATTTCATGAGCATCTGCCTGATGGTAATGATGCGGAAGCAGTGGGTGGAAAAGGAGCGGCTCACATACCCTCTTACCGAACTGCCTTCGGCGATGGTGCAGGAAAAGACTCCTCTTTACCGGAGCAGACTTATGTGGATTGGGTTTGCAATTCCTCTTGTCGTATACAGTCTCAGGGGATTGAACGTAATATTCCCTCTCGTTCCCGCGCCGCAGTTATCAAATACCATTATGATTTTCAACAGGGCATTCAGCATACCTCTCAGGGTGTATTTCGAGGTCATAGGGCTTGCGTTTCTTATGTCGACCAGCGTTCTTTTCAGCGTATGGTTTTTTGCATTGTTTTTTACCATGCAGACCGGTTTTCTCAACAGGGTCGGTTTTTCCATAGGGCCGGTACAGCCGTTTTCCGACCCCGCGCCGCAGGTAGTCGCCCTGCAGTCTCTCGGGGCGTTGCTTGTTTTGAGTATCAGTTGTCTATGGTTTGCCAGAGGACACCTGAAGAATATTTACTACAAAGCCATAGGAAGATTGAAAGCGGACGACGGCGATAAGGAGGAGATGTTCTCTTACAGAACATCCTTCTGGGGTTTTGTCCTGAGTTTTGTTTTTGTCGCATGGTGGATAAACAGGACAGGGATAAGGGTACTGCCTTCTGTGTTTTTCACTTCGATAACCGTGTTGATATTTCTCGGGATTACCCGGATAATAGCACAGACGGGACTTGCATATTACCGGGCGCCGGTAATACCCGCGGTTCCAACTCTCGACCTGTTCGGCTCCAGATATCTGGGCAATGCGGGACTTGCGGGACTGGGGATGACCTTTGCATGGGCAACGGACATAAGAACGCTGGTCATGGCTTCCGTAGCCAACGGGCTGAAGATGTCCACGGAGTTTAAAATCAACTGCCGGCGGCTGTTGTTCGGCATATTCGGCGCCATAATTGTGTCGCTTGTATCTTCCGCCTGTATCACCCTTTTCCTTGGGTACAAGTACGGCGGCATCAACCTGCAGTCATGGCAGTTTTCCGGCCTTGCGCGGTTTTCAATGGGGTGGATAAGCAACTTCATCAATTATCCGGTTGAGTTCGGGAGGGCGCAGTTGGGCTTTCTCCTGTTGGGCGGCGGAATGATGTTTCTTCTTATCCTGGCAAGGACATTTCTCTTGTGGTGGCCGCTTTCTCCCATAGGATTGGCTACAGGGATGGTGCTTCCTGTTTATGCCACGTGGTTTTCTATTTTTATAGCGTGGATAATCAAGGTGTTTATTATGAAATACGGCGGCATAAAGGTTTATAACAAGGCGAAAGAATTTTTCCTTGGGATGATACTTGGAAGTTTTGTCACTGCAGGCATATGGATTATCATAGGATTTCTGACAGGAGTTCCGGGGCTAAGATTTACCCTCGGGTAAAATATGCGGAGGACATTCTTATGCAAAAAAAACAAAAGAAAAAAAAGAAGGTAAGGACCAACCCGCTCCCGTTTGAATTCCCGGGTGCGAATTTTTATGACCGCAGGGAGGAGGAAGCGGCGCTTGCAGTCATAAGGAACAAGAGCCCGTTCAGGTATTACGGGCCCAGGTGCGGCTGTGAGGTTGACAGGTTTGAAGGCGAATTTGCGCGTTTCACCGGCACAAAATACGCACTTGCGGTAAACAGCGGCACGCAGGCGCTTGCGATTGCAATGTCGGCGCTGGGCGTGGGTCCCGGGACGGAGGTTATAATCCCCGCTTACATGTGGATAGCGATAGTTGCGTCCGCTGTGCGCCTCGGGGCAATACCGGTACTTGCGGAGATTGACGAGTCGTTTACCCTCGACCCCTCTGCAATTGAAAACAGAATAACAAAACGCACACGCCTGATTGTAGCGGTTCACATGAGCGGCGCGCCGGCCGACATGAAGCGCATCATGGAAATTTCCCGCAGGCACAAAATTCCGGTACTCGAAGACTGCGCGCAGGCAAACGGGGCGACTCTCGGCGGCAAAAGGGTCGGCTCCTTCGGAACCATGGGAATCTTCAGCCTGCAACTCAACAAGAACATGACCACCGGCGAAGGCGGCATTATCGTTACGTCCTCAACCCATCTCTACCGAAGGGCAAGCGCCATACACGACCTGGGATACCCGCGTATAAACGGGCGCCTTGTAATGAAAAACGGACCCTATGCGCTGTGGGGTTTCGGCGGCAGGATGAGCGAAATCGCAGGGGCGGTCGGCAGGGTGCAGTTGAAGAAACTGCCGGCAATAGTCAGGTCTATGCGAAAGAGCAAGAACGAGATTAAAAAAGGCATTGCGGGCATACCCGGCATAATCTTCCGCAAACTTAACGACGAAAAGGGCGATACAGGAGCGTTTCTGATTTTCGCTCTGCCTTCTGCGAAAGTCGCGAAAAAATTCGCCGCGGCAATGAATGCGGAAAACATCTACGCCGGCATGTCGCCAACGATGAGCGTGGCTGATTTCGGGATGCACATATACTACAATATCCACTCGCTCGTGGAGAAACATTCCAACAGTTCCGACGGCTTCCCGTGGAGCCATCCGGCTAACAGGGAAAGCGTGTATGATTATCATAAAGGCGCCATGCCGCGTTCCGACAGCCTGATGGAACGCAGTATCGTAATGCCGGTGCCTTCGGTAATGACGAAAAAGGATGTTTCAGACGTAATTTCCGGCATACGCAAAATCGCCGGAAAACTCCTTTAATAAAGGGGAGAAGGAGATGTTTTAAAAACAGCATTGTGATTTCATTTTATGGACATGTCTGTTTTTAGGTTTTATTGAAGCGGTTGAAAATTTCACCTCTTATTTTTTATAGATTGCGCGTTTGATTGTCCACGACTGGAGTTTTATCCACTTGTAGAGGTTGTCCACGCTCATTTCCGGTTCGTACATCTGTATCTCCTCGTAGCCGAGGAAATTTTTTGCCATCTCCATGCCTTTTTTCGGGACTCGGGGGAAGACGCGGTCAGTCTCAATCTTCTGCGGTTTTTTACCCGCGAGAAGGTCTTTGTAAACCCTTGAAAAAGATTCGTACAGGGAGCCCGCACCTATCCGCATCCCGTCAAAAACTACGTTATTTAGCAGGTGTCCGTGCTGCCGTGCGTACCGCAGTATTTCGTCCGCGCACAGAACAAGATGCTTCCATGAAAGTTGTCTTATCTCCGGAGCGGATACAGGCATGCGTACGGGGCCGAGAGAGTTTATACGCCTGACCTTCTCCGGCAGTCTGCTTTCTCTGTCAAACGCAAGTACTGCCTGACATAAGCCGAGTAATATCTCGGCAGGGCTGAAAACGTCGTCGGTGACGAATCCCTTTTTCTCCTGAATCGTCTCTGCCTGGAATGTCAACTCTTTTTTGCTGATAAAGGACGGCTGGTAGTTGTATAATTCGGCCATTTTGTCGGTGGACATGAACCTGACAAAGGGCAGTTTCTTAATGGCGAGAACGCTGCGCCTGAAGTTTGAGTACAGACGGTCCATCTCTTTTCTGCTCCGCAGGGCAGGATATCCGAGATAACCGAATTTCCCTGCAGGCAGGTTCCACCCGTTTATTGCCCAGTACTGGTCGGTACCGAAGAAACGGTCCGGGTTTTCATAGTATTTTGCGCGGTGCACCATCGGGTGTCCTCTGGATATCAATCCGCAGCATGGAAACGGTTCTCTTGCATACTTTTCAAGTTTGTCTGCCATTGCCTTCACAAGTTTGTCCACGTTTTCAGGCGGACCTGCCAGGATTCCTCCGTCTATGCGGCCGAAACTTGAAAGGCACAGGGTTCCGCACCACCAGAACATTCCGCACCATGCCCCGGTTTCACTGTGGTAATTTCTCACCGGCGTCCTGAAAGAACCTTCTCCGGCAGACAGCACCTCTTTGGAGGTATGAACCTTTCCAAGAAGGCCTGCCACCGTTGCCGAGACAGGGTCTGCTTTTATGGCATGCCCGTGCATGTGCACGGGCTCTTTCCCGAAGACCCGTTTGATATCGGAAAAACACCTTTCCTGTTGGCCTTTAACGAACGCCACGGCAGTTTCCCAGTCTTTGGACTGAACGTATTCAGCCGGCATCGGATGTCGGGAACCTTCGTCGGTGTGGCTTGCCAGGTTGTGTTTGCTTAATGCTTTTATAACGTCCTTGCGTCCCCGGCGTTCAAGGTTTCTCACCTTGTCTCCGGTTATGTTGAAACAGCCGGTTGCCCCGATATCGGTCAGTATTTCAGCCAGCCGCATGGAAACGTCGTCCATCCCCGCACTTTCAGGGGTCATAACGTCTTCATCGTCAAAATCAATCTGGGTGTAAATCATCATTTATCTCCTCGTCAGGTCTATTTACCGGTGGAATACCGTATGTTGTCCAGGATGTTGTCGTCTTCATCAACAAAATCCATGTAGAAGCCGAAGCCTCCCGTGCGGTTTTCCACCTTAACCAGTATCAGGTTTTCTCCCTTCTTTAGCATTGCCCCGGCTTTGTCGTCGCCCCAGAGTGCCGCCCGTGATTTCAAGACGTTGATTGCCATCTTCCCATTCAGCCAGATTTTCACTCCGTCGTCGCTTCCTGCCACCATGAAGACTTTCTGGTCTTTGTCAGAGTATACCTTTGTCCACGCATAGCCGACTGTCCAGTTGTCAGGCTTGAAAAGCGGACGGAAATCCATGAAGCAGCGGCCGTTTTGTTCAACGGTGATTGCCTCTCTCCAGCGGATGTTCCTGCCGTTCACGTCCGCATATTCTTTATTCCTGTCAGGGCTTCCCCGTGCAATAACGTCTTTTTCCACCTCAAACTCAATGTGGAAACCTTCAGAATGTTCGTCTGTTGTATCTTCGGAAACCGCCGTTGCCGCCTCTTTTTCTTTCCGTAAAAAATCTTCGTTGTTGGGGAAAGGGCCTATTATAAGCCAGGGCCTTATATAACTTATGGCATTTATTTTTTCCGCCAGTTCGTTGAATTTCCTGTTGGCGATGTAACTCCATCCTTCCGCGTAATCTCCTTTTTCCAGCGCCGCACCCGCCTGTTTGAGAGAATCCTGCAGGAAGGAAAGGTCTGTCTGTGAAATAACGCACCCGACGTTTTGAGCGTAAACCTTTTTTTCATTCCTGCGGATTAATTCTTCCAGCCCTTCTACGGCTGAAACGTCAGGCCGCACTTTGACGCCGGCAATCTCCGCTTTACGGGAGGGAATGAGAAAACTTCGCGTTCCGTAAGGCGGAAGATTTACCCTGATTTTCCTGCTTTTCCTTGTATTTTCACTTTCAACGGCAGAACCCGTAGTGAGGTCAATGATGCTCTTCCTGTCGGCTCTTTCAATCTCTATCTCCACCTCGGAGTTCCACCAGCCGGGATTGGCAGCGCAGAGAAAGGTGCTTTCGTCTGAGTTCCCGATACGAACCAGTATGTTTGAATCAATGTTTTTGCCTTTGAGTAAAGAGAGTTCATTATCCGGAAGAGGGAGAAAACCTTTTGTGAAGTTGCGGATTGCCTGTTCGTGTCCCGGGAATATCTGGTCGTCGCACCATGCGTAGACTATGGTGTTCGGGTCTGATTCTGCAAGCATCCTGACAAATTCCTCTCCGTAATGCTCTCCTGCCGGGACGGCCGGTCCGAAAACCATCAGGTCTTTCCAGTTCCATTCGTCGGTAACGGCGGGATTACTCAAATGATTCTCGTCAAACGCTCCTGTCGGGGAAATCGCTATCCTGTTTTTGAAATCTTGGTAGGCGAGTGCTTTTTTGTGGCTGTCATATCTTGCAGACATCCTTCCGATACCGATGCCGTTTTCATTTTTATAGAGAGACAGGGCAACTCCATATTGTTTTTTCATGTGTTCACAATAATCTGCAATGTTCCCCTCAAACGGTTCCAGCACAGGCGGGCCGTACCTGGAAATTATCTTCAGGTCATCCCTGTAGCTTCTTACTTTTTCCAGCAGTTGTGTCTGAATGTCCTTTATCTTCCGGCATTTCCAGTCTGTGTATGCGGTGTTCTCCTGTGCATGGCTTGTCAGCCACGCATGCCTCTTTTTGAAACGTTCCGGGTCGGTTTTATCGACCGGTATCTTCATCCCTGTTTCTTTTTCGAACAGATTGACGGTATAGTCCTCATATCCGCCCAGCGGATTCTGGGCAAAATTCCATCCTGGCAGGTTGACAAAGTAAAAACCCTTGAAAGATGGATAGGAAGCCAGTTTCTGACACAGTTCGTCAACTATCCCGGATATTGCCTCTTGAACCAGCGGGTGAAAGACGTTTCCTACGGTTGACTTCCATCCGTAGAAAGTTCTGCTCTTTACCTGTTCTCCTTTTTCATTAACCGTCCAGATGGTTTCAGCGCCTTCGGCCACTTCCGTATCGCTTCTTTGTGCCATCGGGTCATTGACAATGCTGAATCTGGAGCCTATTTCCATGCCGGCCATAAGGAAGATACCGTTTTCTCCGAAAACGCGAGCCATTATTTCCCTGAAATCAGGCTCCATGCGGGAATCCATGCTTTGTATTGACGAGAAGGCATAAGGCGTGTTTGTTTCGCAGTACTGATAACAACCCGCAATATAAAGGTTTTCCCCTTTGAACCGCAGGTACCTGGTAAACCGCTCTATGGTTCTGAACCACATGGAGAAATATTCGGGACTCCAGTAGGTTTCCCATAGACTCTGGTTTTCTTCGGGCACTGCGTATTTCGGCGCATTGCTGTTACCTATTATGTATCCGTCAAGCATCTTCCGGAAACTGTAGGCTCTTTCGGTATACATCCCGAATAACCTCCGGTTGCTTTTCTCTATCCGCACTGCGGGCATGTCGCCCGCTTCATAGATGACTATCTTACTTGCTGCGGCAGGCATATCCTGTTTCTGGGTGCTGACCGTCAGCATGATTTCCTTTCTTGCCGGGAAAAAGAGGATGGCAGTGCTCTTTGTGCCGTGAGAAAGGGGAAAGATTCCTCCGGTCGTTACGCCTGCGCTCTCCCTGCAATATCCCCAGACGTTTCCGTATTCAGGGTCATAGGGAAACTCGTTTATCTGAAACTGTATGCTTCTATTTTTGTCGTCGGGGTAATAGAATTCAATCAGGTAAGGAGCGTCTGTTTTGTCAAGTGTAACTTTGTAGGCAAAAAAGCCGGTATTGCTCGGCATCCTTGTGTAAACGGTTTTATTTTTCTCGCGGCTTAGTTTCTCGTCCTTTACGCGTCTCCACTTGCCTCTCGAAGGGGGTGCTTCCCTGTAGACAAGTCCGCCCTTTTTAACTATGCTGCTTTTCCCTTCCCCTCCTTCCATGTAAGGATGGGGGTCGTCAGGGTCATAGCAGTTGATGGTGTCGTAAAGAGTCAGGTTCAACCCTTGAGTGAGGT
>CAYPTS010000003.1:47341-54208 GCA_964413825.1 uncultured bacterium
GGGTCATAGCAGTTGATGGTGTCGTAAAGAGTCAGGTTCAACCCTTGAGTGAGGTAATCTCCCGGTACCTCTTTCTGCGGTATTTTGCCGTAAACGATGAATACCTCGTTATCCCTTCTTTCAAGGATTGCATCGCCGTTGCCCAGAATTAGGGAAATAATGTATACTCCGCGCTCCATCCTGCCCGCCTGTATGTTATAGACTAACGATGTGTCATTTTTTCCGTGTTGTTTGATTTCCCCGCTTGCCTTCTCCTCTCCAGTGTCCGCACAATTTACCGAGTACCGCAGAACCGGACGTTCTTTTTCCAGCCCTGAAGGAACATGAATCCTGAAAGATATCTCTCTGCTGTCTGAAAAAAACAATTTCTGTTCATAAGGATTTTCTATGCGCAGTCTCCCGGTATAAGATGGCATCTGTCCCCTGAAATAACGAAGTTCTGCCTCCGCTTCCCTGACCGGTTGCCAGTTCTCGTCCTCTGTCCCGGGAGCGTTCCATCTGTCGGCTCCGTCTTTCCTGTATTCCCATGTCTTATCCGTAACGAGCGGTATGATTTCTCCCGAATCCATTATTACGTTGCCGAAGAGATAAGCATGGTAAGGCCAGTTGAGCATGTGTATTCCGATAATGTTATCTCCTGTTTCCATGTAACTGGAAATGTCAATGCCGCGCAGCCAGTACCCGCTGGCGCCCTTTCCCTCGCGTTTACTGCCTTCGTATACCATTCTTCCGTTTACGTGCAGGTCGCAGGAGCAGTGCGGGACGTTTACTACCGCCGAGAATATTTTCCCTTCCGGCAGGACAATTTTTTTGCGGAAGTATCCGGTGTTGGCGCTGTCTTCCGCCTTTATCCTTCCTGTATGGGGATATGTGATGGAAATTCCGTGGAAAAGGCTTTTTATGGGAGGCAGTCCGAGATTGGATTCAGGGTATATTGCCGTTCCCGAAAGGAAAAGAATGATTATCGGCAGGATTGTTGATTTGCCCCGGCTCGCTTTCAGAATTTTCATGTTTTCCGCCTTTTGCGTCCGTTAATTGAGAATCTCCACTTCCGTTTTTATGCCGTATGTTTCTCCGGTCTCCCCGCCGGCTTCAATATTCCGTACGCTGACGATATAGAGATTCGGTTTTTCGGGGTTTTTGTCATTTTTTTCCGCCAGCATCCTGCTCCATTTTGCGTCTATATTCAAAAAAGAGATTGTATATTTAATCTTTCCTGCTCCTGTATAGAATACAAGTTCTTTTATGAAACTCTTGTCATAATCGGCAAGAATTTTACGTCGTTCCCCTTCCAACTGAAGGTTCATGACTCCCTGTTCCACCTTGCCGTCCGCATATGTAATTAAATATTGCGCTCCTTCCATTACCTCGGGATTCAAATCCATGAGAAACTTAAACGTTACGTCCTGACAGGGTTTCTTGTACGTCCACTGCTGGTTGAAAGAGACCTTCTCCGGAAGACTGACGATTTCTCCCTGATAGTCCAGCCTTTCCAGTGTGGAAGAACGCATGGATATCGTCTTTTTTCCTTTTTCGTCCGTCTCTTCAAATTCCATAAGCGGCGTCCTGTTCAGGCTGAACAATGTTTTTTTCTCCGCCGACAGGATAATTCCCCGGCTATAGAACACATCTTTATCTTGTAGCGACATTCTTAAATCTTCAAAGCCGTGTTCCGTGCCGCCATACCTTGCCATTAGTTTGTATTTCGGATACTCTATGGACAACCGGTGTTCTGCCTGCGAGATGAAAACGTTTGTCATAAAACCGTTTTCGAGATTTGCTTCTCTCGGTACTTCCGTTACGGACATGTCGTCCATCCACAAAGCGGGTGTGAGACTGAACCACCAACTCACTTCGCCGGCTCCCCCGGGAGGGTTCAACTTAAAGGAATATTCCTTCCATTCATCGGTTACGGTGAAATTTTTACGCGTGTACCTGTGCATTCCGTCTACCTTGCCGAAATCGTGGTATGCCGTGACAAGGTGCTGCTTTTTGTCGCTCTTGGCCCAGAAGGAAAACATGTAATTTTTGTCGCCCCGAACCGTTATCTTTTCGGCTTTTAGAATGCCGGCTCCTCCGGAACCGTTGATGCGCAGACTTCTTTTTCCCGAATGGTAAACGTCCTCGTCTATTGCGAAATCACCTCCTGCCGCTCGGAATTTTTTGAGATTTGCCTCCCATCCTGTGGCAATGCGGTTTGCATCCGTTGAATCAGTTTCTTCAAATCCTGGATTTTTAACCATATTCTGACTCTCTTCCGGATAGAGATATTTTCCCGGAAGAATAAGACTTAACAATGCCATTGCCAATATTTTTCTGTATAGACCGGACATGTTTTTTCTCCTTTCCGATAGAAGTATAAACAAAAGATTTTTCTATGTTCATACTTTTTCTCGGCAACATTTCCCGCTGTTCCAGATTAATAATCTAATTTTAACGCTTACAAAGTAAGGTTGTCTACATATATTTTTCTGAATTCTTGTAATCCTGTGCTGCCTGTATTTTCGGTATGCCGCGGTAAATTTTTCTCAATCGTACAGGAAAAGAGTAATCAAAAAGGTTGATATTATTATTTCACGCACATGGAAGGCAGGGTTCATGCGAGGTTTCTGAGAAAATCAGGGTTGTCTCCGGAGCGGATATTTTGCCGCCAGATGTCGTTTCCGTATGGTAAAATACCACCATGAAGAATTTTAAAGAGAGGATTGACCTGCTTTCTTTGACATGGAACGGTGCTGTTTTCTCCTATTGTCTGGATGAGCCTGCATATGTAAAAGTTGAACCGGTTGTTCCGAGACGCGGGCCGTCGTTCAAGACAGTGGAAGCTAACACGATAGGCCGTATCTGTTTGGAAAAACTGCGTCCGGGAACGCATTATGAAATAAAGGTGAGGTGGGACAGAAAGAACAGAAGGGTGAGTTTTTCCACCTTGCCTGCGCCTTCGGGGAAACTTTTGTCCTCGTTTGCCGTCCTTGCGGATACCCACATATCGGAAAGGGGCGAGAACAGAAAGGGGCGTCTTTTCGTTGAGTCGGCATCTCTTTTGCGCGATGTCTTGGATGAATGCAATGCGCAGAAGGTGGATTTTATTCTTATCGCTGGAGACGTTACCAATAATGCCGAGCATGGGGAATATCTCCTGGCCGGGAAAATACTGAAACAGTTACGGTGTCCGTTTTTTGCCGTTCCCGGCGACCATGACATAAGGAAGGAGGACAAAACGAAATGGCAGAAATATTTCGGTCCCCTGCAGTGGGTAAAAGATATTAAAGAATACCGGATAACAGGACTCAATACCAGTTCTTTTTTTCTGGGAAAAGAGGGGGCGGAGCGGCTCCGCAAAAACGTTGAAAAACCCGGCAAGACCCTTATTATTCTCAGTCATTTACAACTACTGCCGGACAAATATTTCACGCTTGCCACAAAAAGTCCGTTCATAAAGGATTTCAATGAATATGAAAGTCTTATGGAAAGCGTTATGAATAGAGGCGCTCTCATATATTCCGGGCACAGCAACATTCCATCGCGTCTTGCTTTGAAAAAAGGCGTTCAGATAAGCGTGCCTCAACCGGTCCAGTATCCCTGTGGTTATTTTCTGGTGAGACACTACGAGAACGGTTTTTATCATACTTTCAAGCCCGTCAAGAGCGAAGTTCTGCGGGAATACTCGAGGCAGGCATGCAATATGGCAGTTGATTTCTACAAGGAACCCCTGTGGAGGGATATCTATCGTGAAGGGAAAAAGTCAAACTGGAATTTCGTCTGGCGGGAACAGAGGGAGGAATGACGTAAAATGGATGTATCGATAAGCACGACTATTTTCGGGGAAGAAAGGCAGGAAGGTTTCGATATAAGATGGGGACTGGAGATGATAAGGAGTGCAGGATACCGGCGCATTGAATTTTCGCGAAAGCACAACAATTTATCCAAAGAGCATTCCTTCTTGGAGTCGCTGGGTCTCAGGGTCTGGTCTGTGCACGGCAGTATCGGGGCAGAAGCCATTTCTTCGGACGAGAGTATCCGAAGGAAGACCGTTGAAAGGGAGATTATCCGCATGGAGGACGCATCGGCATATACTCCCTGTCCGTACGTCATACATTATCTCAACCGGTTTAATGACCCGCAGGTGGATATCTACTGGCGTAAAAGCGTCGAGGAACTTTGCGAGAAAGCGGTAAAGCTCAGTCTTAACCTTTCCGTGGAAACGGCTCCCTATAAACCTGGCATTACCGAGCGGTATCCCGACAGCAAAGAAATTTCCGGCTTTGTGCTCTCATTCCATTCTCCATCTATCAGCGTGTGCGTGGACGTCAACCATTCAAATATACGGGAGGACATAAAGGTTGTGGCGGAAAATTGTTCCGGGCTTATCTCCAATATCCATGTGTCCGACAATCACGGCGTAAGGGAAGAGCATCTTCCGCCCGGAGAAGGAATCATAGATTTTCACGAGGCTTTACGGGCATTGGTAAATGCCGGATACACTGGCCCCTGCAATCTGGAATGCCATATTGAGGAAAAACCGACTGTGGAGATTCTCCGCGCGATGCGGTTGTATGCGGAAAAATGCATACCGAAGATTGGTTAAGGTTTCAGCGGGCGGCAACTCTCTGATTTATAGAGGCAGGCCGGGTAAGGAACTCTCCGAATTCAAGCAGTGAATCGTCTTCATATTTCATATGCCGCAAGGCCTTTATGTGTTCATTTAAGGATTTTTCTTGAAACCTGAGCCAGTCGAGTTCTTTTGCGTCCACTCCGTATATTCTGCCGTTGGTTTTTATGATGTTCTTGAGTGTTTTTAAGCCCGGGTTCAATTTTTCGAGCAGTTCTGCCGTTTTATTGAGATGTTTCCTGAATTTTTCAGGATTTTGCCCTTGAAATAGAGCCGCTTTATGGTAGGACTCTTTTGCCCGGGAGAGCAAGCGTACCCTTGTTGCTGTGACGGCGAGTGCCTGCGCCGAATGCATTAAATCGCGGAGCTGGGACTTGTTTCTCTTTGCTTCTGCCATGAGAGCTACGGCAATACTTAACGATTCTTCAGCGATTGTTTTCAATTGTTTAACCTTTTTTTTATCGCCGAGAAGCCTGCGCAGATAAATCCATGAAACAAACGGAGAAGGTTCCCATACGCGGGACATTTGTTGAAACGGCAGTTCCTGTGGACTGAAAACTCCGGCAAAAAACCCGCGAAAAATTGTCGTTCTAAGCGTTGCAAGAGACTTATTCTTTCTGCCTTCGTCAAATGTTTCTATTCCGAACAGTTTTTCCAATGCGCCGGAAAGTAAGTAATAAAGACGGCTGAATTTTCTTCCGTCAACTCCATAGAAGTCCGTGGCGAATCGGGAGATAAACTCTTCGGGATTTTTGATTTTTTCGCCCGCCGCCATTCTTCCGGCAAGGGCTACCCATGGCCAGAGGCTCCCCATTCCCCGTCCCTGTCCGTACTGCCATGTCGTAAGCAAAAATCCTTCGAGATGCAGCCGGCGGGCATCGGTGAGCATGCGGGTAATGTTATCATGCGAAATCTGCGGATGCAGATTATACGTCCAGAAAGAATTGACACCCGGACAGGCGAGAACGCGGAATCCTTCTTTTTTATATTTCTCCAATGAACTGCGCCGTCCGTCCGGCCCGTAATACCAGTCGCAAATAATTACGTCCTTCGGGATAAGAGGCAGAAGTTTTTCGTGTTTCAGAGGCATGTCGCCCCAGATGAGAATCCGGCGTTTTGTCCTGCGCACCAGGTTTAGTGCATAGCAGAAATGTTTAATCATCGTCTCTTCCGTCCTGTCCGGGGCGTCGGGAAAGAGAGCGGCTGTTCTGCGCACTTCATCCAGACCGGCGTGCAGATATCTGCCGGGAAATGCTTTGCAAACATCCGTTACCATGCGGCGGATTAGTTCTCTTGCTTCAGGAAGTTTTAAATTGAGCTGTTCGGCGGCGGTTCCCACTCCCGATTGATATGGGTCGCAACTCAAACGGGCATATCGTTCCGTAGCGGTAATCCCTTCGCAGTGTCCGAGAATATTCAACTGGGGAACAACTTCAACCCCGAGTTTTCTCCCGTAAGCGACAAGTTCCCGCGTCATTTCCGCAGTTAAAGAACCGGGAGGCGCGGTGCAGGGACAGGACGAAAAGTCAAACCGGTATTCAAGATTGATAACCAGCATGTTGTATCCGAAATCCGCAAGATACCTCACGATTCTCCGCAGATTAACGGGGTTGGCACTCTGGTTCCGTGCAAGGTCATACAGAAAAGCGCGTATCTTCAATTTCTTTTATCCGTTATTGCTGAAAACATGCCAGTTATTTACAGGTATGGGTCAGACATTTGAGAATAATATGAACTTTCCTCGCTTCCTGCTGCGAATTCCTTTATCCATTCAACATGCCCGTCATAAAACAGGGTGTGAAATCCTCCGTTATGGCGTGACCAGATATAAGGGTTCGGCTCGGTCAGGACCGCCGGGGCTCCGAGTGAGGTAATCTGGTCATCATAGAAGTAATAGGCATATCTTCTGTGCCCTCCGTCCACGACCAGTAGTTTTTTATCCGGAGTGACGACCCGGTTGAGTCTTACGTGGGCATCAGCCGCAGGGTTTTCTCCTCCAAGATGTCTTACCGTATTGTAAGCATAGCTGGATTTCCAATATGTTATACACCCGGAGACAGGACTGTTATCGTAAACCGGCCTCCTTGTTTCAGCCGGGCACCAGAAGACCGTCTTTTGCAAGGGGGTGTATATATCCTCGTTCATATGGTTTACGTATTTCCCGAGGATGTGAGAATTATACCACCTGTTGTTTGCATTCGTCTCATATCTCGGCAGATATCCGTCATAGTCGTTTACATACATAAAGCATGCTA
>CAYPTS010000004.1:0-36616 GCA_964413825.1 uncultured bacterium
CCCGTTTTCCTGCCGCCGTATCTTTTCACAACGTGCGCCTCAATCAAGGGTTTTATGATGAAATGCACACCCTGCACGGTAATCTTAAGCGCCTGCGCAATTTTCGCGGAACTCAGGTCTCCCGTTTCTGAAAGTAAAGTGAGCAGTTTTTCCTGTTTCGGAGTCAGAGTCAGTTTTCCTGTCTTTGCCGTTTTCGGCAGAAGAAGAATTCTTTTCCACGCCCTTTCAAGAGACTCGGCGATTACCTCAAGGTAAAACTCAAGCCATCCGGTAATGTCTCCTTCTCTGCCCTCCGCATTCTCCAGAGCGGTGTAATATGCTCTTTTATGCTCGTAAATAATGTCGTCAATGGAAAAAATATGCAGAGTGTCAAATTTCCGGCGCAGAAGTTCCCACGTGCCGGCTATCCTTGCGACCCTGCCGTTACCGTCCACAAACGGGTGTATTGCCGCAATGTAATAGTGGATGATGCCTGAAGATATTGCAGGCACGTATTTGCCGGATTCTTCGTTTATCCATTTCAGCAGTTCGTCCATAAGTCCCGGAACTTCTTCCGGTGCGGGCGGGGTATATACCACACTGCCTGTTCCGTCAACCACGTAATTACGTACAGTCCTGTACCTTCCCACAGGCCCTTCCTCAACAGCCCCTTCTCCTATAAGTGTGTGCAGTCTGCGGATATCTTGGCCGGTCAGATTTTTTTTACTGCCGTTCTTCTGTATATACCTCAACGCCGCAATGTAGTTCAGCACCGCTCTTTCGCTCATATTCAAGACACGCCTAATCTTTTTCCCGGAAGCGAGGGCCCTCACTTCAGGCAAACTTAACACAAAACCTTCAATGGCGGTGGAACCCATAGCGTTTCTTGCGGCGGCTTCCCTTCGCAGTGACGGCATCCATGCAACCTGAACGGGCGAACCGGCTATTCGTTCCCGCAGGGAACTTGTCTCGGCGACGAGCCGTGTCAAGCGCAGGTTTATGGTGAACTTAGGCTGCATTTCGGCACCTCCTCCGTCTTTTATATTAAAGCATATTTAAAGTAATATTTCAAGTCTTTTTCAATGCAGTCAGAAAGGTTTACCCGTGGGAGCTCCACGGTGTTCAGGCAGGACTACCCGTCAAGGTGTATTTCAAACGGTAACTATTTCCGGGTTGATAAGCCGCGAAGCGGGAACATGCGCAAGTCCTTTCGTTCTTATGAAAATCACCTGTTGGCCCTCTTCCCGCGATTTTTCGGCAAGTTGCATTGCTTCTTTGTTGAACTCAGGGTCGTTTTCCAAAAGTATGACCACTTCAGCACCTTCAGGTATTTGTTCCTCAAGTTCAGGATGGTCAAGAATGTATTTACTGAACTCAAACGACAATCTAATATTTCTTTCAGCAAACTCTCTTTCATTCATCACTGTTCACCTCCTCGACAAACATTCTTCTGTATAGATGCCAATTGGAGATAAGGTCTGCTTCAGCAAAAGTTAGAGCGTCCGTATAGTCATAGAAAAAGACAGGAGTTTTATCAATTTTTCCGTTCAAATGTATAATGTCCCTGTGAGCAAATCCGTGAGAGGTGTCATATCGTACGACCGGAGACCACTTGTCTTCAGAAAGTATTTCCAATTGCACTGTAAACTGAATAATCTTCTTTTTCAATCTTAAATGTCTGTGTCTAATCCGGCAGTCATCGTTTATGCGCCTGATAAACTCTTTTGTTTTGAGCACAAGATTATTATATTCGGGAGAACATCATTTGTCAACGGTGAGTCTTTTCCAATACAAGATGAGCCTGAAGGAGTGCACGGTTTCCAATACAACTTGAGCCTGAAGGAATGATGGGTCGGTAACAGCGCCGGACTGATTACAGCCGCGCTTTCCATCCTTCATCCAGCATGGCCAGGTAATTGGCGACGGGTACATACTCGGGTATGCTGTTTCCTGAACCCATGGCGTACCTTCCCGAACCGCCTATTTCCCCGAGAAGAAACCGCGTATGTTTTCTTATCTCTTTCGGTGGGGAACTGCTCAACCTGTTTACGTCAAATCCGCCGAGGATGGATATTCTGTCCTGATACCGTTTTGCAAATTCAGCCACAGGCATGATGGCGTCTTCATACGAATGTTTCGCATCAATTCCCACGTAATCTATGATATCTTCCATTATTGATGTCAAGTTGCCGCAGGAATGGAGAATGCAGGGTTTGTTATGCCCGTGTATGATATCGACAAGTTTTTTATGCAGGGGCAGGATAAATTCGCGCAGGTCCTGCGGGGATATGAGGGTCTGCGTCTTGTACCCGAGGTCGTCGCTGATGACGAGCGCCCCTACGGATTCAAATTTTGCCATTCCTTCATACAGTGCTTCATAAATCTTCCCTATCCTGTCAAGAATCTCATGAACGAGTTTTCTGTCGTCCGCAAGAAAATAGCAGAGATTCTCATACCCACAGATGCCTTCCAGCAATTCGAAGATACCGCTTGTTTGACCGATGATTTTCATGCCGGCGGGCAGAACGGGCGTAATGGTTTCAAATTCTGTAAAAGTTATTGAAGAAAGTTCGGGCCACGGATATTTGCTGAATGAATCCCTATCATTAACCGGATAACCGTTTCTGCGGTCAATCAGGCTTCCCTGTAAAAATACGCATCCCGGCCAGGCGGGAACGTAATCGTAGCCCGTCCGGTAATAAAATTCCACGGTCGCCTTTCTGTCGGGAATTTTTTTGCCGAGGATTGATTCCATAACGGGAGTGTTCACAAGAAGTTCGTAAAAAGGTGCGCAGTCCGGCTTTCCTCTGCCCCACAGCACGTCAAGCATGCGCTTGAAATCAGGAGCCGGCTTAATACAGGTCTCCTCCAGCGACTTCAATTCCTTTTTCATTAGTCACTGTCCGAAGAACTTCGTATCTGTGGGAAGTTTTTCAGTTTTAGAAGTCCGGCAATTTTTTTTGGAACGTCGGTAAGATGGCCTACTCCCATAAAATTTTCCGCACCGGGTCCGAAAGCAAATATTGGTACTGGAACAGCGGTATGCCCTCCTCCGCTTCCCCATCCAACCTGCATCTTCTTTCCATCAAGAGACCCGTCATTTATGCTTAAGCCGCCTGTTTCATGGTCTGCAGTTACTATAACAAGAGTCTGTTTGTTTTTCAGTGCAAAATCCAGGCCTGTTTTCACTGCTTCGTCGAAAAGGATGGTTTCACGAACAATATCTTCAAATTTGGCTGAATGGCCTGCCCAGTCAATCTGTGAACCTTCCACCATAAGGAAAAATCCTTTTTTATTCCGGCTCAGAATAGAAAGGGCTTTTTCCGTCATCTCTGCGAGGTTCGGTTCGACATCAGGAAGCAATCGTCCCAATTGAAACAATCCTAAAAGATAGTCAGATTCAACTTTTAGCAATTCATCCTTTGTTGTTATGCAAACATAGCCCGTATCTTTTGCTTTGGATATTATCGTTTCGTCTATGTTGTTATATCCTGCGCTGGTACTTCCGCCAAGCAGAACATTCACTCTGTTTTCAAGATACTGTGTTGCTATTTCCTGTTCGGCCCTTCTTGTTTTTACGTGTGAAGCAAAGGTAGAAGGGGTAGCGTCAGTGATAGGCGCAGTAACCGCCATTCCTGTACTCATCCCTCGAATCCGGCATTCCTCCAAAATAGTGGGCAATTTGTTATTGGCAGGATCCAGGGATATTTTGCCTTTATTAGTTTTGTGGCCTGTCGCCAGTGCTGTTCCGGCTGCTGGCGAATCTGTTACGAGAGCATCGGCACAGGAGGTATATAACAATCCTGTTACCGGCATTCGTTCCATATGCAGTCTTCCTTCAACTCCAAATGTTCTTATGCGGGTAGCCGCAATTTGTGCCAATCCCATCCCGTCGCCTATAAAAAGAATGACGTTCTTTATTTCTTCATCTGTCGCAACCAAGGGTAAACGAGTTCTGTCTTCTTGAGAAAAAACAATTTTTGGTGATAAACAAAAAATCACAAGCAACAGATAAAGAGTAATCCGTTTTATGTTTTGCATTTTTCTTTTTTTTGCCATATCTTGCCTCCCTTCAGCATCTACATTTTCAGATTTCATATCGCATATCCGTTATTAAGTGATTATTTTCATCCGCTAAAATCCATGCAAATTCAAGGTTTTTTCTGCATCTTGTAACCGCCAGCAAAATATTATGCAGTCCTTTCTCAAGTTCAATCTCGACAGCCGGACTTCCAGGTCTGTGTGGCGCTGGAAGAAAATCGTTATGCAGGTGATGGTCCATCAGCATTTTTCTGTCAAGCCATAATTTTACTCCGTCGTTGGAAGAAGGAAAAATTTTGATTTTCTTTTTTTCCCGCAATTTCAATATTGTTTTAAGGAAAAGAGTAGACATCCCTTCCTCCGAAAAATAAGGATTTAAATCAAAGTGCATGCTGTGGAAAAAGCATTTCTTAAAACAAGAATAATTATTTGCTATTATACTACGTTCCGCTTCCTCAATCCCTTCAGGGCTTAAGGGTTCTGATATGAAAAACGGTATAGATAACGGGGGGACAAACTCTGGGATTTCCGGTAAAGAAAAAGCCATAGGAATGGTATTGTTATGAGTATTCCTGTTTTTTTCTGTTATCTGCTTGCCAATTTCTACCACCTGTTCTGTTAATTCTTGTAACGTGTTCGGAGCATTCACTTTTTTTATACCCCAGCCGCCAATTACTTTGTCGTTTGTTTTTACTTTATCTTTTATCTCTTTCGCGCCGGATATTATACCCAATAATGCACCGGCTGTCGCTCCGGTGCAGTCAGTATCATATCCGCACTGAACGGCTGAGATTATGGTCTTGAGAAAATCACCCTTTCCGTGCAAAAGCCCTAAGATGGTAAAACCGACATTTTGCAGGCAGTCGCTGAAATTATGGTGTCCGAATTCCTGAAGTATCTTATTCCTTGTTTCTTTTAAGTATTCACCATCCTTGAAATTTTTCAATATCATGTTTACAATGCTTTTTACTTTTGATTCTTCAGGAAGATACGCGATGGCTTGTACAATTAGTTTCTCTATATCGACTTTACCGCTAAAAGCCGCACTTTCAAGACAAGTGAAGAAAATCTCACTATATACTCCTTCATTCCAGTGGTCAACAATAGCATCTTGATAGGCATACCATCCTGCAATCTCCGGTCTGTCCGGAGCAATGCATGCCCATATCTCGCTCCTCATCGATGCGCCCATGCAATTGTAGAACCAGTTGTTGTAATAACCGGTTATCGGAGGTTTAAGTCCCAACTTAAGATTTGCGATGGCAATTCCAAACTCATCATAGGGATAAGATATTTTTTTCCATCCTTTCGCCAAGTCATTTGTATCTATACCAAAACTCTTTTTTCTCAAAATATCCAGCCATACCAGTTGTAAATCAATATCGTCGTTTGGCGCCATTGTTTCAGGATATTCCATAGGTATGGATAAAAAATTCTTATCGCCTTCAAACGAAGCCCCTATAGTTCCGCCGACGCTTTTCCCAAGCCAGCATCCGTAAACGCGGTCATAATACTCTCGCTTATTCATTTTTTTATTGTGTTCCACTTAATCTGTTTGGAGAAATTATCATAAAATACGTATCCCACGGTTTTACTGAAATAGCAAGAGGCTTCTTTAAATCATTATTTTTTGAAATGACTGTTCCGGGAACCGGTAGAGAAATACTATATAGATTGTCAGGTAACGATAGGCATACATTCAAAGAAGAGTCTTTGAATTCGTAGTTGAAAAGAGCCAGAAGATAACTGTCTTTTAGATTGTAGAATTTGTAGAATACTTTTTCAGGATTAAAATTGCCTTCCAATTTAACTGAGGCATCAAGTCGTTGGCCGTCCAGAAAATAATCTTCAAATTTAACAATAATGTTTTGGGCTTCGTTGATTGCTTTCATCCATTCACCGTCCAATCCCGCACTTCCGATAAAGTACCCTATCCCTTCACATCCTGCGGCCGCAGCCACTACTGTAGCCATCTTAACTTGAGAGAAAGAAAGGGAATATTTTTCTTCGGGAGGACATGCAGTGCATAAAAGGGCAACGATCGGTTTTTTTAATTGTTTTCTGGTAATTTCCGTTACTTTGTACAGAAACGTTCCATCCCAGTAAAATTGGGGCCAATGTTCGTCAACGAACTCATCGCATTCCCGGATGTCAAGCGGATAATCTCTATCCTTTTCGGTAAGATATGCACTGCAAAGAATAACCCTAAGATAAGGGTCGATGGATTTTGCCAACTTGTAAAATATCTCCTGCATTTTTGCATTTTGCCAAAATCTGAAATCGTACCAGTCCTTTTTATATCTGGCAAGGATTTCGTCCGGCGAAAGATGTTCCAATTTGCTGAACGCTATTCCTGAGAAAGAGGAAAAGGATTTTATGCATCTCGGGCAAAAACAACTGTTTTCATGAGCCGTTTCAGATTTCCAGTTCAATTCATAATTATGTATAAAGCCTGTAAGTTCTTCAAAATAGGCGTTTTCAAACAGTTTTTTTATTTTTTCCCAGTATATCCCTCCGGGTTTCCCTTGTTCTATTAAAAATGTCTGACATATGGCGCTGGGATTGGAAGTTTTTTTACCGTTTCTCAACGTAATCAATATATCTTGTGGATTGTCGGAAAGTTCGGAAGAATTGCGAATGCCCCAATAGCCACCTCCCCATGCGCCGAAACTCCCCCCTGCAGGTTCTCTGTAAGTTTCCCATCCTTTTCTCAAGAATCTGCCGGAAAGGGAACCGGACATATTTAGTTTCTCATATAAATCTAAAAGGTTATTTCTATGGTCTACATCAGGGCAATTTAACAGCCAACTATCGTATAGATAGAATTTTATTCTTTTAAGCAAAGGCTTTGAAATCGGCGGAAACATTTCAACGCTTATCTTTTTTTCTTCACCGGAAACTCCTGCATTCAGGAGAGAATAATACAAGAAGGTTTTGTCCGCTTCTGTTTCAATGTGATTCTGTATTAATAAAGCAAGGGTTGTGGAACCTCCCATTCCGCCCATGACCTTCTCAGGCAGGTGTTTTTTCATTATATCGTCGTTTAACGTTATTGTATAACATGTATATTCTTTCCCCTCGCGTTCTATCTGTTTTTCCGTATAAGAGCAGGAATGTCCGCCCACAATATTGTAAGCGTTGAGCAGTTTCAGAAATGCAGGAATTTCAATCTGCAATTGAGGGGCATTGATTTGTGATTTTTCTCCATAAAAATAAAACAACATATGTCCCATCTCTTGTCCCAGGATAGAAAAACGTCCTTTTTTAGCCCATTCTGCGGGAAAAGTTATCGCGTTAATCGGAATTTGTTGTCTTTGAGAAAGTTTTTTCAATCTTTCAGTTTGAAGATTTTTGTGTTCAGTAAAGACCCACGGGGAAGAAAAATCTTCCAATTGTTTAACCTCTAAATCATCAAGCCAAATCTTGGTTTTTTTGCCTTCTTCCAAGTCTGAACGGCTCACAGTCTGGCAATATACTCCCATGCGGATTTGTTCTACGTTGGGCGGGAAAAAGAATTGACCGTTGAGTTCAATCCAGTCATACGTTCCGGTAGGAATTTTTGCGATAAAAGAACCTCCGGTGGTAAGTACGAACTGGGTTTTCGGAGGAATGTTTTCTCCTTTTACGCGCACTGAAACATTGTATTTTTTTGAAGGGTCTATTTTGAAAGGGGCTGAACGGAAAAATGCAAAATATGAAGGTTTGTCCGGATACGTAATTTGCATGGAATGTGTTCCCGAGTAAGATGTTTTTTCATCCCATGTTACTAATTCTTTCCGGTCGATACTCCATTCTTCAGGATACTTTCCGCTCTTGTCGGGTGTTTCAAATGAAGAATTGGAAATTAAATTAGGAGTAGGTACTGCCTTATTGGACGTATAAAAATTTATTTCTTTTTCCCATTTTTCCCCTGCTATTAAAGCTTTAAAACTTAATTTGTGAAGCCCTTCCTGCAGAGTCCTAAATTCAGGTAAATCTGTCATTTTTTCCTCGGAAACCCATAAATTCGGGATATGTTCTTCGCTTGTTGTTGACAGATATGTTTCCAACCACTTTAAACTATTATTTTTCTGCATTGGCCTCCATTTTCCGACGGCTATTCTATATTCCATTTTTTCCAGTTTTCCGCCATGCAAATAATCTAAAAAAACAGCCCTTATTCTTCCGTCCCATGGTTCGTAAATGAGCGCTCCTAAATTCTTGATTACATGTCCGTCCCGGGGGACCAAAACGGCTATGGGATCATTACTCTCTAGGGATTTGAACCTTGCCTCAACAATTTTGTCACCCTTGCATTCTGTATAACCGTATCCAACTGGTTGCAAGGTATTACCATAAGTTGTCCATAAGTAATCACCGCATATGGCACCATACTCCATACAGAGTGTTTTTCCATGTTTTTTCAGCATTAATTGGTGGTGGTGTCCGTTGAAAACAGCAACCGTATTGTAACCGGAAAGAATTTCCCATAGTTTTTTATTATCAGGAAGTTTTTCCAGTATTTGTTCGTGAGTAAAAACAATAATTGGCTTATTTGCCGGTTGTAATGCAAGGTCGTTTTTAATCCATGTGAACTGGTTCTCTTCTATCTGATAGCCTGTATTTTTGATTACAACACAATGGAAATTCCCCCAATTAAAGGAGTACCATGGAGGAGCCAAAATTTTGAATAATTTCTTTCCGGATGTCTCAGTGCCAGAATCTTCATGATTTCCATAAACATACCAGACCGGCACATCAAATGAATTTTCCATATGTTTTTTGAATGCGGAAATACACTTTTCTTTTTCCTCAATTTTCATGTTTCCCAGATTGTCAAAAGCAATATCCCCTATATGTATTATAAAAGATGCTTTTTCTTCTTGCATTTTTGGAACAGCGACTTGAAAAAACCATTTTGTTTTATTGTTTTCTAATATCCCGGGCGCTAGATGGGTATCGCCGATATTGACAAAACTAAATTCTTTTTCATCCTTTTCAGTGGGGAAAAAGCCGAATTCCATATTTTCTTCTTCTTTTCCTTTGTCCCAATACCATGAAGTTGTCGGCAGGTAACCTGAAGGTCGGGTTATAAAATAAATTGTGTCATCCCCCATATCTTTTATTGTGAAATGTCCGCTTCCATTGGTAGAAACAACATCAATACCATTAGAAACCAAAATGTTGGGGATGCCTTTTTCATCAGAATCCCTTTTGCCGTTTTTATCCTTATCGCAAAAGACCATTCCTTTTATTGCCGAATGACCTGTTTCTTCTTTTGTAATACGGTGAACTTCTCCATAAAAATTTTTTGTTGCCAGATAATGCTCCTTTATCTCTTTCTTATTTAAAACTTTACTGAATATTTTCACCTCTCCGATTATTCCCGCAGTTGGATAGTACGGAAAGCCATTGCCGACGAACACTGGAAAATCCGTACTATCATTTAATGTCCCTTCAATTTTATGGCTGGCAGCTAAACGCCCGTCAACATAGATTTTCGCTTCCTCATGGCTGATTGTTCCCACAACATAATGCCATTCTGAAGTTTGATACTGCCCGGTGCTGACGTACTCGGGATTCATGCCGTTAAGCCGCAGGCGATAATACCCTTCAGGATATGCCGATGCTTGCAGTCCTATATAAAATCTTTTCGAAACGAATGCATGAAAAGTGGAAATCTTATGGTCGGGGTGTTCGTTGTTACCGGTTAATTTAACCCAGCAGGCAAGTGTAACAGGAGGTGAGAAAGAGACTTCCTTTTCAAGTCGGGCAAAACTATTTCTTTTTCCTGTAAACTGCAAAGCAAAAGTATCATTTGTTCTTACCCATGCAGCATCTGAAATTTTTCCAATATTCGTATTTCCTGAAATGTCATTTATAAAATCTCCGCTACCTTCTGAAAAATTTAAATTCAGAACCAAGTCCGTTTTTTTTTCCGCAGGATAAATAAAAATACCGTGAAAAAGCAGAAATAACAAGATGCTTCTTTTGAAGATTTTGGAAAAGCACGTGTGTTTACGTCCCTTATAAGTCATTTTCTTCTCCTTGGCCTGTGTTGTTAAAACATCTCAGTTCTCAATATCCACTCCGTCTGCGGCCCACATATCGTAACGCTTCTGGTATAATTCGTTCCTTGCATCTTTGAACCACCCGACGTGACCGTCTACATATAGAATGTTGGTTCCTTCATTATGCCTGTTGCAGAGTTTATCATTAGCACGTCCCGTACCGATATAAGGTCCGGCATCACCATCGTGTTCACTGTCTGCGGCAAGGATGCATTTGCTCGGGTTTTTAATTCTGGATAATTTGTGATGTTTTGAATATGTCCATCTATAGGGTGGCATCGCTCCTAACGAATCATCAAGGAATCCGCATAGATGCATGTTGACTCCATAATCGCCGCCGTAGTGAAGAAGGCCTTTATAAGAAGGGCAGTCAAAAATCTTACTGAAATAATATACAACTGTGGTAGTGCCGGGATAGACTTTATTGTATTGTACAACATCGGGAAGATATTTATAATATACTAATAGTGACCCCCAATATCGATATGGGCCAGGAACCCATGCATTATTATGAAAAGCATACGGAAGTCTTTCCTCGTAATCCTGGGCATACAATATGAAAGCAAACCCTATCTGCTTCAAATTGTTAATACATACTGCCTGTCTTGCTCGCTCTCGCGCCTGGGACAGCGCCGGCAGAAGCATTGCCGCAAGTATTGCTATTATCGCCACTACAACCAGCAGTTCTATCAATGTGAAGCCACTTCTACTACCTCTTACTCTGTCCATTTCCTTTCCCTCCTTGTCCTTTACGGACGATTTAGCGACGTAACAGAATCTCTCATTATGAGCCGTGTTTCAAGCATGGCCTGGCAGGGCAGGGGAACCCTGTTGGATATTATTTCCACGAGTTTTTTCACAGCGAGTTCGCCGATTTCCCAGATGGGCTGGGAGATTGTAGTCAGAGGCGGAGTCAGGTATTCGGCGGAATAGAAGTCGTCAAACCCGATTAAAGAGATATCTTCAGGGATTCTTAATCCATTATCTTCAATTGCCTTTTTGACGCCCAAGGAGATGAATCCGCCGCCGGTTACGATTGCAGTGGGTTTTTCACTGCCGCTTAAGATTTCTCCTGTTATTTTCAGGGATTCGTCACTCCAGTTCTGTGAAGTCATCTGGGGAATAATGCGTATCCATTCTTTTTTACAGGGCAGGGAAAGTTTTTGCAGGGAATCAACCAGACTCCGGTGCCTGTAATAACTGTCAAAGTAATCAAGGTTTGAAAAAACCGCCGCGATTTTCTTGTGCCCCTGGGCGGCAAGAAGTTTTACGGCGTCTTCCATGCCTTTCTTATTATCTGTCCCGACAAAATTGAAGTCTCCTTCAGGGGTTGCCCCTGCTATCATCAGCGGAATGCATTTTTTCTGCAGTTTGAGCAGGATGTCAATCTGGGTTTTTGAAGGGAGAAGGAAAAGAATGCCGTCAACGTTTCTTCCGTAAAGAATTTCCACGTTTTCACTGTTGTGCAGGTTGTTTTGATGGAAAAGAAGAGATGCTTCGGTTTCCTGAAAACCGTTCTGAAGTCCTCCAAGCAACTCGTTCTGGTAAAAATCCGTTTTTTCTTTTTCTGTCAGCGAAAGAAGGGGAGAAATGACTCCTATGTGTATGGTTGGTTTGGTGGAACGTTTGGTGGTTAGAAAAGTGCCCCTCTTGGGATACCGAGTGATGATTCCTTCCCTGGTGAGTTCCGTTAGAGCCGTTCGCACGGTACCCCTGCTTATGCCGTTTTCTTCGGCTATCATTTCTTCCGGGGGGAGCCGGTCACCGTCTTTCAATGTTCCGTCCTGAATCAGTTCAAGGATTCTTTTCTTCACCAGATGGTGCAGGGGTGAAGGTTTGCTGATGTCCAGTTGGATTTTATTGTTCATGTTAGTATTTTGTTTATACAATTGTATCATCAGATAAGATTTCTGTCAAGAGACAGTCTTTTCAGGTTTCTCAGATTCGAACATAATGATTAAATCAATTACAGTGAGAGAAACACAGGTTTTAGACCAGTTGTGTCAGGAATGTCCTGGCGGGTACTATGACCGGCTTTTTGTATTTGAAACAGTCAGCATGGACATATTCCATATCGGATACGACCTGGAATGCGTACTCTGCTCCTGTTTTTTCCTGGAAATAAGCGAGGTTTTTGTTTAGTACGGCCTTTTGTGATAATTTTGCCTCAACGAGAAACCACGGTTTGTTTTCTCTTGTAACCAGAAAATCCACTTCTCTCTTTTCTTTATCCCTGACGTACCGGAGGCTGTATTGCCCCATCCCGCAGTCCGTCCAGTAATTAACCGCTTTCAATAAATGAGACGCGATTAGATTTTCCCACCGGCTGCCTTCATCGTCAACGTCAACCCAGTCCCACAGATAGGTTTTAGGTTCTTTAATAAGGGCGCGGGGAACGTTTTTGTGCCACGGTTGCAATGTAAAACAATAGAAGAAACCCTGTAGTGTCTTAATCCATCGTTTTATTGTATCCGAAGAGACGTTAATCTTGTTTGCAAGACTGGAGTAGTTTGTCAACTGTCCTGCTTGGTGTTTCAGGATTTCCGCAAGAAGTTCAATCTGCCCCAGTTCCTGTATGCGGCTAAGGTCTCTTATGTCCTGCCTGATTAACTGTTCCCGCCTGAGAGTTTTCCAGCGGTTTAAGAACCTGATGTCATTTTTTATGTAAGGTTCAGGGAATCCTCCGTTCTTCATGAGGTTTTCAAAAATACCTTCTTTACACTGAACCGGCGCGTTTATTTCTTTTTCCGGCAAATCCGTCCTGTGAATTTCTCCAAGGGAGAGTTGGTGCAGGCGGTACGGAAAATACCTGCCCATAAGGCTGTCCCCGCCTTTTTTATAGATATCAAGTCTCGAACTTCCGGTAACTATTATGTTTACCTGCCCCTTATACGTATCAAAGAATCCTTTCAGGAAGGTTTTCCACCTGCCGTACTTGTGTATTTCGTCAAAGACAATCACAGGAGTGTCAGGGTTGAGTTTGTTCATTCCGGCAAATTCTGCAACGCTTTTTACCCCTTGCAGAATAATCTTTCTGTGGTCCATATTATCCCAGTTAAGATAAGAAAAACGGCCGGCGAATTCTTTCATCATCAGACTTACCGTGGTTTTCCCTGCCTGCCGGGGACCGGCAAGAAAAACCATCTGCTGATATTTGCTAAAATGGTCTTTGATAATTGAAGTGTATATGCGTTCCATTGTTTGCCTCCCTGGTTATGGAGAATCCTGTATGATTATTTTAACATATATCGAGAATTAGTCAAGACCAATTTAAGATACATCTAATATTGGCCGTCTTTTCCAATACAAGATGAGCCTGAAGGAGTGCACGGTTTCCAATGCGGAGTGAGCCTGAAGGAAAGACGGGTTAGAAGTAGTACCAGATGGACCTGTAGTTGTCCACGTCCTCGCCGTCGCCCTGCAAGCGGGCAAGGTAGCCGTATATGGGGACGTCGGTGTAGAGATAGGTGTCGCTCAACAGGATTTTAGATTCCCACGGGTAGAACCTGTAGATGCGCCTTCCGTCCGGAAGGAACATTATCACCTCATGGTCCTGCCATGCGCGCAGGTATGACTTGCCCAGTTTGGGCACGTTGAAGACCGGCTCGTCCATCCGCACCATTCCGGGAAGCATGCGGGCTTCTTCTTTCCGTTCCTGTTCAATTCTTGCGATAGGCACCCTGAAGTCCGCAGTCTCTTCCTTGCCTTTGGTGTTGAAACTGTAGTAGGGGTCTATGCCGGAGATTTTCAGCGCGCGGCGCAGTGCCGCAGTCTCAAACCGCCTGCTGTTGTAGTATGTAAAGACCTGCTGGTTGTAGATGTTGATGCCGAGAGATTTTATCTTTTTTACCGCTTCAATGACGTCCGGCGTTATCTCGGAGGAATGTTCAACGTGGGTTACTATGCAGACCTCTCTTTTCCCCCATTGGTGGTATTTTTTCAGGAGTTTCAGAAATCCGGCGTTTATCCTGCAGGGCAGGGTGACCGGGGTTCTCGTGCCTATGCGTATTCTTTCCACGTGCGGCATCGCCGCTATCTTTTCAAAGAGGTGGTCGAGGTAGGCGTTGGTCAGGGTCAGCGGGTCTCCGCCGGTTACAAGAACCTCGGTGATGTGGGGGTTTTTGCGTATCCATTCAAGTGCTTTTTTTATCTTGTGTCCGGTTACGCCCGCTTCCTTAATGGTCTTTATTTCCCAGTTGCGCTGGCAGTAAACGCATATCTGCGGGCAGGACTCAAACGGTTTTATGATGAGTATCTGCGGGTATCTTCTCGTGATGCAGTCTATGGGGCTGGTGGATTTTTCGCCCATGAAGTCCATGTCCTGTCCCTTTTCCCTGTTCTCAACGACTGTTTTGCAGTAGTTGATGCCAGGCAGTACCTGTGCGCGTATCGCCCTGTCCGCCTCGACCCTGCCTTCCGCATTGAACAGGGACAGGTAATAGGGGGTAATCTGGAAAGGGATGCCGGTCTCTTTTGCGCATTCAAGACCTTCGAGTTCATTTTTGTCCAGTTTTACGAGTTCTTTCAGGGCAGGTATGTCATTGATGATGTGTTTGATGTGCCACTTGTAGTCTGTCCAGTCGTTTTCCCCTGCTTTGAAATATTCGAGAATGCGTTTTTTCGAAGATGTTCTCTTTTCAGTCAGCTGTTCATCCAACCCGTTGGGGTATTTTTTTACGGCGCTGTTTATCAGGGATGAATAGTCGTCAAGAACCTTTGACCGGAGAATGCCGGTTTTCCGGGTGTCTTTTGCAGAGGTTCTGGACGTACCTGAATACATGCCGGATTTCCCGTGGATGCCGTTGAAGAGATGCAGGAATTCCAGCAGGAATCCTTCCCCTGCACGGTCCTTTGTGTTTCCCGGGTTGCGTGCCAGTTTCCACAGCAGGTTCAGAGCGGAAAATCCGGTCAGGTGTTCGTTTTCGGCGCGAATGACGTTTTTAAATACCCGGATGCACTCCTTGGCGTTGTTTTTTTCCACAGGGTGTATCTGTTTGAGCGGTTCCCGGGCATGCGCCCTGAAAAGCGAGCGTTCGGCATGATAGATGTAGTTGAAAAGTCCGGTGCGCGCTTCTTTCAGAGTAGATGAACGGTGCAGTATTGTTTTTATCTCCGGCGCGGCGGCCCACATCTCCTCCAGCATCTGCGTCCCTGACAGGTTGAATATGTTTTTCATAGATTTTCATTATACCCGGCCTGTCCGGATTCCGAAAGGCGAAAGATTTTTTAATTGAAATATTCAGGTATGGGGTGTATCATAAGAGGAATTATTGAATTTCACTATTTGTCATTGCGAGGAATGAGACCCCTTCGACTTTTGTCTCGGGGCAGGCTCCGCAATCTCATATTAAGGTTGAGATTGCCGCGCCATAATACGGCTCGCAATGACGAAGAAAAAGGAGTTCAAATGTACGGGAAAAGGTTTCGGTATGATACTTCAGGCAGGTGGTTCAAGGGGAATACGCATATTCACAGCACTGTTTCCGACGGGGGCAAGAATTTCAAAGAACTGGCGGAGATGTATTCCTCTGTGGGATATGATTTTCTGTTCCGTACAGACCATTCGGTTGCTTCGGACGTGTCAAAGGATGCGGAAAAATACCCGCTTTTGTGGCTTGACGGCACGGAACTGGCAGGAACCGATGCCGCCGGCGCTTTTTTCCACGTTGTATGCCTGGGGTCTTTCAGCAATATTTCCGGCAAAGGCGAGGATTTTGTTGCTGATTTGAAAACGGTGCGCTCGCAGGGCGGTGTTACCATACTGGCGCATCCACACTGGTCGGGCAATTCTTTTGACGACTATGCACGATGGAAGTTTGATGGCGTGGAGGTATATAACCACGTTTGCCGCTGGCTCAACGGAAAGGGCAGCGGGCTGGTTCACTGGACTGATGCGCTTGAAAACAATCCGGAGGCGCTTGCTTTTTCGGTTGACGATGCGCATATCAGTTCCGGGCATCCGGGATGGAACGGGGGTTGGATTGTGATTAATGCGAAGGAATGTTCTGAAAAAGAGGTTATGGGGGCAATACGGCAGGGAAATTTCTATTCAAGCTGCGGACCGGAGATTCATTCTCTCACGCTTGACGGGCAGAAACTGCACATTGAGACATCTCCGGTTCAGTTTGTGCGGCTTGTTGGAAAAGATTCCCAGGGTGCCCGGATAGGCAATTTTGAGGGGAGGCTTATGACATCCGCCACTATGGAAGTTCCGGCCGACTGGCCCTTCGCATACCTTGAAATAGAGGATAACGCGGGACGGCAGGCCTGGACGAATAACCTGTTTACGGGCAAGGGTTGAGATTGAAGGAAAAAACAAACCTTCCCAATTCGTCATTGCGAGGAATGAGACCCCTTCGACTTTTGTCTCGGGGCAGGCTCCGCAATCTCATATTAAGGTTGAGATTGCCGCGCACAATACGCTCGCAATGACAAGATGATTGGGAGAGTGGAGGAAAAATGAGATGGACCAGATATTTTATGCCGACTTCCAAGGAAGCGCCCAAAGATGCCGAAACTGTAAGCCATAAACTTATGTTCAGGGCGGGGCTGATAGACAAGGCGTCTTCGGGCGTCTATACCTACCTGCCTGCGGGCTACAGGGTTTTGAGGAAGGTTGAGGGCATTGTAAGGGATGAGATGAACAAGGCGGGAGCGGTGGAACTGCTCATGCCCGCCTTACAGCCGGCAAGTTTGTGGAAGGAGAGCGGGCGGCTGGACAAGATGGGCGAGGAGATGATACGGTTTACCGACCGGCACAAACGGGTTATGGTTTTCGGTCCCACGCACGAAGAGGTTATAACCGACATTGTGCGCAGATATATCACTTCATGGAAACAACTGCCTATAACGCTTTACCAGATACAGACCAAGTTCCGAGATGAGATGCGTCCCAGGTTCGGCATTGTGCGGGCGAGGGAATTTTTGATGAAGGACGCCTACAGTTTTGACGCGGACGAGAAAGGGCTCGATGAGACATATGCGAGGATGAAGCAGGCGTACAACAACATCTTTACAAGGAACGGGCTGACCTTTTCCATCCAGCAGGCGGACTCCGGCGTCATAGGCGGTAAGTTCTCGGAGGAATTCGTGGCGAAAGGCGAGTGCCCTGAACTGGAGGTCGGACACCTGTTTAAACTGGGGAAACAGTACAGCGAGGCGATGAAGGCGGTGTTTGTAGACAGGGACGGGAAGGAGAAGCCCGCGGTCATGGGGTGCTACGGTATAGGCGTCAGCAGGATAGCCGCCGCCGCGGTCGAGGGCAATCATGACGAAAAAGGTATTGTCTGGCCGCTTTCCATAGCGCCTTTCAGCGTTATGTTGCTTCCTGTAAGCGTGGAGGAAGGCGGAGCGCTGATGGAGACTGCCGGAAAAATTTACAGCGGACTGCTCGCGGAAAACGTTGAGGTACTGATGGATGACAGGGACGTGAGCCCAGGGGTAAGGTTTTCCGATGCCGACCTTACGGGCATTCCATTGTGGGTGGTGGTCGGCAAGAAGTTTGCGGCAACCGGGAAACTTGAGATTAAGATAAGGAAGGAAAACAGGTTTGTGGAGGTAGAGCCGGAGAATGTCGTGAAGTGGATTAAGGATTACATCGCTGAAAATGAATAGCATCGACATTATCAAAAAAGGGATTGTTTTCGGGCGGAGAGAGGCGTATCTGTCTCTGTGCGTGCTGGCGTATCTCCTTGTTTCTTTTTCAATGTTGTCCCTGAAGATTTCGGAAGGATATCTCCTTGTTCTGCAGGTGTTTTTCCTCCTTTTGGAAAACTACGTGACCGTTGCGGTATATTATGCCGCAAAGCAGTGCGTTTTTGAAGGGGGATTCAGCCTTCCGGGAGCGTTCGCAAAGGCAGGTTATTTTTTCCGGAGGGTGCTGTCCTACAAACTTCTTGCGGGTTTTTTCGCCCTGCTCCTGTTTGTTTTCTGCCTCAGCATGATTGAACTGGTCAAAAGCTCGTCTCTCACCGCGGCAGGGTTTATCACGGGATTTACCATGCTGTGGATAGCGGTTCCGATTTACCTCCTTCTGCTTACTTTTTTTGCACCTCTGATTATTATTGCGGATGACGCCGCCCTTGCCCCTTCAATAAGGAAAAGCATCGTTTTCATGAGAGCAAACCTGGCGGAAACGGTAAAACTGGCCGTTGTTGCGGCGCCTTTCTGGTTTTTTGCACTTTTTATTTTGAAGGTGTATAATGAAAAAGGTTTGTTGCTGCCCGCCGCGGCGGCGTTCTGTTTTGTTGCGGTTCTGGAGATTGTAACAGTCAAGGTTTTTCTGCTGTTCTATAAAGTGAGGAAAGAGAAAAATTCGAACGCCTCTTTTTGTCATTGCGAGGAGTGTAACGACGAAGCAATCTAAATGAGATTGCCACGCAAAAGACGCTCGCAATGACAAAGAACGTGGGTTCAGGGTAAAGGAGAAAAGAATAATGGCTGGCAAAATTTTTGAAATAAGATGGCACGGGAGGGGAGGACAGGGAGCGAAGACAGCCGCCCTTCTTTTCGGAGATGCGGCTCTGTCCACAGGAAAGTACATACAGGCGTTTCCGGAATATGGACCCGAGAGGATGGGGGCGCCGGTACAGTCGTTCAACAGGATAAGTTCCGAACCGATACGGCTTCATTCCGGCATTGAAAACCCTGACGTGGTCCTGGTTCTCGACGTGACCCTTACCGGGCAGGTGGACGTTACCAAGGGCATTGACCCGGAAAAAGGAGTGCTTATTGTCAACACTCCGCTTTCGGCGGAAGAGATAAAAAAGAAGTTGAACTACGGCGGAAGGGTCTGCACCGTGGATGCGTCCGCCATAGCCATAGATACAATAGGAAAAAACATACCTAATACGCCCATGATAGGCGCTCTTGTGCGCGTGTCCGGGGTGCTGGGTCTTGACGAACTGCTTGAGGATACAAAAAAGAAACTGGAAAAGAAATTCAGGAACAGACCTGAAGTCATAGAAGGCAACATGGAAGCTATCAAGAGAGCATATAACGAGGTGAAGGGCATCTGAAAAATCAATAAATCCTCCTCTTCTTCTCCCTTTGCTAAAGGGGGAGACAGGGGGAATTGGGAGAGAAAATGGCTATTCGACAAGAGAAAAAAGCGACATGGAAGGAACTGCCCGAGGGAGACGTTCTCGATGGCGCTTCTTCGCTTAAGTTTAAAACCGGAAACTGGCGCACCGACAGGCCTGTGCATATTCCGGAGAAATGCATCCACTGTCTTTTCTGCTGGATATCCTGTCCCGACGGGGCAGTAAAGGTGAATGCGGAGACCGGCAAGGTTGAAGGTTTCAACTATGACTATTGCAAAGGCTGTGGAATTTGCGCGTACGAGTGCCCCAAGGATGCGATAAAGATGGTCAATGAACAGGAGGCAAACGAAAAATGAAGAAAATGGCTAAGTGGGGAATTATTATTCTCATACTTTCAGGTTGGATTGCTTTCGGATTGCTTTATGCAAAAACCGCAAGGGAAAGGTCTGAAGCAGGTGTAAAAATTACCGAACTGGAATCTGAAGTTGGCTCCTACCAGTTTCTGTTCAAGGACGTCGCGGCAAGTCAGGAAAAGATAGACCAGGTTATATCAACGCTTGAGACGCTAAAGGGAAATCTTGAAAGAATCAAGGATAAAATAGATAAAGAACCGGATAAGCAAAATCAATAACCCGATATTGCTTGTCATTGCGAGGGAGCGAGCTTCCCACGCTTGTCATTGCGAGGAATGCTTCAAATGACGAAGCAATCTCAATGGCAGGCTCGGAACAGGCTCCGCAATCTCGTAGATTGCCGCGCACAATACGCTCGCAATGACAAACTGATGCGGGGCAAGGGAGAATCAAAATGAAAGCAGCGAAAACAGGTAACGAGGCGTTTGCCGAGGCAATGCGGCAGATAAATCCCGATGTTGTTGCCGCCTACCCCATAACGCCTGCCACCGAGGTGGTACAGATATTCTCGCAGTTTGTCGCCGACGGGCTGGTGAAAACCGAATTCGTGGCGGTGGAAAGCGAACACAGCGCCATGAGCGCCTGCATAGGAGCCAGCTCCGCGGGAGCGCGGGCGATGACAGGCACGTCTTCACAGGGACTGGCGCTAATGTGGGAGATGCTTTACATTGCGGCCGGACTGCGCCTGCCGATAGTCATGCCGGTTGTCAACAGAGCGCTCTCGGCACCCATAAACATACACTGCGACCATTCGGATACCATGGGGGCGAGGGATTCCGGCTGGATACAGATTTTTTCGGAAAACGTGCAGGAGGCGTATGACAATGTAATCCAGTCTGTGCGTATAGCCGAGCATCCGGACGTGAAACTGCCGGTGATGGCGACAACAGACGGCTTTATCCTCAGCCACTGCCTTGAGACTCTCGACATGCTGTCCGATGAAGATGTGCAGAGTTTTGCAGGCGAAATGCCAGAACGTCCGGTGCTTATAAAAAGTCTGCAGGACGGCAAACCCATAACGCTGGGAGCTCTCGACCTGCAGGACTACTACTTTGAGCACAAGCGTCAGTCTGCGGAAGGGATGTTTAACGCAATGAAGGTTATCCCTGAAATCGGAAAGGCTTTTGCAAAACAGTTCGGCAGGGAGTACGGTTTTTTCGAGGAGTACAAACTCCGGGATGCTGAAGCGGCAATAATTGTAATGGGCTCAACCGCGGGAACCGCAAAAGACGTGGTGGACGCCATGCGCGCCGAAGGCAAGAAGGTGGGGCTTTTGAAACTGCGGGTCTACAGGCCGTTTCCCGCGCAATTTCTCGCCGAAGCGCTTTCAGGCATCAATGCCGTGGGCATCATGGACAGGGCAGAAGGGATGAGCGCGGTATCCGGTCCGCTGTATCCGGAGATATGCGCGGCTCTGTACGACCTTCCGGAAAAAAGGCCTGTCGTGCAGGACTACATTTACGGTCTGGGCGGCAGGGATGTTCCGCTCGAAGACATCAGGTTTATTTTTGACGAAATTTTGAAAACCGCGAAAACAGGAAAGAAAGAATACACCTTAAAATATATCGGAGTGAGGGAATAACTCTTTATATTGTGGGAGGCATCTCCCGATGCCGATTTGTCAAGGTCAGGAGACCTTTCCCACAGAAAGAAAGCAGGGAGTAGAGGAGGATTAAACAATGCCGAGTTTAAAACAACTTGCGAAAAGAGAAGAAAAATTCGTATCAGGCCACCGTCTTTGCGCCGGCTGCGGCGAGGGCATCGTGGCGCGGATGGTCATGCTTGCGATAGACAAGCCGGTTATCGTGGGGAATGCAACCGGATGTCTGGAAGTGGCAAGTACCATTTTCCCGTATTCCGCGTGGAACGTGCCGTGGGTGCACACCGCTTTTGAAAATTCGGCCGCGACGGTCAGCGGAGTCGAGACTGCGTACAGGTCGCTCAAAAAACAGGGGAAGATAGACAAGGACGCCGTATTCGTGGCGTTCGGCGGCGACGGGGGAACCTATGACATCGGCCTGCAGTCGCTTTCCGGCGCCGCGGAGCGAGGTCACAAGATGCTCTACGTCTGCTGTAACAACCAGGCGTATATGAACACCGGCATCCAGCGCTCTTCCGCCACGCCCAAAGCCGCCCATACGACAACCTCGCCTCTCGGAAAGGTGATTCCCGGCAAGGTGCAGTTTCCCAAGGATGTTGCCTCGATAATGGTTGCGCACAACATTCCTTACGTTGCAACGTCCATCCCGGGCAAATGGAACGACCTTGTGAACAAGGTGGAAAAGGCAGTCTCTTTTGACGGATTTTCTTACATAGACGTTCTGACGCCGTGCCGACTCGGATGGCCGCATGAACCCAATCTTACGATGGAAATTTCACGGGTCGCCGCCGAAACCTGCATCTGGCCTCTTTACGAGGTTGTAGAGGGGAAGTACAAACTTACCTACAAGCCCAAAGAGAAGAAACCGGTGGCGGAATGGTTCAAGATGCAGAGAAGGTTCGCCCATCTTTTCAAGCCGGAAAACCAGGAACTTTTGGAGATTATACAGAAGGAAGTTGACAGACGTTGGGATGTCCTTCTTAAAAAATGTGAAGGATAGGCAATGGGTTCTCTATTATTGGCGGGAGTTTCTCTCATCCTTTTTGTTATCGCATACCGCTTTTACGGGCGTTTCCTTGAAAAACTCTGGGATATTTCCCCCGAAAGAAAAACCCCTGTATCAGAAAAACAGGATGGTGTTGATTACGTTCCTGCAAAACACTGGACAATCCTTTTCGGCCACCACTTCGCCTCCATTTCCGGGGCGGGTCCCATACTGGGTCCGGTTATCGCCTGCATGTTGTGGGGCTGGCTGCCGGCGGCTCTCTGGATTATTTTCGGTTCAATCCTGCTCGGGGGCGTGCATGACTTCGCTTCGCTGGTTTTAAGCCTGCGGCACAAGGGTAAATCGATAGGCGAGATTACCGAATCGGTCATGGGGCGAAGGAGTAAAATAGTGTTTTCCCTGTTTCTCTGGTTCACGCTGATTCTCGTGGTGGCGGTTTTTGCATCCGTAACGGCGAACACCTTAGTGCAGGAACCGGAGATTGTCATACCCTCTTTCGGGCTAATCCTTGTAGCCATTGTTTTCGGGTTTTTCGTATACCGTCTTCGCTGGCACTACCTTTACGCAACTATGGGCGCGCTGGTACTCCTGTCGGCGCTTTTCGTGCTCGGCGGCAGGTTTCCGCTGTCTTTTCCGTCTGCAGGGGCGCTACAATTCTGGATAGCCGCGCTCCTTGTGTATTCTTTTGTCGCCAGCATCATACCAGTGCATTTTCTTCTCCAGCCGCGCGACTACCTGTCTTCTTTCATTCTTGTTGCCGGTTTGGTCATCGGATACGCGGGACTTTTAACCGCCAGGCCGGAGATAAACGCGCCGGCTTACATCTCGTTTTCCGCCGGGCAGAAAGGAACGCTTTGGCCTATGATGTTTGTGCTTATTGCCTGCGGGGCGATAAGCGGATTTCACAGTCTTGTTTCCAGCGGCACCACCTCAAAACAACTGACAAACGAGCGAGACGCAAAAAAGATCGGTTACGGCGGGATGCTGACCGAAGGCGTGCTTTCAATACTTGCGCTTTTGTGCGTATGCGCCGGACTCTGCTGGAACAAGGCCGGCTCCGCTTTGAACTATCCCGAACTGATGGCGTCCGGCAACTGGATAGGAACGTTTGCGGCGGGCTACGGGCAGATAACCTCAAAGATTTTCAACCCTGCGATTGGAAAGATGCTGGCAATTGTCATGATAAACGCATTCGTCCTTACCACGCTTGATACCGCAACCAGGATTACCCGATACCTTTCGCAGGAGTTGTTCGGGGATACATGGAACATAAAAATCTTTAAAAGCAGGCATTTTTCGACCTTTGTCGTAGTACTGACAGCCGGATGGCTTGCTTTAGGAAACTGGCAGAAAATCTGGCCGGTTTTCGGCGCGGCCAACCAGCTTGTGGCGGCCATAGCGCTCTTTGTAGCGGGACTGTTCCTTCTGCGCGGTAAAAAATTCTCAAAAACGGCTTTTATCCCGGCGGCATTCATGTTCCTGACGACAATAGCCGCTCTTTTGTATCAGGCGCAGGGGTTTTACAAGAGTAAAAACTTTCTTCTCGGAAACATCGCAATTTTCCTCGTGGTTCTTGCTGTTTTCGTCATCGCCGAAGGCGCCCGCCTCCTCCTCCGCAAGTTGTAACGGCGCATTTTTTTAAAAATCTTTGTGTGATATAATAAATAGATACATTTGAAAAACAACATGAAAATTCAAAACAAGAAAAAAAATCCCAAAAAGAGCGGTGACATATACGCGAAAAAAAAGAGAATCAAGGAAGAACTTAATCCCTCGGCCATTTTTGAAGGCACTTCTTTATATGGACAATCTTTAAAAATCGGTAGCAAGCGGCTTTGCAACTGCGGTCCTACACACATAAATTGCATGAAGCCGAGGGATTGGCTGAAGTCTCAAATCGGAGTTTGGCAATTTTTTTACGAATCAAGAGACGTAAGAGATAAATCCTTACATCCGGCAACTTTTCCCATCTCTCTTGCAAGAAAGGTTATTGAACTTTTTACCCACAAAGGAGAATTGGTATTAGACCCTTTTGTCGGGAGCGGGACATCTCTTATTGCGGCTAATGACCTTGACAGGAATGCAGCAGGTTTTGACCTTAAGAAAAATTATATTGAGTTGTGTGAGGAAAGACTAAAAAAACATGGTAATCTATTCAATTGTTGTAAACAGATAGCCGTTCAGGATGACGCAAGAAACATTCCACAATATCTCGCTCCTGACACGGTAAGTTTAATCTGGACGTCCCCTCCATACGCAAATCTTCTGAATCGTCCGAGGAAAAATAAATCAAGGCGGGATAGAAACAATGCTCAATTGGGCAAGATTGAACAATATTCTCAAGACGAGCGCGACCTGGGGATATTGTCTATAGACGCATATGCTTCAGCCATGGGAGATATTTTCGAAGGATTGCTGCCTCTTCTCAGGGAGAAGGCGCACTGTGTTATCAACGTTCCGGATATGTGGTGGGACAACAGCAGAATAACGATTCACGTTGCGTTAATTGAGGAACTGCGGAAGCGGGGCTATGAATTGCGGAATATCATAATTTGGGACCGTACTAACATTGTAAACAATATCGGCATATTTGGATGGCCGAGTAATTATATAACCATGGGCGTTACCTTTGAATATCTTTTAGATTTTTGGAAACCGCCGAAAATTAAAACATAATAAACGGAAAAGCATGAAACTGTTTACAAAAAACGAGTTGATTGAAGAGATTAAAAATATTGTCTCACAAGGGTGGCATAAAAGCGTAAAATTGACACCGGATACAAGAAACGATGGGGCTGTCGGCAATACGCTGGAAGTTCTTCTCGGAATATCTGAAAACAATCTTCCGATACCGAATGCGAGAGAATGGGAATTGAAGGGGCAAAGATTGCATTCGTCGTCTTTGATTACGTTAAAGCATATTGAACCCTCACCTACGGGTGCACATATAGTAAGTAATGTTCTCCTTCCTAAGTATGGTTGGCCTCATAAAAAAGCAGGGCTAACTTATCCTGAGTCTGAAATGAGTTTTCGCTCAACTACAGGTGCAACTTGTTTTACCAACCGCGGGTTTAAAATAACAGTTGACAGGAAAGAGAAAAAATTGAAATTTATATTTGATTCCAAACAGGTTGATTTATCAAATCCTGAAATTCACGAGTGGCTTCTATCAGTTGAAAAACGAGCAGGTTTAGGTCCCATCAATCCTGAACCTTATTGGGGCTTTGGGGATTTGGAGTATTCTGTCGGAGAAAAGATAAAGAATTGTTTTTACGTAATAGCGGATTCAAAAATCGAGAAAAAACAGGAACTTTTTGCTTACAAACATCTTTTTGTATTGTCTGGATTTTCCTTTGAGAAATTTTTATGCTGCATTGAATCAGGAAATTTTTTTGTGGATTTTGATGCGCGGACAGGGCATAATCACGGAACGAAATTCCGTCTGAAACAAAATGTCTGGTCTGAACTGTATGCCGATGTCAAAGAAATATTTTAATCCTTTCTGTGATTTCTGTATGCGGCGAAACATTTATCCTGTAAAACCCCGTATTTCTATAACTATGCATTTTTCATCCCTCAAAGACTACCATCTGGTAGCCGGTTACTTCCGGCACAATAACGGTTGTATATCCGTCCCTGCAATCGAAAGGCAGTGATTTTACTGATGGCGCAAGATAAACCCGTGAAATCTTCCGAGTATCAATTCTCATGTGTAACTTTACGTTGTGTACCACGATGGGTTCTTCTATTATCTGGGTCTGTTTTCCCCGAAGTTCCGGCACATACGTAAGAAGATGAACCATTGTCCTTTCTGTCTGGGTTGTGACAGTTACCTGTCCGAATGAAGGCATGTTTTCAACGTGAACCAGCGGTTTTGGAAGCAGTCTTTTTATGCAATTGCCAAGTAGTATTTTATGTGCTACAACTGCGCGTTCAAAATATCCTCTGAAGAGAGAAAATCCGAAGTGAATGATGTTTCCCGACTGGATTACAGCGGCGCCAATCTTTTCCTGCGGAGGAGTATACATGTTCCAGTGAGACCAGTTCCAGGTATTGAAATTGAAATACGGTTTCCAGAGGTCGGCCAGAACCTTTGCTTCCTTACCCGGGTGCATCACTATTCCGGAGTTGTAGATGTTAACCGGCATATCCTGGATTCCTGCTGAAATTGCATTATCTGCTTTGAAAAATGAGGGATTGTATTTCTCTATGCCTTCATAAGTCAGGTTATATTCCTTAAGGGCGAACTTTTCGTTTCCTTCTTTCAGTCCGGCGAAGGCGGAACTTATAAGAGTGCCTTCACCCGACAGGTGCTTCTGCAGTTTTCGTTGCAGGCTGCCGTCAACGCGCACGGTATCCGGAAGAATGACCATGCGGTACCCTTCCATTGACGATTCGTTATCACCCACGTCGAACTGGCACTTCAATTCTGTCAGCATTCGGGCGGCGCCGGCTACAGGCGACATATCGAAAGATTCGTTATTGGAGAAGTTCTTCATGTCCGGGTACACAACAAGGATATCGGTAAGCGGACGGGCTTTTTCTGTCCACGGGTCCAAAGACGCAGTACGGTGATAAACTTTTTCTATCAGGTCATAGACAGGTTTTTCAAGATTGCCCCGCGGATGCATATGGTCGCCGATGGAACACGTTCCGCCGTTCGCTATGGAATTATAGCAGTCAAAAAGCAGCGCATGTTCGGGGCGCAGGCCGCAGAAATCTCCCCAGTGGCCGTGGAATCTGCCGGTCATAGTGAAAAAGGGTTTTTCGAGAGTTCGTACATACCTGATGACGGACGGGAAAAAATCATATCCCCAGCCGCCCTGTGGCAAAACTTCTATCTCAATATGTGTCGGCTGACTACGGAAAGGCATGCCGTTGAAGAAAAGGTTTATTCCTTTTTTTTTCTTGTTTACCAGTGTTTCGACTTCTGTCCGGAATGAATCGGTGATGTGCCGGCAGAACTTTTCTGCGTCGGATTCGTTGCAGGCATTTAGTCCTGCATTCTGCATCCCCTCGACGCATTCAACGCCGTAACACGGGGAGAAATTGATACAGTCGAGAAAAAGCCCGTCTACGGGGTAACGTTCGAGAATTTCCCGTATCATGGCCAGGATATGGCCGCGGTAGTTTGTGTTCAGACACATCCGGCGGAAGAAGCATCCGTCGCTTTCAAGGTTATAGATACGGCCTTCTCTGTCAACCTTACACCATTCTCGGTGCCGCAACGCATGTTCGTGGTCGAGTCCTGCGTTGAGATATGCTGCCACCCGTATGTTTCGCTTGTGACACGCTGAAACCATGCTTCCGAGTAAGTCCCTATGTAGGCCGGGGTACCGGGTACCTATGTCGGTAGGATAATATGTGAAACCGAGGTTGCACCGGGCAAAGACGGTAATGTAATCCACGCCGGCGTCCGCCAGCGTCCCGGCGAACCTTCCGGCATGAAAATCCCTGCCGATATCGCCAATACCCGGCATTGTATGAAAGTCAAGGTGAACGGCTCTCTTTGGAAACAGGTTGGTTCTTTTCATGTAAGTTTAATGATACAGTACCTGGTAATATTTTCAAGAGAGAAGGAAATTATGCCGTTTTTTGTTTTGACTTCCTTCGGCTTCTTGATATCCGGAGAGTAGAGCATGCCCTTTTTAAATTCTGTAGTTATCCTGATAAGGCCTTTAGATTTTTTATACCGGATAGCTCTTGTGAGGTAATGTCCCGTGAATTGATTTTTGAAACGCCTGTCAGGTATTGCTGTAAAATTGCTTGAGAAGAAGGAGATTAACATATTTTCTCCTTCATTGTAAGTCTTGTAAAACCAGCCATCTGGACATTCAACGGAAAAAGTTGTTGCAGATTGTTCTTGTTCCGTTTTTTTACGCATCACTTTTACGGTGTTGTCATTCAGGCACCTGGCAGGGAGCCAGATGAATCGCCCTTTGCAGAGGTCTATCTCCAGCCATTCATGGGGTTGAAGTTTCCGGCCGGCGTATTTACCGGAACAGGCATTGAATACTTTTCTTTGTATGGGCCATATGTCAAAGAAGGTATTCATATCTACTTTTCGCCCAGGTTCCTTAAGCACAGCATCTATGCCGAAATATGACAGAAGATTCTTCTCCGCGGAGCGGCCGCGTTCGTCTCTCAGTCCCACAGGGCCGCTGGCTATGACGGTTCCTCCACCTTTAAGATAAGCGATGGTTTTCCTCGCCGCTTCTTTTGACATGCAGTTGCTGTCGCATAAAATCAGGACAGGATATTTCTCGGGGGACGGGATGTCTTCAACCACGTCGAACTGTATGTTTTTCATAAACATTGCAGAAGTGATTTTCCTAAAAGACGAAACGTAATCATCTTCGCTGTCTCCATAGAATGCCATCGTCTCGAAAGAAAAAAATAGGGCTGTTTTTGCCGCGCTTTCACCTTTAAATAGTTCCGGATAGGCCGTTTCAAAATGGTATCCTTCACCGACGATGCCGGATTCATCAGGCAGGGTTTTTGTGCCTTTTTCCGGTATTCCCAGCCGTCCTTTCAACGTTGATATCCAGGTGCTTGTCCCCAGCAGTTTGTTAAAAGCCCATATGAGGAAAGCACTATCCGGAAAATGCGCATAGCCCATGCCTATGCTTGGTGCGCTTTTCCGGGAGGCAACTGCATTTTGAATCATTATGTCAGGGATTCTTTCAACAATGTTTTTCTTGAAAGACCTAATTTCCCCGCACATTTCAAGCATGAAGCAGTTCAGGGCTTTGGACATGGTGCAGGCACTTAACCCGTCAACGTTCGTATATTTTTCGGCGTTTATCGAACAACAACTCATGAGCGGAAAATTATTTCCCGTTTCTTTTTTTACCATATTAAGGAAATCCGCGGAGTCGTTATATCTCATTTCTATCCAGTCACGAAATGCGTCAGATTCCATGTTCCCCCAGAATTTTCCGTCCATGGCATCGGGAAGTGTGTGGCTATACAGTTTTTTATATTTCCTGCGGCAGTAGGAACAACCGCAGGCGACCCAGCCGGGGTAGTAAATAACGTCGTCGCACATTAGTCCGTCTATGCTCGTTTCGCTCAATAACCTTTTGACATAAGACCTGTATGCTTTCCTGAAATTCTCGTTGTTCATACAGAATATTTCCGCTTCATAAGCGGGAACGTAGCATGGCTTGCCGGTTTTCACGTTTATCATGCGGAAGTCTTTTATTTTGTGTCCGTTGCAGGTGATATTATTCGCGATTTCCCGGGAAGGATAAAGCGGGACATGGTGCCGGTTTCTGCACCAGATGTTCCATTTTGCCTGTAGATTTTTGGGACGATGCACAAGGACTGCGGAATGGTGGTCAAAAAGTTTTATTCCGTGATTGTGCAGCGCGTCGGCGGTGAACTTCAACAATTCGTGAAGCCGGTCCCAGATATAAATATGGTCCCACCTGAAATGGGCGCCGCAGATGATTGCGGTATTTATTCCGGCATCCTTATATTCTTTTGCCCTTAGGAGAATTTTCTCTTCAATCCCTTTATCCGGATAGATTAAGTCTTCCCATGTTATCCACCAGGAGACAACCCTGCATTTATCAGTCGTTGGGTTTTTCATCTGTAGAATATCCTGTAATTGTCTGTATCAAAATCCACTTCCACAATGATTCCATTGCTGAATGTGGTACGTTGCTTGCGGTAATCGTCCTTCAGGAATTCATGCGAGAGCATCTCTTCGTATCCCACTTTCTGAAATAATCCGGAAATGATACGACATTGTTCCATCTCTGCTTCGGAGAAATCCAAATCCACGTTTTCAGGATAACTCCATGTCAAATAACCCGGACCGCCATTGAGTAGACCATGCAAAAAACCCGAATCTTTTCCAAAATAAGGGGCCACTCGTTTTGTCGCCTTCTCCGTAAACCATGGTGTTACAATGCAGTCATGATATACGAGATTAAAAAGCGGAACTGGAATTCCGTATCCGTTCATATATGGTGCATGATGGACAAGGTCAATATGGGGAACAGCCCAATCTATAGGTTCCTCCGAACTGACAACCATCCCTTTGGACCGTATATAGTTAAAACAACTTTTCCAGTATTCTATACATTCTCTCCTGGTCATACTGTGCATTGGATGATAGCATTCATCAGGCACTATCGCTGTGAAAACATCCAGATACGCCCCCTGTAAATCTATGCCGTTCCTGAGAATTTCCGTGATATTTCGTTGAACATAACCTAAAGCAAATTGTGCGCACAGAAAAGTCTGTTCTCCGCCATCCCAATGACACATCTTCGGGACATTGCCTTCAACATTCCGTATAGATAATTCTTCATTATATGTATCTGCATCTTTATAATAATCGCGGTATTGGTCATGAATAGCAAAAACGTACCCCAATTCTCTGCATACCTTGGATAAATCGCTCATTCCTTTCCATCCTCCTGCTTCCGGACATGGAGGAAAAACATCCGGTACCAGATTATCATAGCCACTTTTCCCCCAGCCGTCCAGGTGCACATAAGCATTGCTCAATCCCCGCCTTTTTAAATTTTTCAATTGTTTTATACGGGTATGGAATGAGGTGAGAACATGGTTGTTTTCCGGGTGGGCCAGATTCTTTTTATATCGATTGCTTCCCTGTACACAGTGGTAAAGAATAGAAGTGTGAATAATCGGTGCACCGATGAGTTTCTTAATTAAGGGGTTGTCGACGGTCTTCTCTTTTAACGTCCTGAAAATTCCTGTTTCTTTGACATAGCGGCGGTATCGTTTTGCCATAGTTGCATAATTGCACTGACTGTTGAAAAAGATATAGCGAACCGACCGGTTATAGCACATCCGGCCGAGAGAAGCATACCAAACCGGGTGTATGGACGTAGGACCTCCTGCCGGATGAGAGAAAATGCACCCTGCATCCCACGGCGTTTCATATATCGCCATATATCCGGTGTCGTTCGTAACCTGCCCCCACCATTGCATGTAAAGTCCCCGGCTGAAACATCTGCCTCCGTCTTCAAGGGAAACGTCAGTTTCCCAATCATTTGGAAGCAGCATTCCTTGGTGGTCAGGTACGACAGAATAGCAGTTTTTCCCTCTGTCAGTGAAAGTGAACGGCTGAGGCCATCGGCACTCTGTAACTGTATTGTTTGTATTTGTATCAGGGATAACATGAAAAACAATCTCTTCGCGTTTATTTTCCACTGCAACCAGAAGTGTCAAAACCACTGGAACTTTGGTGCCGCCGGCTATGCAATCCCTAAGGTTTATCTTCACTCCGCAGTAGTATCCTGTTGTATATTTTGTGACAGTTTTTGTCAGAAATTCCGCAAACGGTATAAAACATTCTTCTTTTTCCATCAGGACTTTTATACCAGGTTTTGCCGCCGCATCCGATTGCCAAACTTTCCTTTTTGTCATAGCGTTTATACAAAAAGTCTTTTCATTGAACGTTAACCGTACGGATTCACCATAGATATTCCATATGTGCGCACGTTTTTTAATCTTCATGATATTCTCGCAATGGTTTTTTGTACATCGCCATAATCTCTTCCGCCGGTTTCATAGTGTCGGCAATGATTAATTCATCCATCACGGCATTCAGATTTCCGCCGATATTAAATTCCGCTCCTGCATCATTCATGTCAAAAGGTATTTCTGTCTTTGTCGTGTTGGAATTCCGCCCCTTTAAAACGCCGTTGACATACCCATACAGCTCATTGCTCTTCATCTTCCATGTTATTGCGATAAAAACCCATTCGTTCTCCTTTAAAAAGGTCTGCCCGAGTTGCAGGGAAGACGTCTTTCCGTCCTTGTCATTGATAAGGAAATATAGTCCGTACATATTTTTTGCCAGCACAAACAGGTTTTTATTATAGTGCGTTCCTTTGGGTCTAATTGTGAAAAACGTTCTGTCTCTTTTTTCGCCATTTGTATTCACGCTCCATCCGGACGGTTTTATCCAGAAAGAAACGGTCCCTTCCTCCATATTAAAGTTTTTCTCAATCGGATATATAAGTGCGGCGTTCTTTTCAAGAAAAACACCCATGGTATTGGCTGTTCCGTCCACAAAAACCGGTTTGCCATACACTTGGCGTGGAACTGTCTTATGCTGGATGTCTTTAAAGTCTCCGTTAAAATGGCATTGAAACAGAAAATCCGTTTTTGTATCCTCCGCATGTGCGGTAAGGACGGCAAAACATGTGCAGAATAATAATTCCCATGCCATATTCGCCAGTTTCATTTTGACTCCTTTCCCTTATTTCGGATTGTGACGTTTGGTGTCAGTATCACCATGATAACTTCATGGGGTGCTGTATCCGCGGTAAACCTGTCCTCCATAAATCCCAGTTCTTCATGTTTCCATAGCTCGCGGATTTTTATTGTCATATCTGGAGGTATCTCCAACTCGTCGCGGGTGGCCGTAATCTTTGCCGGCGCCTCGCCGCGATTGAAAAACGCTACTGCTATTCTACCGCCTGTCAGATTCTTTCTCCATATTTCAGATTGTCCTGTCCGGCATATGCGTATGCCCTGCATACCTTTGGAATCCTGGTCAACTGCGATTACTTCGGTATTGAGCAGAATAGAGCGCGTTTTCTCGTTCAAATGTCGGATGTCGGAACCTATTATCAGTGGCGCTGCAAGCATGCTCCACATACTCACGTGACTTCGCCATTCCACATCCGTACATTTTTCTCCCCGTCTGGAAAACCCCACGTTGAGCATATCAGGGTCGTTCCAGTTCCCTGGTCCGGCGAACCGTTCCAGTCCCGTCATCCGGTCAATTGCCGTCAGAATGCCGATGCCCCGGTTGCTATTTTGCGGCGTATCCCACCTAGCACCGAGGTCAAACGATACGCGCCACATATAACCTCCGCAGGCCGCTCCCCACAGCCACGGCGACCGCTCTCCCCACTCGCATATGCTGTATACAATAGGTCTTCCCGTTTTTCTTAAAGCATCTCCCATCTTTTTGTATCTGCGGATGGCCGTTTTGTAATTCTCCGGCGCATAACAATAGTCATATTTCAGAAAATCCACTCCCCATGAGGCGAATGTTTTTGCATCTTGTTCTTCGTATCCGTAACTGCCGGGTTCTCCGCCGCATGTTTTGTTGCCCGCGTCAGAATAAATTCCGAATTTCAGTCCTTTGCCGTGGACATAGTCGGCAATTGCTTTCATCCCGTTGGGGAATCTTTTAGGATGTGGATACAGGACACCGCTTTTATCCCTCCCCCCGTGCCAGTGGTCATCAATTACTACATACTGATAACCGGCATCTTTATAGCCCATGGCAACCAGGATGTCTGCTGTTTCGCATATGTTCCGTTCGCTAACTTTCTCGCCGAGCGGATTATCGCCGAATGCCCGCCAACTATTCCATCCCATGGGAGGAGTCAATGCAGGTTGGCTGTTTGTCATGATGACATCCTTATACAAGTTCAATCAGTTGGTTTAATAATAACTATTGCGTGTTCATAAGAACGGAGAAACGTCTGCTTTGACCATCTCGTACGCAGATTGTTCTCAAAACGCTGCATGTCAGCCTTGTCAAAAACGCTTTCGCCAAGACCCGAATCATCCGGGAGTTGCAGGGAAAGAAGGTTGTTTTTCGGAACTGCAAAGGTGATTCCGTTTTTCAACTGCTCTTTTGTCCAGAACGACTCTCCCCAGTAATCTCCCGGCGGTGGCAATTCCTGCTGTTTGTCCAGATTGGAAATGATAACTCTGAATTTATTTGTCGATGCGTCCTTCATATCCACTTTCAGGTTCACTTTTGCAGGGTATTGAGGTGTTTTTTTTAAATCATCCTGATTGTCATAAAGTCCGATTGCTACCGCACCGTTTTTCGTTAAAACCTTGACAATGGAAAGAGAACTTTCTATGGTTACAAGCGGCGCGGAAAATCTGTTGACAGTTTGTACCAGTAATTTGCCCAACGTTTCGTTCTCTGTCGGATCAACAAGAATGGTAATAACCTGCCCTTTTCCAACTTGACGTTCCGTAATCGCCGGACTGTGATTCTCCGGAAAAACAGCCATGATGTGTGTCATCTCGTCCACAACTTCAACGCTATATATTTCCCTCGGAGGGAAAAGGATTTTGGTATCGTCCACTTGAACCGATTCGGTAAAGACCCTTTTACCCGTCGTTTTCATACCTGTGAAAAAAGCCGTGCTATCATTCTCTTCGGTTAAATCTTGCCTGGCGGTTGAGAAACGTCCCCCCAGAGAAATAATTGTACCGCCTTCCTCTGCGAATTTATTAAGCGCCATTAGAATGTCAGGGGAAAGATATCTGAAGGAATCGAAAGAGCCTATGAGCACGTCAAAATTCTTGTAGTGCTCGGTTGCGGCGATAGGTATGGCAGTTGTATCTCTGTATCTCTGTATACATTTCTCCAAATTCCTCTGATGCTGTATCAAAGACATGTCCGCAGACTGGAAAATTGCCGTTGAATACGGGCTGAAAACTACTGCTGTTTTGCTTGGTGGATTTGCACCATGCCATTCTTTCGTGTTTCTGAAGTGATAGGAATAGCAGTCCACCGCCCTCGGATTGGCATGCATCATTGGTTTCCTGATACATAGTGAACTGAAAGCAAACTCATCTCGGCCGGTAAGACAGTGGGTAAACGTATATCCCCATCGTGACCATTCGTGCGCACCGGTCATAAAACGCGGGAAGAAAAGATAAGGCGAACTCCTGCTTGTAAAGTAGTAATCAGCGTCAATATCTTTCAATGCGTCCGAATCTACGCCTTTCATCCATCCGTCTCTGTCAACTCCGTATGGGACCTCTAATATTCTCTTAAGTCCGTATTTGCGGCATATTTCCGTTAAACTGCGTTCATATTCAGTATTTACCTTCTGTTTGAAAAGAACATATCTTCTCCACCACTTGTCCGATGCGTCTATCCAGTTTCTGCCAGATGCGAGTTTCTTTTGATAGTATCCTTTCGGTGGCGGCTCTCCGAATTTATCGTAGCAGAATTTCTCTATCCTGCCTATGTCATCCTCATGAAAATCGACCATGTTAAATCTCAGTTCGTCGTAGTAAATACCCTGGAAATTCGGATATTTCTTTTTATACTCCGAATATTCCTTGTATACTGCTTCCTGAGTGCGAAGCCACTCCGGGCTCAATACATCCTCAATAGTTTTCCATGAGCCGTAGGCATATGGTTTGCCCTGACTGTTTTTTGCCGCCCATTCCAGGTTGCTGACTGGCCCGATATGGTCTATTATCCAGATGTCAAGACCAACCTCTTTTGAGGCTTTTAGAAAGGTTTCCAGCGGGTCCATGCCCAAGGATTTGAACTTGCCTGTATACCAATGTTCTGAAACGCCGGCTACTTTTGTACTGTGTGCAACTGTTGAGCCTTCTTTCTGTTCAATACAGATGTCCGTCACTCCCATTCGTCTGTATTCTTCGAGAGCGGTTTTCAGTTTCGTGTAAGAATAAAATGAACGGTTCTGCTCCCAATAGGTCACAAAAAGAAAAACTTTGCCTTCAAGTTCGCAAACGGGTTTCGGAGTAAACCCGAGGCTGTAGACCGTATCAGGGCTATACCAAGATGTTGAATTTTCTTGGATGCGCGGGGTCCGCTTATTCTTTTCAGATTGAACAATCGGGCGTATTTCATTCAACCTGGAATTGAGGATGCTTTTATCAAGAGCGGAGATACGTTCTGAGGAAAGCCATTGAACCACATTAGCAAGGAATTTTTTTTCATCACCCTCCGGAGATCTTTCCTCTTCCACCCGTACGCCCGGGATACCGAAACCTGTCACCATACCGTTGGCGACAACTTTGCCATTTCCCTGTTTCCCTGCAATGACGACAGGCTTTCCGTTTTTTTCAGTTACTATAATTTTGCCGGCAGGCCCTTTCTCCAGGACAATATGGTCATAATAGGCATGTGAAAACTGATCCGGCAGTCCGGTTGTGAGCGATTCAGTATCTTCTAAAACGGTCAGTATGTGTGTTTCGGAACGGTCGACACCTCTTGCAATCTCTGGAAACAATGGGTCGTCATCCCATCCGCGGTATCCCACGGTATCATGATTCAGCATCAGTCCGCCGCCAGCCCGCACGTATGTTATAAGTGCATACCGCCAGTTCTTGCCTGCGGGAATTCCTTTCATACTTCCAATAATCACAGCGTCGTATTTAAATAACTCCTTTTCGTCAATGTCCTCCAGTATAGTGACTGCCAGCGTGCCTTCTTTTTTCAGAGCATCGTACATTCCTGCCGCGCCGGCGCCATATCGAAAAATACCGATTTTTGTCTCGGAGAAACCGTTTATGCAAAATCCGGCAAGCAAAAAAATACCCGTAATAGCAATTTTTTTGATAGGCATGATAGTACCGTTTTTTTTGATTTACCAGCCGTTATGTCCGAATAAATCATTCGCATTCGTTGCACCATCGGCATACTTAATCCAGCCTACATGACCGTCATAGAAGCAAATGTTTCCGCCCATACTGTGCCGTGG
>CAYPTS010000004.1:36716-52674 GCA_964413825.1 uncultured bacterium
GCCGAAATATGTATCCGGATATTGAAGATGTCCGGTATTGGAGAGAATTTTGGGATAACCGATATAGGCAGAGCCGTTCTGATAAAACAGCGGAGGCAGATACTCTCCGTAATCCTGAGCGTACATAAGAAAAGCCAGCCCTATTTGTTTCAAGTTGCCTGTGCATTTTGCCTGTCGTGCCCGTTCCCTTGCCTGAGAAAGTGCCGGAAGGAGCATCGCTGCCAGTATCGCTATTATCGCTACCACAACTAATAGCTCTATCAAGGTAAAGCCGGCCAATTTGTTTTTTTTCTTTTTGCGCATTTATCGTTCCTCCTTTTTTCTGAATTTGTCTGCAGATTCATGCTACCAATTCTTTTTCTTTATCTTTATTTTGTTTTTTATCACCCCCTGCATTTTTATCGGTTGATTCCCTTTTTATGAATTTGCCTTTGATTGTTGTTCGCTCTTCAGTTTTTTTGCCTTCAATTACCTTGATAAGTTTTTCCGCTGCTGCCTGCCCTATTAAATGGGGGAATATGTCAATCGTGGACAGGGCAGGGTGAATGTGGCAGGTAAAAGGAGAGTTGTTACATCCTGCCAGCCCTATCTCTTCCGGTATTTTCAATCCGGATTCTTTTGTTGCTCTTAGTGCTCCCAATGCAATAAAATCATCTGCGCATAAGATAGCGTTAACGTTCTTTTCAAGCAGAAGACGTGCATTTTTATAACCATCTTCTTCGGAGAACGGACCATACCTAACAATAGATTCGTCAAAAGGAATTTTGTTTTCATCCAAGGCTTTTATATATCCTTCCAACCGGTCATCGCTTACGGTGAAATGCAAAGGGCCGTTTATGAATCCTATTTTGCCGTATCCGGAATCTATAATATGTGAAGTGAGGGTGTATCCTATCCATACGTTATTACTGTCAACGCTTTTAATTCCCGGTATGTTGGTCTTTCCTATTACGACAAGAGGAATGTTTTTATTTTGTATCATTGCGATTCTTGTGTCTTTGCTCATCGGGTCGGTCAATATGAGTCCCTGTAATCTGCCTGCTTCCATATCAACAAGGTAGTTGCTCTCGTTCTCCGTATAAAGCATAATTGGATAGTTGTATTTTGTGCTGATGGACTTGATTCCCAGTAACAAATCCGAGACAAACGGTGATGTTTGAGATCCTCCTATATCAGGGATAACTATGCCCAAAGGGAGAATTGACATGGTATTGCCAGGCATATGATTACCGTCTTTTATGTACGTGCCTCTTCCCGGTACACGGAAAAGGATGCCTTCTTTTGTAAGTTCAACAAGCGCCTGCCTGACTGTTATGTGACTGATTTTGTAAATAGTGCAAAGTTCCCTTTCAGAAGGCAGGGGCATGTCGGGTTTGAATACCCCCTCCGCAATTTGTTTCTTGACGATGTCCTTTAACTGGATGTACATCGGAACAGGACTGTTGCGGTTTACGAAAAATTGTTTATGACTGTTCATATCTGTATATATTATATACCATCTTTTTTTTCTGTCAAGTCCAATTTACGAGACCTCTGAAAAAGTCTCTCCGTACCCACCTTGTCATTGCGAACGAAGTGAAGCAATCTCGGTTTCTCGACGATAGGGATTGCCGCGGTCGCACAAATCGTTCCCTCGCAATGACAACCGGGGGAGTTTTTCAGAAGTCTCTTTACGAGACCAATGGTTTTTGCTTATGGCCAAAAAGAAAAAGTAAAAGGTCTGATGATATGCAATAGCGTTTTTTGTGAAGGAACTTTTCCCTAAGAAACAGCATATAATAGTTACAGGGGAAAGGAAAGGTTGAGGGAGTGTGCGGCGCCGTGCAAACGCCTGTCGCAGGTCCACAGGAGACATCCTGACAGTTTCGCGGATGCCAGCAACTGGATATCGCTCCATCCTATGCCGCAGCCGTAAAGGCGGTGATGCGCTGCAAAGTCAAGACATTCTTCGAAATCCGCGGTTTCCGCGCGCGGCAAGGTTAAAAGGAATTGCAGAGTTTCTTCTCTTTTCCGAAGGTTGCCGGTTGCCAGTTCGCCGATTATTACCGGATGAATGACAATCAGCCCTTCTTCCAGCAATCCGGCAAGCCTGCCGGAAGAACCCCTGAAGTGCTCCACCCAGACAGAAGTATCCGCAAGGATATTCATTTTTTGGTCCGGGCCGGCCTTTTGCGGGCAGGAACTTTCAGGTACGGCATAGAGCCTTCCATGAGCGCAAGCCGCCTGGCGGATTCTCTCTCAATAAGCGCATACAGTCCCTTATGCACAAGATGCGTTTTTTCTTCTATCCCCGTAAGTTTCCTTGCCCTGTCAATAAGTTCGTCGTCAATTATCAGTGTAGTTCTCATATGTATTATTATGCATGTTTTATATGCATGTGTCAAGAGGTGATATAATTTTAGAATTTATGTGCTATAATGTAAAACTTGAATTTAACAAAAATATGGAGGAAATAATAATGGGAAGATTTGAAAAAGAACGGCTGGACAACAGCGAGATTTCAAAACTGCAAGAACTCAGCAGGCTGTGCAAAGGCGACATCCTGACGATGACAACTATTTCAAACTCCGGGCATCCGGGCGGCTCTATGTCTTCTCTGGACATGTACCTGACGGTTTTTTCATATGCGAATATCGCTCCGGACAGGGTGGACGACCCTGCAAGGGATAAGATTGTGGTAAGCCACGGGCATACCTCCCCCGGAGTCTATGCGGCAATGGGCAGGCTGGGATTTTTCGACGTCGATATGGCAGTGGCGACGTTCCGCCTTTCGGGAAGCATATTCGAGGGACATGTGGTAAGGAAGGTGCCGGGCGTGGAGTGGGGCACCGGCAACCTGGGACAGGGGCTTTCCGCCGGTTGCGGGTTTGCGCTCGCGGACAAACTCCACGGCAGGGATACGCATATTTTCGTGCTGACCAGCGACGGGGAGCATACAAAAGGGCAGATAGCCGAGGCGAGAAGGTTTGCGTCCAAGTACGGCATGAACAACATCACCGTCATAGTGGATAACAACAACATACAGATAAGCGGAAAGACCAGCGACATCATGCCCTGCCGGATATGCGCAAACTATAAGTCCGACGGCTGGGAGACGCTCGAGGTAGACGGCCATGATTTCAGCGAACTCTATGATGCGGTCAAGAAATCCACAGCGATGGACAAGCCGGTGTGCATTATAGCAAATACGGTTCTCGGCAAGGGCGTATCGTTCATGGAGCATGAGTACAAGTATCACGGCAAGACTCTTGACGAACAGGCGTACAACAAGGCGATGGAGGAACTCGGACTGCCGCCGGCGCTGGATAAATACAGAAAACTGCGCCAGCAGAAATGGTCTTATCCGGAAAGGAAGTTTTATTTTAACCCCCAATTGAAAAAAGGCATGCCGGCGGTGTACAAAAAGGAAGAAAAGACGGACAACCGCAGTGCCTACGGGAAAGCGCTCATGGAGGTCGCAAAGGCCAACGTCGATAAAAAGGATTTTCCGTTTGCGGTTTTCGACTGCGACCTTGCAACCTCTGTCAAGACGGACATTTTCGCGAAAGAGTTCCCGGGAAACTTCTTTCAGGTCGGCGTGCAAGAGCATAATGCCGCCACGATGGCAGGTGCGGCATCGACTGACAAGGTAATCAGTTTTTTCTCCGATTTCGGGGTATTCGGAGTGGATGAGACGTTCAACCAGGCGCGCCTGAACGACCAGAACTACAGCAACCTGAAACTGGTCTGCACGCACATAGGACTGGACGTGGGAGAAGATGGTAAAACCCACCAGTGCATTGACTACGTTGGTACGTTAAGAAATCTGTTCGGGTTCAGGATTGTCATACCTGCCGACCCTAACCAGACCGACCGGGTGATAAGGTCCGTTGCGGGACAGCCCGGCAACTGGTTTGTGGGCATGGGCAGGTCGAAGGTGCCGGTGGTGACGCGAGAGGAAGACGGAGAGGTGTATTTTGACGAAAACTACGAGTTTGAGTATGGAAGGGCGGACATTTTAAGGGAAGGCGAGAAGGGATATCTCATCACCATGGGGTGCATGGTTCCCCGCGCCCTGAAGGCGGCGGAGATACTGAAAGAAAAGGGGATAAGCGTTGGAGTCATAAACGCATCCTGCCCTCTCGAAATAGATGAAAAGGCGATGGAGAAAGCGGTTGCGTCCGGGCTTATCGTGACACTTGAAGACCACCACGTTGATACCGGGCTGGGCATGACCGCGGGGAGGTATCTCCTTGAAAAAAAATACGCCGGAAAATTCTTCAGGCTGGGAGTTACGCAGTACGGCAGTTCCGGCGAACCGGATTACCTGTTTAAGCGGGAGGGGATGGACCCGGAATCCGTCGCATCCCTGATTGAATCCCGGTTGTGAGGCATATGGAAAACATCGACCCGAAAGACAGGCTGATTTTTGCGCTGGATACCGCTACCGTGCGGGAGGCGGAAGAATTTGTAGCCCGGCTGGACGGGGTTGTCAGTTTTTTCAAGGTGGGAATTATTCTGCATACCCTTACCGGCGCCGGATTTGTCTCGTCGCTGGCAAAAAGAGGCAAAAAAGTATTTCTCGACCTTAAGTATTTCGATATAGGAGATACGGTGCGGGATGCGGTCAAACAGGCCGCAGGCCTCGGTGTGGATTTCCTGACGGTGCATGCCGACCGGCAGGTGATGAATGCCGCGGTTGAAGGAAAAGGCGGCAGCGGTATGAAGATTCTTGCAGTTACTCTCCTGACGAGTGTATCCGCCTCGGATTTAAAGGAAGCGGGAATAAACCTGTCTCCAGAAGAAGTTGTTGTCCGCAGGGCGAAAATTGCTTGCGAATGCGGGTGTGACGGAGTTATCGCGTCCGGCAGGGAAGCGTCGATAATCAAAAAAGAAACAGGCGGAAAATTGCTTGTCGTTACTCCCGGGGTGCGTCCGGCCGGAGCATCTGTTGACGGACAGAAGCGGATTGCGACGCCGGCAGATGCGATACGTGCGGGTGCGGATTATCTTGTTGTGGGCAGGCCTGTAAAAAATGCCCCCGACCCGCGTGCCGCCGCAATGGCAATACTTGAAGAAATGGGGATGGCGTTTCCGAATCCCTAAACTCGAATCGCGGCTTTTAAAGAGGTTCGGAGTAAAGGAGCATAAGAGATGAATGCGAGAGAAAGATATGTGAAAAGCCTTTTATTTGAAGAGGTGGATAAGGTGTTTTTCTCACCGGGCGGTCCGAGGGAGTCAACGCTTAAGAGGTGGAGGCAGGAGGGACTGCCGGCGGATGTCAACTGGCATGAATACCTTTTTGACAAGGAACTGGGCTTCCGGGTTGATGAGTCGCAGTCTGAACGGGTGGATTTCAAGGTCTCATATACCATGCTCCCGGAGTTTGAGGAGAAGGTGCTGGAACATAAGGACGGGCACTACGTTGTACAGGACGTAAAAGGGACAATTGTGGAGATTGCGGATAACTTTGACGTTACCTACCTGCGCAGGGCAAAGGATTTCGTTACAAGGAAATATCTGAAGTTTCCGGTTGAGAACGTAAAAGACTGGGAATCAATGAAAAAGCGGTATGATGCGAACGACCCGTCAAGGGTTCCGTCCAACCTGGAAGAAATTGGAGCGAAACTGCGCGACAGGGATTATGTTTTGGCAACGGGAATTTCCGGTCCGTTCTGGCAGTTGCGGGACTGGTGCGGGTTTGAAAACCTGTGCATGTTCATGGCAACCGACCAGGATTTCGTGATGGAGATGATTGATTTCTGGAAGAATTTTGTGCTTTCGGTACTGCGCAGGATAAAGGGACATGTGTCCTACGACTCGATAATCATCAACGAGGATATGGCATACAAGGTGAAAAGCATGATTTCACCCGCCATGGTAAGAAAGTATCTCATGCCTGTGTGGAGTGCGTGGTCGGAGATTCTGAAGGAAAGCGGATGCAGGGTGGTAATGCTTGATTCTGATGGCTACATAGGAGAGTTGATACCCCTGTGGATAGAATCCGGCATCAACTGCTGTATACCCATAGAGATTGCCGCGGGCAACGACCCGGTGCAAATCAGAAAGCGCTACGGCAAGAAGATGGGTTTATGCGGCGGTATAGACAAGCGTCTGATAGCAAAAGGCGGCAAGGCGCTGGAAGATGAAATATACAGGGTTGTTCCTCCCCTTCTTAAGGACGGCGGCTACATACCGGCCTGCGACCACGGGGTGCCGCCTGACATTTCCTGGCCGAATTTCATTGAATATACCAGACTGTTGGCAAAACTCCAGGGCTGGCTGTAACCGGATTGATTTCATCCCATAGATGTTGTGGGAGAGTTCAAAGGACTTCGACAATTATCGGCATCAGGAGATGCCTCCCACATAATAAATATTTATCTGGTGAGGGTGCCCTCGAATACCCCGTCCATAAACAACTTCAGTTTCTCGCTTCGGCAGGAATGTTTCAGTTTTTGCACCGCCTTCGCTTCTATCTGCCGTATCCTCTCTCTGGTCAACTGGAATGAATTACCGACCTCCTCGAGCGTCCGCGGGTATCCTTCCTCATCCAGTCCGAATCTCAGCCGTATTATCTTTTCCTCGCGCTCGTCGAGAATCAGCAGCGCCTTCTCCAGTTCTTCCCGTAAGAGCGAATGCTTTGCATGTTTGAGCGGGTCGGGATTTTCTATGTCTTCTATGAAATCTCCGATGGTCGTCCGTTCCTCGTCGCCTACGGGCATGTCGAGAGATATCGGGTCCGGACGCATGGACTTTTTTATCGTCTTCACCTTGTTGACCGACAGGTGCATCTTTTTGGCTATGTCTTCGGTTGTCGGCTCGTCGTTTTTCGACTGCGAAAGGTGCGCCTCGATTTTTTTCACCTTGTTAATTTTTTCAATCATGTGGACGGGTATTCTTATGGTTGCGGAATGGTCTGCTATCGCCCTTGTTATCGCCTGCCTTATCCACCAGGTTGCGTAAGTGCTGAACTTGAACCCTGTTTTGTATTTGAACTTCTCCACCGCCTTCATCAGCCCGATGTTGCCTTCTTGTATGAGGTCGAGTATCGAAAGTTTCGGGTTGCTGTACCTTTTTGCGATGTTTATTACAAGGCGCAGGTTGGAACTTATCAGCCGCGACCGCAGTTCGAAGAGTTCAATCTCGCATCTGTCGTAGTATCTCTTGTTTGCGGACCTGCTCTTCTGCATCTGCTGCATTTTCTTTTTCGAGGTTTCAATGCCCTTTGCTATGAATACTTCTTCTTCATGCGTTAAAAGAGAGTAAGTGCCGGCGCCCTTCAGGTATGAGCGCAGGGGATTGCGCGCCTCGTCGGTGTCTATCTTTTTTTCCTTTTCTACGGGGAAGGGCTCTTCTTCGTCGATGTTGATGTCCCACGATTCCAGTTCATCAAAAAGTTCAATGATTTCGTCCTGGTTGGTCAGGTCCATGGGAAGGATGTCGTTAATCTCGTCCCACGACAGGTGTTTCTTCTTTTTCCCCAGCGCTATAATTTCACCTATTTTTTCGTTCTTTTCTTTTTTTGACAGATGAGCGTTCTTTTTGACCTTGCTTTTACCCATTTTCAGCCGTCCTTTTTCAGTTCGAATAATAGAGTCTGGATTTTTTCCAGCTCTTCGTTATACGGAATGCCGCTGTCTTTCTTTGCCGCTATAGCGCGTTTTATTTCTTCCACCTGCCGGCATATGCAGGACTTGTGAATTTTGTTCAGGCAGTCCCGGAAAATCTGCTGTTTTCTGTCTTCGAGAAGCGGCGAACTGCTTTTCAGCGAAGCGCCTGAAATCCAGTTACCGGTTTCCGCATCCACGTTGTTGATAAGATTTACGGGGGTGATGGTTACGTTATTTGCCAGAAGTTGTCGGGAGGTAGCGGCGACAAGTTCCATCCTTTGGGTCAACATGCCTTTCCATTCCGCAAGCTGGTTCCAGAATCCGTTTTCAGACAATAAGAGGCCTATCAGCATGTTTTCCGCCGAATCGTTTACTGCCGGCGGCTTTTTTTCAGGAATTGCGGCGGGTTCCCTTTTCGCCCTTTCCATGTCGCCGAGATAGTTTTCAAGCATGCTTTCCTTCAGTCCGAGTTTTTCCGCAAGTATTTTTAAGTGTTCCGCTTTTTCAATCTCGTCGGGGATTACCGATATGAATTTGAGTGTTTCCCTTGCGGCGGCGGATTTTCCCCTGGGAGTGTTTATGTCGTTTCTCTGCGATTCGGCGTTCAGGACAAATTCAAGGAATCCCTTTGACTGTCCCAGGATGTTTTTGAATGCGTCAATTCCGTACTCGTCGATGAAACCGTCGGGGTCGAAGTTTGCGGGAAGAAGGCATATCTTGGTCTCAAACCCCATGGCGAGAACGCTTTCAAGATTCCTCAAACTTGCCTTTATCCCTGCCTCGTCGGAATCGAAAAGAAGAAGCATTTTGTCGGTAAACCGCTTCAGAAAATGCAGTTGAGAATCAGTCAGCGAGGTGCCCATGGGCGCCGCGCAGTTTTCAATCCCGCTGGAGTGCAGTTTTAAAACGTCGAAGTATCCCTCGACCAGCATGACGAAGTTTTTCTGTTTTACGGCATCTTTCGCCCAGTTGAAGCCGTATAGAAGTCTGCTCTTGTTGAATACGGCATTTTCTCCGGTGTTCAGGTACTTGGGGAGAGTTTCATCGTCCAGCGCCCTTCCGCCGAATCCCGCGATTTTCCCCCTGAAATCGAATATGGGGAACATTATCCTGTTCCTGAATATGTCAACGCCGCTTTCGTTCAGAAGCCCCGCCTTCATAAAATCGGCTTTATCAAGATTTTTCTCGCTGATTTTTTTTTGCAGGCAGTCTCTTGAATTCGGGGCGAACCCGAGAGAAAACCGGCTTATTTCTTTTTCGGCGAAGTTCCTTTCAAATAGGTAGTCCATCGCCCTTTTTCCCTGTTGGGAAAACAGGGCATTCTTGTAACATTCCGCGGCGAACTCGTTTGCCCTGATGAGTTTTTCCCGTTTTTCGTCGTCTTCAGGCGCATATCCGGCAACGTTTATTTTTATCCCTGCTTTTTTTGCCGCAAGCATGACCGCTTGCGGGAACGATACCTTTTCGGCGGTCATTATGAACTTTATCGCGTTGCCGCCGATTCCGCATCCAAAGCAGTGGAATATCTGTTTCTCGGGATTAACTACGAAGGAAGGAGTTTTTTCTTCATGAAAAGGGCACAGCGCCTTGAAATTCTTCCCTGTTTTTTTCAGGGAAACATATTCCGATACCACTTCCGTGATATCAAGTTTTGCCGTGATGGTATCCAACTGAGAGGATGTAATGAACTCTTTCGCCATATAACCTTTTGCCTGCCTTTTTTTCAATAAGAGAGTTATACCCTCTTACTTTTTGATATGTCAAGGTTTGGGCATGCTAAAAGGCGTATCCGAATTTTTTGCCGAACTCAACGGTATTTTCGTAAGAGGAAATACCGGAGGTAGTGCCTATCGAGGTGGCTGTTTTTGTCCCCGTAAGGTTTGCAAGCAGGCCGCATTTTTCAAAAGAGAAATTTTTTGCGAGTCCGGCTATGAAGCCTGCCGCGTATGCGTCGCCGCAACCGGTGGTGTCAACCACGTCTATGTCGAGCGCCTTGAAAAAATGCTTCTCGGAGTTGTTCATTATGAACGACCCTTCTTTTCCCATCTTCAGGCCTGCGTTCCCGACGCCTTTTGACAGCAGGAATGCGGCAACGTCTTCAGGCGCATGTTTGCCCGTGAGCATCCGCGCTTCCTCGATGCTCGGCAGGAAATAATCCACGTAAGGAAGGGATTTTTCAATGAGAGACATCCATTTTCCCGTGGAATCCCATGCGGTATCGAGACAGGTTGTAACGCCTGCCGTCTTTGCTCTTTTGAGCGTCTCGGCAAGCGGGTCCCCGTCGAAACCGGGCATTAGCAGCGCTCCGGCAACGTGAAGGATTGAGAATTTTTTTATGAAGCCAAAGTCTATCTCCGCCAGTTTCATTTCGGCGTTTGCCCCCACAGAATGGATAAAGGAACGTTCGCCGTCCGGGTGGATGAAAACCGCGGTGCCGGAAGTGTTTGTCTTTTCGCTTGTCATCATTCCGGAAACATCCAGCCCTTCTTCTTTGAGTTTTGCGAGAACGAACTTGCCGAGGTTGTCCCTTCCCACCTTCCCTATGACTGCGGTCTCAACGCCCAGTTTTTTCAGCACCACCCCGGTGTTTGAGGCGCAACCGCCGATATGCAGTTCGGTTCTGCCGGCAAGAACCAGCTTGCCTTTTTCAGGCATTTTTTCAAAGGGCTTGACAAGAAAATCGCCGACGACTATTCCCAGACAGACAACGTTTTTCTCCGCCATGGTTCTCCTTTATCCCTCATCTTCCCCTTTTGGGGAGAAGGTCGGGATGAGGGGGCGTAATGGTGATAGTTTTTTCTGCGAAAATTCTATTACATTATGCCCCCGCTGTCAAAAAAGAGGTTGACTTATCTGTGAGCGGAGATTAGAATAATGGGTATGATAAGACTTATACGCAACCTGGTTTTTCTTGCATTTGTGTTTTTTGTCGGGTATGTTTTCGGGATAAAAGAGGTGCGGTTTTTTGAGATAGTATCCACTTCGATGGACCCGACGCTTGTCGCTGGCGACAGGATTGCAACCGTAAAAAAAGACCAACTGAAAAGATACGACATCGTAGTTCTGCAAGCTCCGGCCGGGCAGAAGGAGAAACTGACAAAAAGGATAATAGGACTGCCGTACGAGACCGTTGAAATAAAAGAAGGCGACGTTTTTGTCAACGGCGAAAAACTTGACGAGCCCTACCTGAAAGATGAAACCGCCTACGCCCTGGAAGTTGAAACAGGGGAAAACGGCTATTTCCTTCTTGGTGATAACAGGAACGAGAGTGAGGACAGCAGTTTGTGGGGACCGATTGACGGGGAACTTATCATAGGCAGGGTGTTTTGCAGGTACTGGCCTGTCAGGGATTTCAAACTGTTCATACCAAATTGATTTCATCCATATAGCATCGTTGGCATCGTCGTCGGCTTTGTCAACATACGTTAACAGTATGCCTCCTCGCCTCCTCCTTGCCGTCTTGCTATCTGGCGAACTCAATTCGGTATTGCTATAATTTTGACAACGGACAGGTTTTCAATCAGCATAAGGGAGTAAATAGAAAAAAGCGGACCTTTTACCTTTGGTAGAAAAGCCCGCTTCTTTCCTTTTATTATTTGACTGCTTTTTTCAGGTCGCTTCCTGCCTTGAAAACAGGAACCTTTTTCGCTGCAATCTTTATCTCTTTGCCTGTTCTCGGGTTTCTGCCGACTCTCGCTTTTCTCTTGGCTACCTTGAAAGTTCCGAATCCTACCAGAGTGACGTCCTGTCCTTTCTTCAAAGAGGCCTTGATTGAGTCCAGTACGGTTTCCACTGCCGCCGCCGCTTCTTTTTTTGTGGTAACTTTCTTTGCCACTGCTTCTATAAGTTGTCCTTTGTTCATTGTTTTTTCACCTCCTTTCACCTAAACTTTCCTTATTTTATAACCCCTTGCAAATTTTGTCAAGAGAAATTTTAACAGTATCAAGGGATTGGCGAGTTTTGTCTTTCGCAATCCCTTGACTATCCTGCTATTTAGCCAGTTCGGTTTCGCGTGTTTCCCTAATGACTGTCACCTTCACCTGCCCTATGTACTGCATCGACTCTTCAATTTTCTTCGCTATGTCCCTGGCAAGCGTTTTTGCCGCATCGTCGGATATCTTCTCCGGTTTGACGACAACGCGGATTTCCCTGCCGGCGGATATTGCGAATGCGTTGTTTACGCCTGAAAAAGAAGAAGCGATTTTTTCCAGGTCGTCAATCCGCCTTATGTATTTCTCCAGCGTATCGCGCCTTGCTCCGGGTCTTGTGGCGGAAATTGCATCTGCAATCTGTGTCAGAAGAGTGTAGGGAGTATCCACTTCAAGGTCTTTGTGGTGGCTTAACGCCCCATCAATGACAACTTCGCTTTCACCGTACTTCCTCAAGATGTCCGCTCCTATTTCGGGATGCGCTCCCTCGGTTTCCTGGTCAACCGCTTTTCCTATGTCGTGCAAAAGCGCGACTCTTTTTGCAGTCTTGACGTCCAGTCCTATCTCCGCGGCTATCATGCCGGCGAGAAATGCGCTTTCCTTTATGTGCTGGAGGGCGTTCTGCCCATAGCTTGTCCGGTATTTCATTCTCCCGAGAAGTTTCACTATTTCCGGATGAACGTTTTCAATGCCGACTTCGAAAATAGTATTTTTCCCCTCCTCGATAATGTCTTCCTCCATCTTTTTTTCAACCTTCCCGGCCACCTCTTCTATTCTGCCGGGGTGTATCCGCCCGTCTGCTATCAGTTTTTCAAGCGTCAGCCGCGCAATCTCCCGCCTGAAGGCGTTAAAGGAAGACAGTGTTACCGCTTCCGGGGTGTCGTCGACTATCAGGTCGACGCCCGTAGCCATCTCGAATGCGCGTATGTTGCGGCCCTCCCTGCCGATTATCCTTCCCTTGATTTCATCGCTGGGCAGACTCACGACAGACACCACGCTTTCGGAAGCCTCTTCCGGAGCGAGTTTTTGCATGGAGGTCAGAAGAATTTCACGCGATTTTTCTTCCGCTTTTTCCCTTGTTTCCTCTTCCAGTTTTTTAAGCACGGTGACGGCTTCTTTTCGGGCGTCTTCCTCCATTGCCTGTATCAACTGCTTTTTTGCTTCCTCGACGGACATGCCCGACACCCTTGAAAGATTTTTCTTTGCCTCTTCTATCAGAGAAGCGTATTCGGCTTCTTTGCTTCTGATAGAATCTTCTCTCGTTCCAACCGCCCGTTCCTTTAAGGAAACGTCGGCCTCTTTCTTCTCCATTATCTCGGATTTTCTTTCAAGGTTGAGTTCTCTCTGCTGCAGCCGTTTTTCCTGGAACTGTATCTCTTTTCTCTTGTTTCGCGTTTCCCGTTCAAACTCATTTTTCAGCCGGTATATCAATTCCTTTGCTTCAATGTCGACTTCGCGTTTTTTGTTAAGTGCAAGGTTTTCCGCTTCCTGTATAATGCCTTTCGCCCGGTTTTCTGCCGCTTTTACATTTCTTTCGCCGATAAACTTTCTCCACAGGTATCCTATAATGACGGCAATGGCGCCCCATAGGAAAAACCATGGAAGAATAAGTTTTATTGTGTTTATCTCGTTAATGATAATCACCTCCCCAAGTTGCGGCGCGGCGGGAAATAAGACCGGGGTAAACAGTCTATGCCCGCCTCGTTAAAGAGGGATTCTCCGGTATGGCATTCCGTAAAGGATTTTTAAAAACTTCAGAAAAACAAACATACCTGCAGTTTTTATGTTAACGTGTGATTTGGTTCTTTTCACTGTTTATATCCTTACAAGTTTTACCGAATGTATAGCCGGGAATTCCTCTATCCTGTTAAGAACTTCATCGTCAATCGCCTGGTCAAGGTTAAGTACGGTTATCGCCTGTCCGCCTTTCTTGTTTCTTCCCAGGGTCATAGACGCTATGTTGACTCCCTTTTCTCCTAAAATATTGCCGATGTGCCCCATGATACCGGGCTTGTCTTCGTTGTAACATACCAGCAGATAGCCTGCCGGTTCCGCATCAACGGAAAATCCGTTAATCTTTACGATTCTTTCCGCTCCTTCGCGTATGATGGTTCCCGCCGCCGATATCTTTTTTCCATTTTTCACTTCAACCGTAATCAGGTTGGTGAATTCGCCGCCGCTTTCCTTGCGCGTTTCTTCGATGCCGATGCCTTTCTCTTTCAGTATGAGGGATGCGTTGACGGGATTTACCTTCTCGCTGTCCTTCAGCAGTCCGATTATTACCCTTGCCCTCAACAGAGAAAGGTCGTAATTTGTCATATCCCCGCCGTAAGTAATTCCCAATTTTTTGATGTCTTTGCCTGCCAGTTGTTTCAGGAGGAGTCCCAGTTTTTCCCCGAGCCAAAGATACCCGCCGAGTTTTTCCATGGAGTCCTTGTCCATGGACGGCAGGTTAACAGCGTTGGTTATTACCTGTCTGGTGAGCGCCGAGACTATCTGCGTGGCAAGTTGCTGTGCGACGTTGACCTGCGCTTCCTTTGTGGATGCTCCCAGATGAGGGGTAAGTATGACCTTTTCGTTTTTCAAAAGCGGACATTCTGCCGGCGGCGGCTCTTTTTCAAAGACGTCGAAAGCGGCTCCTTTCACCTTTCCCGAGGCGGTATATTTGCAGAGCGCTTCTTCGTCAACAATTCCTCCCCTCGAACAGTTGATTAAGCTGACCCCGTCCTTCATGGAAGCGAACGCTTTTTCCCCTATCATCTTTTTTGTCGAGTCGTTGAAAGGGATGTGCAGGGTTATGTAGTCCGATTGTTTCAGGAGCCCCGGCAGGCTTACTACCGTAATCCCCGCTTTTTCCACAGCGTCTTTATCAATTTGCGGGTCATAACCGAGAACCTTCATTCCGAGAATGCCGGCAATTTCCGCAACCCGTCTTCCTATCCTGCCCAAACCGATAATGCCGAGTGTTTTGCCGTAAAGTTCCGAGCCGGTGTATTTTTTCTTTTCCCACAGGCCGCTCTTCATGGAATGGTCTGCGGCGGGAATGTTTCTTGCCAGCGCCATGAGCATTGCCACGGTATGTTCGGCAACCGAAAGGGTGTTGCCTTCAGGTGCGTTCATCACGATTACCCCTGCGTGCGTTGCAGCTTCCAGGTCAATGTTGTCCAATCCGACGCCTGCGCGCCCGATAATCTTCAGCCGGCCGGCTTTCTCTATAACCGCGGCGGTTATTTTTGTCGCGCTTCTTACGACAACAGCGTCGTAACCGCCTATCGTTTCACACAGTTGCTCAGGCGTCAGTTTACCGGTTTCATCAACGTCAAATCCCGCATCTTTCAGAATCTGTACCCCTTCTTTTTCAAGAGGGTCGGTTACCAGCACCCTTGTTTTCTCTTCCATTTTTCTCTCCGCCTTCGCACAACGCTCATATTTTAATCCAATTTCATATGCAAGTCAAAAAAATGTGCGAACACGGGCTGTTTTGTGGTAATATAACGGGATGTTTATAAAACTTTTCATAAGGATACTGGCGATTTTCTGCATGATAGGGTTTGGCGCTCTTGCCCGTAAACTGAATTTTTTAAATGGGGAGACCAATACCAGAATGTCCAGGGTGACCACGAATTTTTTCTATCCTGCGCTTATCTTTACCTCTTTGGTGGGAAGCTTCACTTTGAAAGGGCTTGCGGAAAACTGGTTTTTGCCTGCAGGCGCTCTTCTTATCATGTCAACCGGCTACATACTGGGTGTTGTCGTTTATCGCTTCATAAAATTCTCAAGCGGCAAGGAAAAGAACCAGTTCTTGTTTCAATGTACCATTAATAACTATTCCTTCCTTCCCCTGCCGATTGTCTACATGCTTTGGGGCAATACGGGTGTCGCCGCTCTGATTTTCTCCTCTCTCGGTTCCGAACTTGCGGTCTGGACGCTGGGTGTTTTCGCTCTCACCGGAAACAGGTTCAGAAAAGAAAACCTGAAAAATCTGTTAAGCGTGCCGATTATTTCCATTCTTTTCGCCGTGGCGTTTATGGCAATAAGGGATTACGCGGGACCGCCATCAGTTTCTCCTTTCCTGAAAGAGGCGGGTATATCCTTTTTTTCCGCGCTGGACATGCTGGGCAAGGGTACCATTCCCGTTGCCATGTTTGTCGTGGGAAGCAGGATGGCCGAACTCAAGCCGCACCACCTTTTCACCCTGCGGCAGGGTTTTGTCGTGGCGCTGCGCCTGATGGTTATACCGGGGATTGCGGCGCTTTTTCTCCATCTCCTGCCGTTCCCGCAGGAAACGCGCCTCATACTTCTTGTTGTGGCCACAATGCCGTCCGCGGTTGCAAGCGTCGTGTTGAGCGAGGTGTACAACTCCGATACGGAGTTTGCGGCTTCCTGCGTTCTCACTACCAGCCTGTTCTCCCTGCTGACCATTCCCCTCTGGCTCTC
>CAYPTS010000005.1:0-51205 GCA_964413825.1 uncultured bacterium
TTATGTAAAAACAGGGGCGCCGTCCTTGAGGTCTACCTTTACCTTGCCGCCGTCTTTTATTTCACCGGCGAGAACCTTTAAGGCAAGCGGGTTTTCTATCTCTTTCTGTATCAGCCGTTTCAGCGGTCTTGCACCGTAAACTTCATCGTACCCTTTTTCCGCAAGGTATCCCCTGACGGCATCGGTAAGAATTATCTTTATCTTGCGCTCGTCCAGCCGCTTCTGCAGGTATGCGGTCTGTATGTCCACTATCCTGGTCAGGTCATCCTTTTTCAGCTTGCCGAAGGTGATAATCTCGTCCACCCTGTTGAGAAACTCCGGCCTGAAGGTACTCTTCAGAACTTCAGTAACCTTCTCCTTCATCGCCGCCTCGTCCTTGAACATGGTGATATACTGACTGCCGATGTTTGAGGTCATTATTATGACGGTATTCCTGAAATCTACCGTCCTGCCCTGTCCGTCGGTCATGCGCCCCTCGTCGAGAAGCTGGAGAAGAACGTTGAAAACCTCCATATGCGCTTTTTCTATCTCGTCGAGAAGTATCACACTGTAAGGCCTCCTTCTCACCTTTTCAGTCAACTGCCCGCCCTCTTCGTATCCCACGTATCCGGGAGGCGCACCCAGCAGGCGCGAAACAGAGAACTTTTCGGTATACTCGCTCATGTCAACCCGCACCAGCGCGTTTTCATCGTTAAAAAGTATCTCCGCAAGAGTTTTCGCAAGTTCGGTCTTGCCCACACCGGTAGGCCCCAGGAAAATGAAAGAACCTATGGGCCTGTTGGGGTCGGAAAGTCCCGCCCTGTTTCTTCTTATCGCGTTGGAGATTGCAACAATCGCCTCGTTCTGCCCGACAACCCTCAACGAAAGACGGTCTTCCATCTTTATGAGTTTTTCAACCTCGCCTTCCAGCATCTTGGATACCGGAATGCCTGTCCATTTGGAAACTATATCCGCTATGTCTTCCTCTGTCACCTCGTCCTTGAGAAGGCCGCCTTCTTTCGCCTGCGTCTTCTTCAACCTTGCGGTCTCGTCGTCCATTTGTTTCTGCAGGTCAATGAGCGTACCATATTTGTACTCCGCGGCCTTGCCGAGGTTTCCTTCCCTTTCCGCCTTCTCCACGATGTTTTTCGCGGACTCAATGTCGCCTTTTATTTTCCTGATGCTTTCGACGACTTTCTTTTCTTCAGTCCACTTCGAATGGAGTTTTTCCCTTTCCTTTTTCAGTCCCTCCAGTTCTTTTTCTATGCGTGCGAGACGTTCTTTCACCTCTGGCCTGGACTCTTTCTTGAGTGCCTGGCGTTCTATCTCTATCTGCTTTATCCTTCTCTCGGTCTCATCCAGTTCCGCAGGCATGCTGTCAATCTCTATCCTCAACCGGCTCGCCGCCTCGTCGATAAGGTCTATCGCCTTATCCGGAAGAAATCTTCCGGAGATGTACCTGTGGGAGAGTACCGCAGCGGAAATGAGCGCACTGTCGGTTATTTTTACGCCGTGGTGCACCTCGTACCGTTCTTTCAGTCCGCGCAATATTGATATCGACTCCTCAACGGACGGCTCTTTTACGAATACCACCTGAAACCTTCTTTCAAGCGCGCGGTCCTTTTCTATGTGCTTCCTGTACTCATCCAGCGTGGTTGCACCGATACACTTCAGCGCTCCCCGGGCGAGCGCGGGCTTAAGCATGTTGGAGGCGTCCATCGCGCCCTCCGCGGCCCCTGCTCCGACAAGCGTATGAAGTTCGTCTATGAAGAGTATGACCTGTCCCTCTTTTCTCTCCAGTTCCTTTAAGAGCGCCTTGAGGCGGTCTTCAAATTCCCCCCTGTATTTCGTACCCGCAACAAGCGCGCCGAGGTCAAGAACCAGAACGCTTTTATTCTTAAGCCCTTCCGGAACGTCCCCGGAGACAACCCGCCTTGCAAGTCCCTCGACTATTGCAGTCTTGCCGACGCCGGCCTCTCCTATCAGCACGGGATTGTTCTTGGTCCGCCTTGAAAGAACCTGTATAACCCTGCGGATTTCCTCATCCCTGCCTATAACCGGGTCGAGTTTCCCCTTGCGTGCGAGGTCGGTAAAATCCCTGGTATATTTTTCAAGCGCCTTGTATTTGCTCTCCGCATCTTTGTCCGTCACTTTTTCACCGCCCCTTGTCTGCTGTACTATCTTTAGCAGACGCTCTTTAAAAATGTCATATTTTTTAAGAAGTTCCTGCGCAGGCGACTGTACAGACGCCAGCGCCATAAGCAGGTGTTCAACGCTTACGTACTCGTCTCCCATCTCTTTCGATTCCTTTTGCGCCGCATTTAACGCCTGGTTCAACTGCGGGGTAATATAAACGTTTCCCGTAACTCCGGAGCCGGTCACCTGCGGAATCTTTTCCAGCGCCGCAGATATCTCCTTTTTCAGAGGTTCCGCCTTGATATTCATCTGCTTTAAAATTTCCGATACGGTTTCATCGCTTTCAACCAGCGAATACAGCAGGTGAACGCAGTCAACCGCCTGGTGGCTCCTTTCTTGAGCGGCGGACTGTGCGCCTATGAGGGATTCCTGCGCCTTGAGCGTAAGTTTTTCGTTAATGTTGTCCATACTTCTTTAGATGGGCTATGCGTTAAAAGGTTACAAAAGGGCTGCTGTTATTCGGAAGAGAAGACGCATTCCACCGGGCCGAACCTGATTTTGCTTTTATCGTCGAGAGGATAGGGTTTCTTAACCTCGAGGCGCGCCTCGCTCACATAGGTGCCGTAGTGGCTTCCGAGACCCTGCGTTCCGATGTCTTCAATATACCAGTTGCTGTCTTCCTTGTTGAAGGTAAGACGCGCATGAACTCTCGAAACCTTTGTCAGATCGTTAATCAACAGTCTCTGGGCAACAGGGGATATCGCCTTGAACAGTTTATAATCCGGAATCATGATGTCGTTGGTATTCACCCTGCCCACGTCTATCTTGCTCTTGTTTTCGTCAAGGACATATTCCTTTTCCATGTAAGGATAGTCAAAGATAAGCTTTGCCATGGTGTTCTCCTCCCTCGCCCCGCTCCGACGCTTTTTGTCGTTGCGAGCCGTATTGTGGCGAAGCAATCTCATGAGATTGCTTCGGCTATTGCCTCGCAATGACAATCAGTGCGAGGTTATGATTTATCTTTTTTGCCGAGGATGGAGAAGAGGCTTATTGAACCTGCGACGAACAGCGCTATGCCGATAATCTGGGTGGGATATAAACCGAGACCCGTGGGTAACAGGTCTCCTCTCAAGATATCAATGATATACCTGATTAGTGCAAAACCCAGAATATAGGACGTGAAAACAATGCCCGGTTTAAGCCGCTTCTTATACAAAACCCCCAGGATAAAAAACAGCGCTAAGTATGTTATTAAATAATACAACTGCGTCGGATGAACTTTCTCAGACAGATACGGGAATCTTACCCCCCAGAAAAACTCCGTTGGTTTCCCGTAACAGCACCCGTTAAGAAAACATCCCAGCCTGCCGATTGCCTGCCCGAGAGGAACAGGCAACGCCACAATGTCCAGCATTTCATTAAGGTTGAATTTTTTGATTTTTGAGTAAATCTGAAGAAATATAAGAGCGGCTATAACGGCTCCCTCAACAGCAAGCCCCCCGTTTCTCAAACTTAGTATTTCCAGCGGGCGCCGGCAATAATAGGACATCTGGACTATTATGTGCAGAAACCTGCCCCCTATTATCCCCCATACTATGGTCCAGAAAAGAAGTTTCGAAACCAGTTCGGGGGAATACCCGCGCCGGGAAGCGTTATGCTGAACAATCAAACTGCAAACAAAAACCCCGGCCGCCACGAGTACCCCGTACCAGTATATTACAAAACTCCCAATTTTAAGACATACCGGATGCATTTATCCCTTTTCCCCTCTTTCTTCACCCCCACCGCACCCAGCCTTCGGCTGCGTGTCTGCCTCCCCCCTCAAAGGGGGAGGCGAACAATGTAGACAGTTCTGTGGTGAGGGGTTTCTGTTTTTAATCTGCTTCAGAAAAATAAGCCCTATGCCGGAAACAATGAAGACATCCGCCAGGTTGAATACCGGCCACACGTGGAAATTTATAAAATCTATAACGGCGCCTGTCGTTATCCTGTCAATAAGATTGCCCGTGATGCCGCCCTCAATCAAACCGAGAGCCGCCGCTGTCGGACGGCTGTTTCCGGCGAACCTGTGGAAATAAACCAGTATTGCCGCGGCAATAACAAAGGACGCGGCGATTATGGGAATTTTTATGTCTACGGCGCTCAACACGCCGAAACATATTCCCGTATTCCTTACAAGCGTTAGAGAAAAAAATCTGAATACGTTTAAGGAGGCGTCTTCTTTTAAAAAATCAAGCATCCAGTACTTGGATAGCCGGTCTGCAACCACCGACAGCAAAGCCGCAAGATAAAAAATCCTTAGATTTTTACCCTCCACTTTTTTCTTTCTCGTTCTGGCATTTTATACAAAATCTCGCATACGGAAGAGCTTTCAAGCGCGATTCAGGAATTTTCTTTCCGCATTCCTCGCAGGTCCCGTACTTGTTTTTCTCTATCTTCTCTATCGCCTTGTCTATTTTGTCGAGAATTTTTCTTTCGGCATCGGAAATATCTATGTCCAATCCTTTTTCAAATTCATCCGTGCCATGGTCGGCTATATGGGTGGGAATGCCCTTCTCGCCTTTGCCTATACCTTCCTTCAGGTATCCGAGATTGCTGTAGATTCTCTCTTTTTCCTTGTTTAGCAACTCCAGATAGCGTTTCTTTTCTTTCCTGTCCATATCAACCTTCCTCCTCATGCTTGCGGCTCTATTTCTTCCTTTACCACAAGCGCCATATCCACAATAGTATCGCCCGCAGAGAGATTGATAAGTTTAACGCCCTGCGTATTCCTTCCTACCGCCCTGGCATCTTCAGCATTCATCCTGATAACCACGCCCGCCTTGGTGATAAGCATTATCTCGTCTCCGGGTTTTACCGCCTTAATCCCGACCACGTAGCCGTTGCGGCCTCCGGTCTGGATGTCTATGATGCCCTTGCCGCCCCTGTGCTGTTTCCTGTAGCGGTAAATCATCGTTCTCTTGCCAAACCCTTTGCTGGTCGATGTAAACAGGGATTTTTCCTTTTCTTCCTCATTGAAAATCTCGCATCCGACAACCTCGTCTTCTTTCTTCTTGAACCTTATTCCTATAACCCCGATGGAAACCCTTCCCACCGTGGAGATTTCTTTCTCGGAAAACCTTATGCCCAGGCCGTATTTTGTACTTAAAACCACGTCCTGACTGCCGTCGGTCAGCCGAACCTCTATCAGTTTATCGTCTTCCCTGAGATTAATTCCCTTTATGCCGCCTTTTCTCGGCCTGCTGTAAGCGTTTAACGCAGTCTTCTTGACTATGCCGTTTTTGGTCAGCATGAGAAGAAACTTGTCTTCGGCAAACTCGCTTACCGGAATAACCGCGGCTATCCGCTCTCCGGCGTCTATCCTCAGAAGATTGACTATCGGCTTGCCCTTGGCATTCCGTCCCGCATCCGGTATGAGATATCCCCTCAGCCAGTGCACCGTGCCCTTTTCAGTGAAAAACAGTATCGTGTCGACCGTAGAGCATATGAACAGATGCTTCACGTAGTCTTCTTCTTTTGTCTTTACGCCTATAAGCCCTTTGCCGCCGCGGCGCTGACGCCTGTACAGGTCGAGAGAACTTCTTTTGATGTACCCTTCCGAAGAAACTACCACCATGATATCCTCGGGATGCACCAGGTCCAGTTCGTCAAAATCCTCGACCGAGCCGACTATTTCCGTCCGCCTTTTATCCCCGAATTTTTTCTTTATATCGGCAAGTTCGCCCTTTATGATGGCCTTCACTTTCTCCGGATTGGACAGTATCTCTTTGAGTTCTTTTATGGTTTGCTTGAGTTCTTCTTTCTCCTGGAGTATCTTTTCCCGCTCCAAGCCGGTCAGTCTTGCCAGAGGCATCGCAAGAACCGCCTGCGCCTGCTTTTCGCTCATCTTGAACTTCGCCATCAACGAACCGCGCGCCTCGTCCACATTCTTGGATTCCCTGATAAGTTTTATCACCCTGTCAAGATTGTCCAACGCTATAATGAGACCTGAAACAATGTGGTCCCTGTCTTCCGCCTTGCGCAGGTCAAACGCGGCGCGTCTCAAAACTATTTCCTTCCTGTGGTCAAGAAACAGCTGCAGCAACTGTTTTATATTCAGGAGTCTCGGCTGCTGGTTTGTAAGCGCAAGATTGATGATGCCGAAGGAGGTCTGCAGCTGGGTATACTTATACAACTGGTTGATTATTATGTCCGAATTCTCTCCCCTCTTAACCTCGAGAACCACGCGCATGCCTTCCTTGTCCGACTCGTCCCTTACTTCGCTTATGCCGCTTATCTTGCTTTCCCCTATGAGATTGGCTATCTGTTCTACAAGCCGCGCCTTATTTACCTCGTAGGGAAGTTCCTTTATGACGATAGTCTCCCTTTTCTTGTCTTCCTCAACCTCGACCCTGCCCCGCACCGTAATTATTCCCTTGCCGGTGGTATACGCGCTCCTGATGCCGTCGCGGCCGCAGATAGTTGCGCCCGTAGGAAAATCCGGCCCGGGCAGAATCTGCATAATGTCTTCTATAGTTATGCCGGGGTTGTCAATAAGTTTTACCAGCGCATCCACGACCTCGGTCAGGTTATGGGGCGGCATGTTTGTCGCCATGCCCACCGCTATTCCGGAAGAACCGTTAATCAAAAGATTCGGCACGCGGCTGGGCAGTACAACCGGCTCCTGCAGGGACTCGTCGAAATTCGGCATGAAGTCCACGGTGTCTTTTTCAATGTCAGCCAGCATCTCCATTGCGATGGGGGTAAGACGCGCTTCGGTATACCTCATGGCCGCGGGCGGGTCTCCGTCAATCGAGCCGAAGTTTCCCTGTCCGTTGACCAGCGGGTACCTCAACGAAAACTCCTGCGTCATCCTTGCTATGGATTCGTATATCGCCGCATCCCCGTGGGGATGGTATTTGCCCATTACTTCTCCGACAATCCTTGCGGACTTTTTAAACGGTTTGCCGGGTTCAACGCCCAGTTCAAGCATTCCGTAAAGAATTCTCCTGTGGACCGGCTTAAGCCCGTCCCTCGAATCGGGAAGTGCCCTGCCTACAATGACGCTCATGGCATAGTCAATGTACGAGCCTTTCATCTCCTCTTCTACGCCTACCGGTACTATTCTTTCCTCTTCTCCCATTCTTCTTTCTCCTCAGATATCAAGATTTTTGACTTCTTTGGCAAACTTCTCTATAAAATCCCTTCTCGGCTCCACGGCTTCACCCATAAGGATGGTAAATATCTCCTCGGCCTTGACCACGTCCTCAAGAGTAACTCTTTTCATCCTTCTGGTATTTGGGTCCATCGTGGTCTCCCACAACTGCAGAGGGTTCATCTCCCCGAGACCTTTGTACCTTTGAACCGACAGCCCCTTCTTGCCCTTGTTTTTCAGGGTTTCGTACAAATCGATGAAACTGTATTTCTCCTGCCTGTTTTCACCGTCTTCCATGATAAAAATCTCGTCCGACGGCAGTTCCACGTCTACGCTGTTCTCTTCAAGACGTTTCAGTATCTTTTCAATGTCTCTCGCTTCGTAAATCTCGATTAACTTGTAGTTTTTATCACCGTTGGAGAAAAGGTCCACCTGGTCCTTGTTCTGTTTCTCCATAAACATGGAGAGTTCCTTATCCGTAGGGAAAAACTCTTCTTTCTCCCCGTATTTCATCCAGTACATGGGAACAATTCCCTTCGCCTTGCGGTACTTAAAGATTTTTCCCAGGTCGAGCCCCTTGTTTTCCAGACTCTGCTTGATTTCATTGAGCCGCTTGCTCAAAGTTGCCAGCTTCACCGCGCTGTCGCTTCCCGCAGGTTCCGGCTTCCCCTTCTTCTGCACCATGAGTGAAACGTTTTCTCTTGCCATCTGGATGAGCATCTTGTCCATCTCGGCTTCGGTATCCACATATGACTCTTTTTTTCCTTTTTTAACCTTGTAAAGCGGCGGCTGGGCAATGTAAACGTAACCCTGCTTGATAAGTTCGGTCATCTGCCTGTAAAAGAATGTGAGAAGAAGCGTCCTGATGTGCGCACCGTCAACGTCGGCGTCCGCCATGATAATAATTTTTCTGTATCTGGTTTTCGATACGTCAAAATCCTCTCCGACTCCCCCGCCTATGGCGCCTATCATCATCTTCACTTCTTCGTTGTTGAGCACCTTTTCAAGTGGCGCCTTCTCCGCATTGATAATCTTGCCTCTCAAAGGCAGTATCGCCTGAAAAAACCTGTCTCTGCCCTGCTTCGCGCTGCCTCCGGCGGAATCTCCCTCAACTATGAAAATCTCCCGCTGTGCCGGGTCCTTCACCGTGCAGTCGGCAAGTTTTCCTGGCAGGGCGCCTGTTTCGGAAAGTTTCTTTCTGGTAAGTTCGCGCGCCTTCCTCGCCGCATCCCGCGCCTTGGCGGTCATCACGCACTTGTTGATTATCTCCCTGGCCGGCTCCGGATTTTCTTCAAGAAATGTAACCACCTGCTCTGAGGTTATTCCTTCCACGAGAAACCTTATCTTGGAATTGCCCAGTTTGGTTTTTGTCTGCCCTTCAAACTGCGGCTCCGCTATTTTTACGCTTATAACCGCCGTGAGACCTTCCCTGATATCCTCTCCCGCAAGCGGCTTGTCGGTCAGAAACCCGTTGTTCTTGCCGTATTCGTTTATAGCGCGGGTGAGTCCGCCTCTGAACCCGGCGATATGGGTTCCGCCTTCTTTGGTATTGACGTTATTGGCGAAGGAAAGCACCGTTTCGCTGTACCCGTCGTTATACTGGAAAGCCACCTCGACCTCGCCCTCTTCCGCTTCCTTTTTAAAGTAAAGCGGCGCGGGAAAAAGAACCTTCTTGTTCTTGTTCAGATGCTCCACGAAAGAAACCAGCCCGCCGTCATACCTGTATTCCTCTTTCAGGCTCTTTCTTTCGTCTTCGAAAACTATCTTCACGCCGGCGTTCAGGAACGCCAGTTCCTTGACCCGCCCGGCAAGTATCCCGTCGTCAAATTCCTTCGTCTCAAAAATATCCTCATCCGGCTTGAAGGTAACCTTGGTACCGGTGGTCTTTGTCTTGCCGATAGCAGTAAGTTCGGTAACCGGCTTGCCCCGCTCGTATCTCTGATGATAAACCTTGCCGTCTCTTTTAACCTCCACTTCCAGCCATTCAGAAAGCGCATTTACAACCGAGACTCCCACGCCGTGCAGTCCGCCGGACACCCGGTAGGCCTTCTTGTCGAACTTGCCTCCGGCGTGAAGCACCGTCAGAATGACCTCCACGGCAGGCCTTTTCTCCGTTTTGTGTATATCCACGGGGATGCCCCTGCCGTTATCCGACACCGTAACGGTATTGTCCGCATGCACGACAACGCTGATTTCACTGCAATGCCCTGCCATCGCTTCGTCTATACTGTTGTCTATGACCTCGTATACAAGGTGATGCAGACCGGAGATGGCAGTGTCCCCGATGTACATGGCCGGTCTTTTTCTTACCGCCTCAATCCCGCCCAGTACCTGTATAGTCGTCGCATCATATTTCTGCGTGCTTCTGTTATCCATTTTTACCACTCTCCCGATAGTTTAAGATAAACATTCTATAATATCCTTTTTTCCCGCTCATGTCAAACCCTTTCTGAAGAGGGAGTTCTCTGTATTTGAATGCTCTTTACAGGTGTGTAAAACTGAGCGATGGAAATCCTGAAAGGTGAAATGACCTGCAAAAGCATTATTTTTGACGAACGTCTTCTACATCTACAGGTTGGCCTGTCTTTGTGGATTGGTAACACATCTCAATCATACCTGTGACGGCAACGGTATCATCCAGAGTAATCAGAGGTTGTCGATGGTTTTTCACGGAGTCGACAAAATCATTTACATACAGTTGTACAATAGACTCTTCACAATGTTCCAATTGATAACCCGGAGCGAATGGATATTGCAGTGTTTCAACATCAGGATATACGATAATGCGTTCCCCAAGACCGTCATTGATAGCAAACATCCCTGCATTTCCTATAACCTCACACCTGATATCTGCTTCGGGGATTGTTGCCGTCGCTGTTCGTCCAACCACCAATGTCCCTATGCCTCCTCCTTCAAATATAATAGAAGCGACAGCAAAATCTTCTGTTTCATTCTCCCTGTACGAAGAATAGAAACAACTGCCTCTTCCGGCAAAAACAGATTTCACTTCGCAGCGGAAGAATTTCCTTAGAGCAAGCAATCCATAGGGACCAAAATTAATTAGTTCCCCGGTTTCGCCTTTCGGGTTCATAAATTTTCTTGCCAGATACATGAAATGAGCAACCAGCGGTTGACCTATCTTCCCTTCGTCTATAATTTTTGCAGCAAGGCGAAACGGCCGGCCGAAGACCGGAAGAGGAACATCCCATGTGAAATTGATTTTTGTGCGCCGGACGGTTTGCGCCATGCGTTTTACCCGGGCAAAATCAGTACCGGCCGGTTTTTCACACATGATATGCACACCCTTTTCTGCAATGTTTTCCACGACATCCGGATTGTCTGCAGCGGGAACTGCTATGGAAGCAACATCTACTTTATGGTGGCGGAATACCTTATGATAATCATTGTAGATAGGTACGCTGTCTCTCTTGCGGTTGATATAGTCGAAAAAACCCTTAATGCGCTTATCTTGTTCTTCATCCGGTAATCCGGGATATGTACTGACAGCAACCAGTTCCGTATCCGGATGCATCGCAAGAACTCCTCCATAACCAGATTGATGGCCGGTCATGCCGATAATTGCTGCTTTTAACTTAGAAGACATAAGATACCTTTTCACACCGGTTGTTCTTTAACGACTCGATTGCGGTAAGAATAGCCGACAGAACATTGCCGGAAAAGCGTATTGGAATTTCCACTCTACGATTATTAATTATTGAATCTATGAACGAGGCGATTTCCGCTGCAAACGGATTTGAGCCCGGGCTTGAGGATAGGGGATAGATGGTATAACCTTCACGTGTATATGCGTACATGCCGGAAGCCGCTGAATTGTAGCATATTGTCCCTTTTGTCCCCACCACATAAAAGTCGGTTTTTCCCGGAAAGTTGGGAAAGTTCATTATCCGGTTTTCTTCTGTTATGGCCGTTCGCCCGTTAGTGAACTCCATCTGTACGGAAAAATACTCATAGAGAGGTATTTCATTCCGCCCGTTGTGCCCGATAGCATATACTGTACCGGGCAGTTCGCCAAAAAGCCAGCATGCCATATCTACGCTGTGCATACCGTTGTGCAGAAGGAGAAAATGCGGACTATCAGCGTAACGTTGAACATATGGATTCTCCGGTGTCCAGTTATTGCCGCCTGCCCCTATGAGTATCCGCGCAAAAACGGGTTCGCCGATTCTGCCTGCGTGCACGATATCAGCTATCTTGCGGATACGAGGAACGTGACGGCATGACTGGGCACACATTATTTTGATATTATTTTTTTCCGCTGTCTCGATCATAAGCCGTGCATCCTCAATGGTAGTAGCCAAAGGTTTTTCAACCAACACATGTTTCCCGCGGCGGGCGGCAGCCACGGCAATCTCGCAATGCACTTCGTCCGATGCGGCAATATCCACCATCTGGATGCCAGGCTCTTCGATGAGTCTGCGGTAATCATAGTAAGGTTTTGCGCCATACTCCCGGGCCAGCATATCCGCTTTCTCCCGAACGATGTCACAGACACCTGCCAAGACAGCCTGTGCATTTGCGGCAATTCCCAAAGCATGCTGGGTTGCAACGCCACTGGCTCCGATAAGACCAACACCTATTTTACTGCTCATCTGTTTTCAAAAGGTGTAATATTTTTGCCGTATTATACTGAAAAGAGCTATCGTCTCGATTCAGAGATGTGGTGAAAGACACTATGCCGTTAACGTAGTTACTTGTAACTGTCTGTTTTGCCGCCAAGTCTATCACTTTCGGAGGAACCTTGCAGTTCATAGTCACCTGAACCTTTGTGTTTGCTGTGGTTTTGTCCGGTATCCATGGACTGGAAACAAAAATAAGCGCTTCCTTTTCTGTTTCCAGTCCGTGTCCCCAACCCCCGCCTCTAATGCTGATGCGCCCGGGAGAGATAGGTTCTCCTTCCAGAATGATATGCTCAACCGGGATTATCTGCTGCATTACTTCTGCCAGCACCTGGTAGTCCAGCGGCGTCAATCCCAGGCCGGTGTCAAAAAGTATACCTTTCAAGCCAGAAGCAAAAGCCCCAAGCAAGTATTCTTTGACGTATCTGGAACTCACCATATTATAGACACCTCTTGATTGAATATAGGGAAAATCGACAGTTTTAACTTTGCGGGGCAGTGCATGCCGGTAGAAAAGATGCGGTCTGTCCACTAACGGATTGGGATGTGTGCCGAATCGTGTACCCACATCATCAAGAACACCTTTTTTCAAGAGGGTTGCGTAATCATGAAATGCATGGTGTCCGTAGGGTCCGTCATGCCAAGGAGTGGCAAGCAACTGGCAGAACTTTGCCGGTGAAAGTCCGCGCGTGGACAGTCCCTCGGAAGCTGCTCTTTTTAACATTAAAAATCTTTCAGCCAGAAAATCGTACCAAAAACTCATCCAGGCGTTTTGATAAAACTTATCTTCTGGTTTCTTTGAAACCACAAATTTTTCCGGGCAGGCATCTTGCGAGAGTTCTGGATGATGTTTTTTAATGAACTCCTGAAATCGCCGCAGGCAATCCGGGCAAAAACATCCCTTCGGGTCCCATCCCCGCGGTTCATAGTCGTGGTAAAAATATTCAAATCCCATAGCCCCGAGTTTGCGATAATCATCCGCGGTTTCTTCTCCAAAGCGTTCCTTTTCATACCACGGACATATCCCTCCTCTCTCATCAGGTTTTACCGAACCGTCCGACTGCAATTTCAGAAACGGGGCAGAACGTTGCTCCGAAGAAGGCAGCCATGAACGTATTGCAACGAAATTCCCAACCGGTTTTATGCCTGCCGGCAGCATCTTTGTTTGAATAATATCCTCGGGTTTACGCAAACATAGAGGATACTGCTTGAAATATCCGTCTTCTGTATAGTGCGCAGACATGTCACTCAGGAGTCCGTAACCGGTAAAGTTCATCCCGTTCAATCCTGTCTGTCCGTAACTTTCCCCAAAGTCCGGCCAGGCAGCAACTTGGTAGATATAAAACCATGGACCTGTAGTTATCAGATGTTTAGGTTTTTCTTTTGTCCATGGAATATTTACCGCATACATCTCAAATTTTTGTTCGCGTGCCTTCTGAAAAGTTCCATCAGGGAGACTGCGATATGATTCTATGAGAGCCGGACCTAAATATCCCGGACCCTTTTTTCTTGAACGCCAGTACCAAGTCTCAACTCTGTTTCTCCTGCCATGGTCAAATTCCGACTCGAGTTCATAGCAGTGAGCCGGCTTCCCATAGAGAGATGTTGCGCCCATATCTCTCACAGTATAAAGGTAAGAACTGCCGATTTCTACTTCCGGTGGAACAGTAAGCCGTATCTTATGCAAATCAGACCCTATTCCGAAATTGGTAAAAAAATAGAAAAACCGGTCTGCCAGATATACGTCAGAACGCCAGTGAAGGGAAAACACATTGGTATTACCATAGATACGTTCCTCTTCCGGATGAGGGTCATCATTGCGCACCGGCCGGCCGTAGGCTTCCACTTCCAGAAGTAGAGGACTGCCAATAACTACAAGGGTTTTTCCCTTCAGCCGTAAATCCTTGAGCCGTAGCGGAACAATCTCTCTTTCCTCATTATACACATCGATTTCCTTCACTGTATCGTATATTCCACCCAATGTGAATGTTCGCCGGTCGCTGGTAGCCATAACCCAGAAACGTTGCGGCAGACTTCCGGCAAGGTCGTACGGATTATGCCGGGAGAAGAGAACAACCTCATCGAACCACATCTCCTCATCAAAATCAAAGTAAAACGCCCATTCCGCAGTTGGCGGCGTCAGCAGATAAGCGGGAATTTTATTCTGTTCTGTATGGAAGGACGTTAACTGGATAGACGGATATGGCTGGGAAATAATACCGTCTGTCAGCCAGCCGGCAGGACACTTCTGGTTCACAATTGTCACCTCGCCGTCCTCACTTACCCAACCCTCTGTCCCGAACTTGCGGAATATCTTTTCCCCGTAGAAAACACCATCAGAGTACTTTGACAATTGCTGTATTACAAGTGAATAAGGCCTCCCTGAAAGAATGTTTTCGCCGCCCGCTAAAACGGATGTTGTAAAAACAGCAACAAGGAACACGTAAAGAGACAATTTCCTAATACGGCCAGTATCCATAGACCTCCCCCCAGTCTGTTGGTGTTGCTTTCTGAGTCCAGTTTTTATTTTCCATCCAGGTATTCCAAGGATAACTATCCACATTACCCTGCCACAACCACTTTTGGTCTCCGGGAGCAGCATGCCCATCTGCATACAACACATTGGCAAAATGGCTATGCCGGTAGCACACATCTTGTTGGCTGGGGACAATGTAATATCCCTGTTTTCTTGTATCTGCCTCGGGACTTGCTTGTCGCCGGTACCACGAATCCACCAGAACCATTTGCTGTTCAGGTTTGGTTATTCGCGAAAGTTTGACCGGATATTTTGTCTCGTAATATGACGTATAATTCGCATTCCCCAACGCATAATTGTTATAGCCGTACCCACAGTATATCAATTGTGTATGTTTCTTTTGTAGAGACGGGCAGAAGAAAAAACCGTGGCGAGAAATGCTAATCTGCTTCCATCCCGCATATCCCGTTCCCATGTCAGTCCCCAGATAGGAAGCGAGCATCTGCGGCCAGACATATTTCCAGTCGTTCCAGCCTGACCCGCCGTAAAGACTTGGGGGGAAGCATTCGTCGTAGTCTCCTAAGTACATATGGAATGCCAGTCCGAGTTGCTTCAGATTATTTACGCAAACGGCAGCCCGCGCCCTTTCCCTCGCCTGTGACAGCGCCGGAAGAAGCATCGCCGCCAGGATGGCTATGATAGCCACCACTACAAGCAATTCAATCAAGGTGAAGGCTTTCTTGTTTTGTTTCCGCCTGTTTTTAAAGATTTGGTGAAGAAAAAAATTTTTTCTGTCCATTTTTCCATTTCTCCTTTAACTTAAATACTGCCTGATGCAGACTGTTTGTTCTGCTTAATATTCTTTATTTCATCACCCCCCCCGTCCATTCAATCCCCCTTAAATCCACAGGATTTTCTGACAACAAGTTCCGGCTGAATAACTACCTCTTCATAAGGAACTCCTGAATTCTGTTTCTTCGCAATGCTCACTATTATCCTGACCAATTCTCCGGCGATGATATCGACGGGCAAAGATATCGTCGTAAGGGACGGCGTTAGAAATCTTCCTTCCCTGATATTGTCAAATCCAACCATAGCCATCTCCCCGGGCATCTTCATCCCTGCTTCTCCTATGGCATGCATCGCACCTATCGCAAAAACGTCGTTTCTGGCAAACACAGCAGTGGGCATCTCTTTAAAAGATAAAATTTTTTTCATGCATTCATATCCCTGTTCCATGTAATCCCTGCACTGTTCATGGGAATAAGGAGTAATCCAATTTTCATCGAAAACCGCCTTGTGTTTTAACAAAGTATCTTTATATCCGATAAATCTCGGTTCATCCACCGCTGAACCTATAAAACCTATCGTCCGATGCCCGCATTTTATAAGGTGTTCCGTTGCCAAACACCCTCCCTTATAGATATCTACTGATACATAGTTGTTGAGAATTACGGGTTTATTAAAGAAAACCATCCCGATGTTTTCCTTTTGCAGTTCCATTATGGATTTCACTTCTCTGGTCAGGAAATCGGAAGTAACGATAATGCCTTCAACACCCCTGTTGAGCAAAAACTCGATGGCTTCTTTGCAATCATTCGGCCCGGTAACCGGAAAAAAAATAGCCGTATAGCCTTGTTTATGCAAAAAAGAATGAATCTTAGCGGTGAGTTCTGCGAAAAAAGGATGGGAAAAGGACGGTGTAATTACACCGATTAGAAAAGTCTTTTTTAAGGACAGGCTTCTTGCCGCCATGTTAGGCCTGTAATTCAGAGTTGAAGCCAGTTTTTTCACCCTGTCTTTTGTCTGCTTCTTGACTTTTGGCGAATCTCTTAGTGCAAGCGAAACAGTCGATCTGGAAATTTTTAATATATCCGCTATTTCTTCTTGTACCATTGTTTTATCCTCTTTTTCACGCGGTTGAATTTCATTATACCATCTGTTTTTGAATTTGTCAATAATAATTGTGTAAGTCCGGCAATATAGATATTTCACTCGGTTGAATTTATTAAACGGATACCCATCTCTTTCCGTAGAGGGACTGTCAACATTGGAGATACCATGAGGAAAAAAGTTGTCTGTCAAAATTCCAGCAAATGCTCTGTTTTGACGCCGAGCGCTTCGGCCGTCTTTTTGAGAGATGTAACAGAAAGATTTTCCCTTCCTCTCTCTATGCGGGATACGAACTGCTGGGACACGTCCATCTTTTCCGCCAGTTGTTCCTGCGTCAGATTTTTATTCTTTCTTATATGCGTTACTTTTTTGCCGATGCCTGACAATAACGGGTCGGAAGGATGAACCGGCTTTTTCTTTTCCAGAACGCCCTTTGCTTTCAGTTTCTCCCGCACGTTTTCATATACCGCCTGCCAGAAAACGATGCGCGGCTGCGCCCAGTTGTTCTTGCGCATAACCTTTTTTATCCCCTGCCAGTTGCTGACAAAATCCACGGGATTTATGTAACCGGCAAAAACCTCCTTCGGAGCATTGCTCCTTTCCAGAAGCAAAGCGGAAAACTCCAAAAACCTCGGATTGCCGGGGTTTTTCAATATCTCCTTAACCTTTTCCTCTTTTATCTTCCTGTCCCAGAGCCAGTTCATAATTCGCCGACCTCTTTTTCTATGCCTATATTTTGAATTTTCTTGCCATGTTCCATAGTACAACTTATATGTTGTATTGTCAAGTCTTTTACAATTGATATGTTGTTAAAATTCGCGCTCTGCCGGCCGCGGCGCCCTAAACATACTTGCTGTTGTTATAAAAATGGGATAAAATGGGGGCATGGAAGAAGAGATAAAAAGGACTTACGATTCCATACAATACTTCAGGGACATCAGCCCCCGCACGTATCAGTTGATGGGCTATCTCGGATACAACAAAGAAGACGAATTCGAGAACCCGCACGGCAGATGGGCCGTATACACAAAAAAGGATTTTTCCTTCCCTTATTTCAACACGGAGTATTCCTCTCCGGTAAACAAGTTCGTCGCGGTTTACAAAGGCGCAAACGGTAAAAACATGTTTGTCTACGGGTCGTTCGAGGCGCAGGATACCGGCGGTACAAAAAAAAATCTGCTCACCTTCACCAATACCATGCTTGCCCCGGTGGAAAAATTTCTCGGAATCCCGGTAACGCTGACCGAAGAAAACGCCCGGGACTACGGCTACATCCGCGGAGTAATCCTGGGCATTGTGCTGATTATCGCAGATTTTGTATATTCCTGGACGTTTAAACTAAACGAAGGCATACTGACAGGGTTTATCGAGTACATAAAACGGGTGTACGACGGCAATCCGGCACTCGGCAACGCCATAGGAATAGCCTGGACCGGCATGTATTTCGGCCTTCCCCTGATTCTCATGCCTATACTCTACGGGAATGTCTGCGTCAGGCGGGCGGCGCAGGCAATGCAGAAAAAACTTAAACGCATAGAGCCTATTCTTACCGGTTACGAGTTCGGAGTTAACGCCGAAAACGCCCTTGAAGAGGAACTCGCCACCATAATAGACGAAAAGAAAAAAGCGGTCATATACGATGAAATGCTGAAGACGGATGCAAAACTCGGCAAAGAAGATTTCGAAACACTTTACAGACAGATTCAGGAGGGTTTTTTATCGCCGGACGCCCTGAGGGATTTCATAGACGACGTAAAAAAACTGGCGGGAGACAAACTGCCGTTTGAAAAGTTCGTGGAGATTATCGCCAGATACCACAAAGCCGACCTTGTGACCGACTTTACCATCAAACCTTTTACCCCGAATCTTGATACGCTTTCATCGTGAAGTGTTAACGATGTTGTTTTTTTTGTCATTCCCTAATCTCCGATCCCGAACCTCTTAGCCTGTCTTTACAAAAACACCCATGCATTCCATGTGCGGGGTGTGCGGGAAGAAATCGGCGCAGTACAGTTTCTTCAGTTCGTACCCGCCTTCTTTCAGCAGTGCGGAGTCCCTGGCAAAGGCGGCGGGATTGCAGGAAACGTAAACGAGAGACGGAGAATTTACTGCGAGGATATTTTTTAACGCTTTCCCGCTCAAACCCGCCCGCGGCGGGTCTACGATGACAACCTGTGCGCCCTCTCCGGCAGGAAAACTACCTTTCAGGACGTCTTCAACGTACCCGCAGTAAAACCGGCAGTTGGCAATCTTGTTCAATTTGCAGTTTTCTTCCGCGTTGTTGATATTCGCCTGTTCCGAGTCCACTCCTGCAACCTCCCCGGCAACGCCGGATATAAACATCTCTATGGCGCCTGTGCCGCAGTACAGTCCCAACACCTTTCCGCCTGCGGCCAGTTCCTTCACATTGTCCGCTATCTTCCCATACAAGACCTGCGCCCCGCGGGTATTGGGCTGGAAAAACGACTGCGGGTATACCCGAAACTTAAGGTCTTCCATCCTTTCTTCTATGTACTGCCTTCCGTAAAGATGGTGCTTTTTCTCAAACGACACCACGTCGGAAATCCTGTCGTTTTCCACCCACCACAAACTCTTGATTCTTTCCGGCAGGTCCGCGGCAAGGCCCGTCATATCCGGAACCTGCCCGCCGGTTGTAACAAGAACAGCCATCAATTCTCCGGTATTTTTCCCTTCCCTCAACACAAGATGCCTGAAAAATCCCTTTTTTGAACCCGGGTCATACGCTCCCAGCCCCGTCTTCCGTGCAAACTTAAGGAAAACGGGAAAAACCTCCTTTACCGCAGGGCTGAATATGGGGCATTCGTCCAGCGTAACGCTTTCCCGGGCATACAGGGAAAACGGGGAAGTCCTTTCACGCAGTCCGAGAAAAACCCCGCCTTCGCCTTGTCCGAAGGCAAACTCCATCTTATTCCTGTAATAGAAAACATCCGGCGAGGGAATAATTGAATTCGTTTCAATCTTTCCCGTATCGATGCCGCCTATCTTGCCGAGCGTCCTTAAAAGATACCTTTCTTTCAGGTCCGTTTGTTTTTTATATTCGAGGTCCTGGAAGGCGCATCCTCCGCATGTCCCGAAATGCGGGCATTCAGGCACAGCCCTGTAAGGAGATTTTTCGACAATGCCGGCAACCTCGCCGTAAGAAAAATTTCTTGACTTTTTGTCAACCAGCCGCACCCTGACCCTGTCGCCGTATACCGCTCCCGGGATAAAAACCACCTTGCCCTCCACCCTGCCGACAGCCCATGTTTTGGGAAATGCGATATCTGCCGCCTCCGCCTCGAATTCAGGCAGAAAAAACCGCTCAAGCAGTTTTTTAAGCCGGTATACCGGCAGACCGACCACGTTGTCATAATCACCCTTGATTTTTTCCACGAACCTGTCGCCGACCTCTTGTATGGCGTAAGCGCCGGCTTTGTCCATGTACTCGTTTTTCGAAAGGTACTCCTCGATGTCTCCTTTCGCCAACTGCCTGAACTGCACCCGGGTAATCTCGTAGCCGGTAAGCAGCCGCTCCCCGTCTTTTTTGTAAACGGCTATACCGGTTATAACCTTGTGGCTTGTCCCGGACAGTTTTTCCAGAATCCTTTTTGCATCGCCGAGGTCCTTCGGCTTGCCTATGATTTCCCTGTCAAGCGCAACAACCGTATCCGCGCCTATGACGACATCCCCGGGATGCCCCCGCCCGACGTCCTTTGCCTTTAGCACTGCCGCTTCCACGGCAAAGCACACCGGGTCTTTCTCCGCAACGGCGCTTTCATCAGCGGCGCTCGGCACAACGATGAAACCGTCCGTTACCCGTTTCATCAGTTCCCGCCGCCTGGGCGACTTTGATGCCAGTATTATATCCATAGTTTTTATATTGGGGAGAAATCCCGCATTAGTTGTTGGGAAAGACAGTCTGTTCTTTACTCGTCAAGGTTTCTATCCGGGACATAAGAACGTCCTTCATCTCCACAAACTGCGGCATGTACTTTTCGTCAAGGGGATACGACGGGGGCATCTTCAGCGTAAGGAAATTGAGGAATTTCCCGCCTTTCTGTATACGGAAGTCCAGATGCGGACCTGTTGACAAGCCGGTTGACCCGACATAGCCGATAACCTGCCCTTTTCTCACCTTTGCGCCCTTTCTAACGCCCTTTGCAATTCTCGACAGGTGCCCGTACCAGGAGATGTAGCCGTTTGGATGTTTTATTATTACCGCATTGCCCAGCCCGCCCCTTCTTCCGGTAAAGTTCACGGTGCCGTTTCCTATGGAAGAAACGGGAGTTCCCGATTGAGCGGCATAATCTATGCCGAGGTGCGGACGGTATACTCTGCGTATCGGATGAAACCTCCTGTGGGTGAAATGGGAGGATATGCGCCTGTAGTTCAGCGGCGCCTTCAGAAAAGCCGACTCGACGCTTTTTCCTTTTTCGTCGTAATATCCGCCTTTTCCTTCCGGCGTTTCAAAATAAAAGGCATAATGAGTGCTGTCGCCGTTGCTGTAAGATGCCGCGGAAACACTTACGTCTTTCAGCGGATTGCCATGCTTGTCGAAATACGACTCCCACAGAATATTGAAGCCGTCGCCAGTACGGCAGTCGGTAAAAAAATCCACCTTGGAAGCGAATATTTCTGCAAACTGTATGATTATCTCCGGATTTACGCTTACGTAAGACATGCTCTCGTACAGGGAACTTCTTATCTCTCCGCGCACCCCGCGCATCATCCTCTCCGACTCCACCTGCAGTGCTGAAGCCAGGTACGTATCTTCTACGCGGTCAACCTCCACGATGTAAAAATCCATGGGCCCGGCGTAGTATATGAATTTTACGAACTCTTCCTCATTGGTCAGGTAAAGTTCCCATCTGTCGCCGATTCTGCACCTCCGCAGGTTGAACACCTTTTTCAACTCGGCGGTTATCCGGTTTACTTCAGACGCCGGTATGTTTTGAGCCAGCAGGAGGTCGCCCAGCAGGTCGCCTTCGGAAATACATCCTTCAATAATCTGGTATCGGGGACCGCGGCGCAGGGAAAAACTTCCGTTTTTTATTTTGAGAAGGACAAAAGGAAGGAGTACAATCAGGGTGAGCAACGCAATAAAAACTATTTTTCTTTTCACCATAATCACCTATAAGTTTTCTGCCAGAAGCACGGAAACCATGCAGGCGCAGGCGTTTCCGGCGCCAATTTCCCCCATGCCCTCAAAAGTTTTCGCCTTCAGCCCGATTCTGTCTTTTTCAAGTTTGAGAATTTCCGACAAACTGTCTCTTATCGCCCCGTAGAAAGGCAATATCTTCGGCTTTTCGCAGATAACGACAATATCGACATTCTCTATGCGGTGTTTCTCTTCTTCAAGAACCCGCAACGCCTTTTCAAGGATTTCCCTGCTGTCAATTCCCTTTATGGCAAGGTCCGTATCAGGGAAAAAAGAACCTATGTCCGGCTTTCCCGCGGCTCCGAGCAGGGCGTCGCTTAAGGCATGGAGAAGAACATCCCCGTCGCTGTGTCCCAGCAGTCCTTTCTCAAACGGTATGTGCACGCCGCCCAAAACAAACTTCCTGCCTTCCGCAAACCTGTGGATATCAAACCCCAGCCCTGTTCTCATTTCCCTTAATTATAAACCACCTTACCGATGAAATCAACCCGGCAGGCAGGTGATCATGTAGGCCTGCAGAATTCCCGACTCATCGGAATTGAAAAAGGCATTTGTTCCGTCCGGAGACAGGAACGGATGGATATGATTTTCCTTGGTACCCGAGGTATTGGTTGAGAGAAGCCGTTTCCAGTTCACAACGGCTCTGCCCGCTTCCTGCAATCTTCCCATGTACAAGTCTTTGCCGAAGTAATCCGAGATTATGAGTTTGCCTTCAATGTCGGTGGCAAAATGGTTGAATTTCGGCTTCTCAAACCCTCTGCTCAAGTCATTTCTGATCCCGCCGGGAGTTTTCAATCCGATGTGCCCCTTGTCTTCTGTTGCCTTACCCTCAACCAGACGGGTTTCATGCGTATCCATCTGCGAGTTGCTCGTTATCGCCCACTCGCTCTTTCCTCTCCAGCATTCATGCCCGGTACAGAATTCATTCCCGTCTCTCCCCCACGGCATTGTCCTGAAACCTGTGCCGTCGTCTCTTATCACGTGAATATCCGCTCCGTTGCCACCCACCAATACAGAGAACTGGCCGTATCTGTCATGAACGTTGCCGTGGTTTTCCTGTATAAGTATGTTTCTCTTGAGTTCAGGATCGGTGGAACGGCAGTACTGGGGATGCATGTTGCACCATGTCTGTCCTTGAAGTATCATGGAAACAGAAGCTTTCTGTATGTCAATTACCATCAAACCAAACGGTGAATTATCCTTTCTGCCGTCTCCAATAAATGCGGATATGGCAATCTTTGCGCCGTCAGAGGATATCGTGGATAAGGGATATATCCGGCTGGGTTTTGTACCTGTTTCATTCAGGGGTTTATCCATGGCAAGGATTGTTTCCCTGCTGTTGTCTAAAAGACACTTCCGCTTCAGGGTCAAACGTCCGGCGTTTGTTTCGGTTTCGTCAACAAAGTAGTAAAAATACCTGCCGTCAGGGGAGATGGAAGGCCCTGTCACGCCCGTTTCATCAGTAAGCGGGGCAAGACTGCAGTTATCCTCAATGTTACATAGGAGATATCTGTGTTCAGGATCGTCTTTCTTTCCGCCGTGCGCGGTGGCCGAACGGTGAAGGACAAACCTCTTTGAGTCCGGGGTGAATATCTGCGCCTCCATATATACGTGGCAGGCAGGGCATTTATTCTCCTCTGTCAGCTGGAAAACCTCAATCCCCTTTAAAGCGCCAGTAAAATCTTCCCTTTTTCTCATCTCCAAGCCTTTCTTTTCCACAAACGAAGCAGACAAATCAGGAATCTTAAGTCCATGAAGAAAGCAGTTTGAGCACAAGTAGCGGAAGGACAGCCCCAAAACTTGTGTTTGGGAAAGAGGGAAAGCCACCCCGTTTTCCAGAGGGTGGAAGGGGCATCGCATCCCCATGTCTTATATGGGGTTTCCCCTTTCCTCAAATACTTAGTTTTGTCTGTCCTGGAGCGTCGTGCGAGAACTGGCTTTCTTCATGAATATTACGGTTTAGTAGTTTTCGGCAAGCAATTCGTAGTATGACTGCGGATGCTTGCACGCAGGGCATTCTTTCGGCGCCTCATCTCCTTCATGGACGTATCCGCAGTTGATACAGTGCCATTTCACCGGCGTTTTCTTCTTGAACACCTTTCCCGCGGCTATGTTTGCGATAAGTTTGCGATAGCGGCTTTCGTGAAATTTCTCCACCTTTGCTATCTGGTCAAAAGACCGGCTGATTTCCGGAAATCCTTCTTCTTTCGCGATTCCCGCAAAATCCTGGTAGAGTACCGACCACTCCATCTTCTCGCCTGCGGCGGCCTCTTCGAGGTTGGTCTTTGTATCACCTATTATCCCTGCCGGATAAGCGGCGGTTATCTCCACATCCCCGCCTTCGAGATACTTGAAGAAGACCTTTGCATGCTCTTTTTCGTTTTCCGCTGTTTCGATAAAGATGCGGTTTATCTGCTCATACCCTTCCTTTTTTGCCGCGCTCGCAAAATAGGTGTACCTGTTCCTTGCCTGCGACTCTCCGGCAAACGCCTTGAGAAGATTCTGCTCCGTCTTCGTTCCCTTCACCGATTTTGCCATTTCCGCCTCCTTTACCCCGAACCGACGTTTCCTGTCGTTGCGAGCGAATTCTGCGCGGCAATCTCAACCTTAATATGAGATTGCGGCGCCTGTTTCGAGCGTGTCATTGAGATTGCGGAGCCTGCCCCGAAACAAAAGTCGAAGGGGTCTCATTCCTCGCAATGACAAAACGTTCGGACTGTGATTTTGCTTTTTCTTATTATACCATACCTGCTGGCAAAATTCTCCTCCCCGTGTTATCATTCCTCACTATGAGAACGGACCGGACGGATAGTTATCTTGTCGTCGACGGGAAACCGCTCGCGTTGAAAAAACGGGATGCTCTTTTTACCGGAAGTTTCAGGTTCCGCGCAGAAAGACACCTTATTACCATAGATTAAACCCTGACTTTTTCCTCCGCGTCCGCCTGCAAAGGAGAAAGAACGGGAACCTTTTTGACCGTCCATATTTCCACATGTTCCGCCGCACCTCCGGGCTTTAGGGTTTTAAGCGGCCCCACGGTTTCCAGTTCAAGCATGTCGGCATTGGTATAAACCTCCACACTGCACCCGAAATCCGGATACTCGCCTTTTTCCTGAACGAATTGTTTTACAAACAGCAGGCCGTCAACCCAGTATGCTGTCCAGCACGGATGCGCCATAGTCCCTATCTTTACCGGATTCTTGCTTTTTACATCCTGTTTCAGAAATATGAAATCCTTTTCCATGACCAGGCGCCTGTCCGAAAGGTCGGTATAAGGCCACAGCGTAAGCCGCCTGTCAGGAAGAAGTCCCCCGCCGCCCCTCTTGGCCGGCACTATGGCAAACCCGCCCGGCTTCATAACGCTCAGAGCCCAGCAGGCAAGCGTAACCGGCCACCTTCCGGTGTTCTTTATCCGGTGCACGACCTCGACCGAGTAATCTCCGGCAGGCCGTATCTCAATTTCCTTCTGTATGTTATTCTGTGTTTCTGTATTGCCATAAATATTTATGCGCCCGTCCCTCTCCTCGACCCTTACCGGCGTGTTGTCCGCCGAATAAGAACGGGGCATGGCTTCGGGCGAAGACCACAGCCGGTGCCCGCCGTATATGTGCCAGAACCCTTCCGGCGTATCAACCCCCGCATCGGGCAGGACCGCAAACAGGTTTTCGCCGGGCATTCCCTTCACCGTCAGTTTCATAATCCTCGGCCCTATGCCCTGCGCAACCCCCAGAACCAGGTCTCCCATGACAAACTCTCTTATTTTCATCTCGTTGCTCCTCTCTTAATAGACAGCGCAACCATTTTAAAACTCTCTCCCCAAAAAGTCAACCGCCGCCCCTTTACCTTGAAAAACTTTTACTGTAAGATAAATAACATGATACCTTATGTGAATTTCGGAAAAACGCCCTGCAAGATAAGCAGGCTGGGATTCGGTGCGATGCGCCTGCCGACGCATCCGGACGGAAAGGTGAACTTCGACCTTTCAACGCCCTTGCTCCGGTATGCCATTGAGAACGGGATAAACTTCTTTGACTCCCACCACTTCTATCATCAAGGACAGAGCGAAGAGGCAATCGGCAGAGCCATAAAAGGCATTCCGAGAGAAAAACTTATCCTGCAGACAAAAATCGGCATGTACAACAATTACAAAGAAAAAGACTGCCGGCGCCTTCTGGAAGAAGCGCTGAAAAAACTGAACACCGATTACATAGACTTCTACTTCACCCACAGTCTGAACCTCAAAGACTACCGCGAATACAACAAATTATTCCTGAAGTTTACCGGCAAAGCCCTTAAACAGGGGCTGATAAGACACAGGGGCTTTTCGGTGCACGACAGGCCGGAAAACATAAGAGAGTTCATCCTCTCCGAAGAATATTCCGCAATGCTCATCCAGTACAACCTCATTGACCGCACCAATGAAGAACTTCTGCACCTTGCGCATGAAAAAGGCCTGGGAGTTGAAGTAATGGGGCCCGTTGCAGGAGGACTGCTTGCCATGCCCAATGAAAACATTTTCCGGAACTCGCCGGTAAAAGTAAAAACTTCCGCAGAACTGGCGCTGAAATTCGTTCTGGCAAATCCTGACATTGACGTGGCGGTATCCGGAATGTCAACGCTCCGGCAGGTGCAGGAAAACGTCTCAACGGCTTCTGCCCCGGACAGGCTCTCCCGCCAAGACGCGAAGAAACTGGCCGGAACCTTTGAGGAGAGAAAAAAACTGCTTGAGTTGTACTGCACAGGGTGTCAGTACTGCATGCCCTGTCCGAACAAGGTTGCCATCCCTGCCATATTCAGGTTTTATAACCTGGCAAAGGTCTACGGCTTCGTCGACAGGGCAAGAAAGGGCTACGCGGGACTCAAGCCGGAAGAAAAAGCATCCGCATGTACCGAATGCGGGGCGTGCGAACCGAAATGCCCCCAGAAGATATCCATACGGAAGAAACTCAAAGAAGCAAAATCCTATTTTGAGTCCTAACCGAAATCCCTATCCCTTGACACCTGCCCTGACAAGCGGGTATAACTATAGCGGAGAGTTCAGAGAGCAGGAAAGTTTGTGAAGTAAGTATGCGGAAAGAAACAGAACCAGTACGTGTTTCACAAAGAAGTCCGAAATACTCTGAACTCTCCTTCTCTTTTTTTATCCCCATCCCCCTTTCAATGATTTCTGATTAAGAAGGCACCCAGCCGCAAGCCGCAGGTTTCCGGCACGCCCGGTCAGGGGCAAATAGAGATACAGTTGACGGCGAGTGTGTAAGCACAGCTGCAAGACAAGGTGAAAAGCGCAAGCGTTCCGACCGATTACCTTGCCCGGAGCTGTCTGAACCCTCCGTAGCCTTGGCGAAGGAGGGTGAGTTCTCCGGGAGTCGGATTTCGCCGTAGTGCTTGCCTGTGCTGAAGCCCAAGCCCGAAGGGCTGTTTCCGAGTCCGGAAACTGGTATCCTTTTGCCATGGACTGCCTTCCGTCCTTAATCAGAAATTATTGTTATTCTATACAGTTCAGTCCCTGTTATGTCAAATAGGAATCTATATGAAAGCACGATTGAAACCTGAAAAATCTGTGGTATAATAAGAGGCAACGGCCTGGTAGCCAAGTGGCAAGGCAGCGGTCTGCAAAACCGTTATTCGCCGGTTCAAGTCCGGCCCAGGCCTCTTTCCCCCTCACCTATCCTCTCCCCACGGGGGGAGAGGGATTTAGCGGATAACTTCTTTTTAGGGCTAATACATTACCAATTTTCGGGGAAGTGTTGACAGAGGAATGTTTTTGCGTTAAAATATTACTAAATTGATAATATTACTTTGACAATGCAGATTGGGAAACAAAATCATGAGCCCCTCATTTCTCGTCATTGCGAGGAGCGAAGTGACGAAGCAATCTCACATTAAGGTTTAGATTGCCGCGCCATAATACGGCTCGCAATGACAAAGAACGTGAGTTGGGGCGAGGAGGTAAGGATGGAAGAAATGAATATGTTTTGTTATCAGTGTTCGCAGACGGCAAAAGGACAGGGATGCACGGTTTCAGGAGTGTGCGGCAAGATACCCACCGTGGCAAGACTTCAGGACAATCTTATTTTTGCGCTGAAAGGTCTTTCCGCCTATCTTTATCATGCTGAGGAACTCGGGTATAAAGACCACGAACTTGAACGGTTCGTCACGAAATCCCTGTACAGAACTTTAACAAACGTGAATTTTGACGCCGCTGATTTTATCGAGGCCGGCCTGGAAGCGGGCAGAATAAACATCGGGGTGATGCGGCTTCTAAAAAAGGCGCATATAGAGACGTTCGGAGAGCCGGAACCGGTAAAAGTGCAGACAGGCACAAGAAAAGGAAAGGGAATAATCGCCACCGGGCACAGCCTGAAAGTCCTTGAGGAACTGCTGAAACAGACGGAGGGAACGGGGATAAACGTCTACACCCATTCCGAACTTCTGCCTGCCCACGGCTACCCCGGACTTAAAAAATATTCCCACCTCGCAGGCAACCTCGGCAAAGCGTGGTATGACCAGAAGAGCGTTTTTTCCGAATACCCTTTTCCCATACTTGCCACTTCCAACTGCGCCCTGATACCTAAAGACGCCTACAGGGACAGAATGTTTACCGCAGGAGTCGTCGGACTGCCCGGGGTCAAGCACATTAAAGGATACGATTTTACGGAACTGGTGGAGATGGCAAAACAGGCGCCTGACGCGCAGGAAACCGCCGGAAAGAGTGTTCTGACGACAGGGTTCTCTCTTTCTTCTATTGCGGCGGCGAAAAACAAGATAAAGCAACTGGTGGAAGATGGTAAAATCAGGAGGTTTGTGCTTGTGGGCGGGTGCGACGCTCCGACAAAGAAAAACGAGTATTACAGGGAACTGGTAAAATCCCTTCCCAAAGACGCCGTGGTTCTCACCCTCGCCTGCGGCAAGTTCCGGATAAACGACCTTGATATGGGCGACATAGAAGGAATTCCGCGGCTGATAGACCTTGGACAGTGCAATGACTCCATAGTGGCCATTGACGTTGTCTCATCCCTGGCAGAGCTGTTCGGCGCCGACATAAACTCCCTGCCGGTCTCCTACGTTTTGATGTGGATGGAGCAGAAGGCGGTAGCGGTACTGTGGAGCTTGCTCGCCCTCGGGATAAAGGGAATAAGAATCGGGCCGATTATACCGGCGTGGGTGAACGAAGATATTCTTAAGGTGCTGACAGGCAGTTTTGACATGAAACTCATCGGGGACCCTCGAAAAGACGCGGAAGAGATAATGGGGGGCGCCTGAAAATGAAACTTTCGACAAGAACAAGGTACGGAATCAGGGCAATGGTTGACCTTGCGGCGCATTACAGGAACAAGCCGGTTCTTATCAGGGAAATAGCAAAAAGGCAGAAAATTTCCGTCAACTATCTTGAACAGATAATGCTCTCTCTGAAAAAAGCAGGGATTGTGGAGAGTTTAAGCGGGGCAAAGGGCGGCTACATTCTCACGAAAAAACCGGAGGATATTAGAGTAACAGGCATAGTAGAGGTTCTGGAGGGCTCTCTTTCGCCGGTGTCGTGCATTGACCACAAAAACCTCTGCGGACGTGAGAAAAACTGCCCGGCGAGAAGTTTGTGGATAAAGGTGCGTAAGAACATAAAGGACGTCCTTGATGCCACCACGCTTGAAGACCTTGCAGAGAACAAAGAGGAAAAAAAAGCGGATATTTATCAAATATGATAGAATAGTGAAATAAATCCCCCCGGTTTCCCCTTTTTCAAAGTGGGGGTGAGAGGGGATTTGGGGGTAAGGGACGGTGAATCAATGCGTGAGATTGCCGCGCAAAAGACGCTCGCAATGACAACGTTGGTTCGGGGCACGGGAGGTTTACAATGGGGAAAACAATTGCGGAAATCAATGAAAAAATAAAGGAAGGCAAAGCGGTTGTCGTTACCGCCGATGAAATCGTTGAACTGGCGAAAAAACAGCCGGCAAAAAAACTTGCGGCCGAGATAGACGTTGTCACAACCGGCACCTTCGGACCCATGTGTTCGTCCGGCGTCTTCCTGAACTTCGGACATTCAAACCCGAGAGTCAAGATTGGCGGAGGGAAAATTTATCTTAACGGCGTTCCGGGTTACACCGGCATAGCGGCAGTCGACACCTACCTCGGAGCCACCGCGTCCCCGGACAACGACCCGCGCAATTCCGAACATCCGGGCGCCTTCAGGTACGGCGGGGGACACGTCATAGAAGACCTGGTTGCAGGCAGGGAAGTGATTCTCGAGATAGAGGCATACGGAACCGACTGTTATCCGAACAAGTCGGTATCGACGCGTTTGAAATTAAGCGACCTAAACGAGGCGCTTTTGTTTAACCCGAGAAACTGCTACCAGAATTACAACGTTGCGGTAAATCTTTCTAAGAAAACCATTTATACCTATATGGGCATATTGAAGCCGGAAATGGGCAACGCCAATTACTGCAGTGCGGGGCAACTGTCGCCTCTCCTGAAGGACCCCTATCTCTCAACGATAGGGTTCGGCACAAAAATCTTTCTTGGAGGAGGAACCGGTTACGTTGCATGGTGGGGCACGCAGTACAACCCCGGGGCCAAGAGGACGAAAAACGGCGTTCCCTGTACGGGCGGGGCGACACTCGCCCTGATAGGCGACCTGAAACAGATGAAGCCGGAATACCTGCGCGGAGCAAGTTTAACCGGCTACGGAGCAAGCATGATAGTAGGCGTCGGCATCCCCATACCCGTATTGAACGAGGATATAGTGCGCAGGGCATCCATACCGGATGAAGAAATCTATGCTCCTGTCGTGGACTACAGCCATGACTATCCAAACTGCACGGGAAAAATTCTCGGAGAGGTAAACTACGGACAACTGAAGAGCGGCGAGATAAAACTGCAGAACAAGAAAATTCCGACAGGGTCGCTTTCAAGTTATAAAAAAGCCAGGGAAATAGCAAACACGCTCAAAGTATGGATACAAAACGGCAGTTTCACGCTTACCGGGAAGATTTTTGATTTCCCGTCCGCCGACAGCGGGTATGGATTTAAAATGATGAAGGAGGGCCGGTGAAATGGAAAAAAAATACGTCATGCACTTTCCCGGAAAGCTCGTTGACAAACCGATTATGTCCAATCTGGTAAAGAAGTTCGGACTGGATTTCAATATTTTGAAAGCATACGTGACGCCCGAAGAAGAAGGCACTCTTGTCCTCGCGCTCCAGGGAACCGAGAACAACATAAACGACGCGGTCAAGCACCTGAAGGAAATAGGCGTGCGGGTACAGCCGATAGGACGGGGCATTAAAATGATAAAGGAATTGTGCACAGACTGTACCGCATGCATACCTGTATGCCCGGTGGGCGCCCTGTACAGGGACACAAAAGACCTGAGCGTAAAGTTTGACGCAGAAAAATGCATCACCTGCGGCATATGCATAAAGGCATGTCCGACAAAGGCGATGGTGTTCACCATCTAACCCGAAACCCCTCCATTCCCCCCTTTACAAAAGGGGGGAGAAGTCATGACCCCTCAAAAAAGGGGCAAGGGGTCAGGGAGGATTTGAATGTGTTTTGAAAAATAACAGGAATATCTGCTCTGCATATGGATATAGAAAAATTGAAGAAGGATAAGGGAGCGGTGGTATTGGCGCATAACTATCAACTGCCTGAAATCCAGGAGATTGCGGATTTTACCGGCGATTCCCTCGAACTGGCGAGGAAGTCGGCGGAACTGGATTGTAAAACGATAGTATTCTGCGGCGTAAGGTTCATGGCGGAGACTGCAAAAATTCTTTCTCCGCGGAAAACCGTTCTTTTGCCGGAAATTGATGCCGGATGCCCGCTTGCCGATACTGCCGCGCCGGACGAGGTGCTGAAACTGAAAAAAAAGCACCCCGGCGCATGGGTAGTCTCTTACGTCAACACGTCCGCGGAGATAAAGGCGCTCACCGACGTCTGCTGTACATCCGCAAACGCGGACAAGGTGGTTAAAAACGTTCCAGCGGATAAGATACTCTTCCTGCCGGATAAAAACCTGTGTTCATACGTGCGAAAGCGTGTGCCGGAAAAAGAGATAATCTGCTGGGACGGCTGCTGCTACGTGCACAGTAAATTCACGACTCAAGAGGTGGAACAGGCAAGGAAATCTCATCCCGACGCCGAGATTCTGGTTCATCCGGAATGCGAACCGAACGTACAGGAACTGGCTGACGGCATATATTCAACGTCGGGGATGCTGAAAAGAGCAAAAGAAACCAAAGCGAAAATACTCATTATCGGCACGGAAGAAGGCATGCTTTTCCGTCTGAAGAAGGACAATCCGGAAAAAGAAATTTACTCGCTCGGTTCCCCCAAGGTCTGTTACAACATGAAAAAGATAACACTGCAAAGTCTTGAAAAGTCTCTGGAAAAAGGGCAGTACGAGATAAACATTCCGGAGAACATTGCTGAGAAGGCGCGGCTGTCTCTTGAACGGATGATACAGTACATATGATTCAAAAGGGAATCTCTAAGCACCAAACACTAAACAAGTTACAATGAGCCAAATAATAAATTCCAAACAAGAAAATTCAAGTTTGGAGTTTGAAAAATTAGAATTTGAAGGGGGATAAAAATGGAACTGAGAGAAAAAGTTGAGAAGGCACTCGAAGATATTAAAAAGTTTCTGCAGGCGGACGGCGGAGACTGCGAGATAGTCGACGTAGACGACAAGGGGAAGGTCAGCGTGCGGCTGATGGGCTCCTGCAGAGGATGTCCGTTTGCCGCTATTACGCTGAAGACGCGCGTAGAGGCAATTATCAAGGAGCGCGTTCCGGAAGTTACCGAGGTCGTCGCCGTAGAATGATGCAGGATGGATTTCGCCCGTATAGCGGAAGAGGTCTCTCCATAAATTCCTGTGGGAGAGGTCTCCTGACCTCGATTCTTTCGGCATCGGGAGATGCCTCCCACAAAACAAGATGAGCAAGAAGATACTGGTGGGAATGAGCGGCGGCGTCGATTCCTCGGTCGCCGCTTTACTCCTCAAAAAAGAGGGATATGCTGTAACCGGCGTTTTCATGAATGTCCGGGGCGATACCGCGCATCCGGTCAATGCATCCCTCAAATCCGCCTGTTGCGGTCATGAAGGAAAAGACCTTGAAGACGCACAAAAAATTGCCGGCATCCTCGGCATCAAACTGCACATAATAGACCTGTCAAAAGAATACGGGAAAACCGTTTTAAAATATTTCACAGGGGAATACACCGCCGGCCGCACCCCCAACCCCTGCGTCATCTGCAACAGATTCCTCAAATTCGGAATTCTGCGCGACAGGGCGGAGAAAGCGGCAGGGGCGACCTTCGACTATTTCGCCACGGGGCACTATGTGCGGGCGGAATACGACAAAACCCTTCGCAGGCACGTGTTGAAAAAGGGCGCCGACCCGGAAAAAGACCAGAGTTATTTTCTTTTTCTTCTCACACAGGAACAGATTTCACACACGCTTTTCCCGCTCGGCAGGCATACAAAAAAACAGGTGCGCGCGCTCGCAAAGGAATACGGACTTCCGGTATCGGACAAGGAAGAAAGCCAGGACTTCGCCTGCGGAGACAGGCTTTTCCTTTTTGAAGGCGCTTGCGGCGAAGGGCCAGTGATTGACCAGGACGGCAGGGTGCTGGGCAGGCACAAAGGAATTTTCAACTACACGATAGGCCAGAGGAAAGGCATGGGCATAGCGGCGAAACACCCGCTTTACGTCACCGGCATAGACAAAAAGACCAACAGCATAACGGTCGGCGAAAAAAAGGACGTTTACGGGAAGGAACTTATCGCCGGAGACGTTAACCTTGTGGGGATTGACAGCATTTCTAAACCGCTGAAGGTCTACGCGAAGATACGGTATAAACACCCCGCCGCTCCCGCCACAGTTGAGCCCTTTGATGCAAAGCAGCCCCCTCAACCTGCACCTTCTCCCCCAGGGGAGAAGGAAAAGGAGACGACGAAATTCCCTCTACCCTTTGGGGAGAGGGATAGGGTGAGGGGGGAAAAGGGAAAAATACTGGTACGCTTTGAAAAACCGCAGTGGGCGATAACCCCGGGACAGGCCGTCGTCTTCTACAGAAAAAACCTTCTCCTCGGCGGCGGCTTTATAAAAAAACGTTTATAAATTCCTTTCTTTGTGGTAAAATCAGATAGAAGGTGTTCTATTCCAAAAATATTTAAGACGGAGGTAATTATGACCGAAGCAAAAATCTTAAAAATTATGGAAAAGGGCGTATCGCAGAAGGTGATACAGGGCGTTTTGTCCACGGGGTTGAAAAACTCCGTGACCAGAAAGGCGCTTCTGAAGTCTATCGAGAAAGCTACCTGCAAAATGTCGATGAGGGCCGAAAACAGGCCCGGGAAAGTCAACCTTGAAAGGTACTACATGGGCAGGGCGCTTTTAAATTCCATCGGGAAAGCCCTGGACGACAGTTCCATCTCCCCGCAATGCATGCAGGCGCTTACGAACATTTTTCTCGGCAGGATACTGCTGGAGGGCATCCATGCAAGGCGCTCGTTTGAATCAATGCACGGATTCAGGCCGCCCTGCTTCGTCACCATATCGCCCACCAACAACTGTAACCTGAAGTGCAAAGGATGTTACGCCGGAGACATATACAAACGGCATTCTTTGAGATACGACGTCTTCGACAGGGTAATCACGGAAATAAAAAAAGAGTTCGGGGCGTACTTCTTCGTGATTTCGGGAGGTGAACCGTTCATTTACAGAGACGGAGGAAAAACACTGTTCGACATACTTGAAAAGCACAGCGACGCCTATTTCATGGCGTATACAAACTCGACGCTCATCAGCGACGCCGCCGCAAAGAAACTTAGCCAGCTGGGCAACTTCTCCCCAGCAATCTCCGTAGAGGGGTTTGAGGCGGAAACCGACGCCAGGCGGGGAACAGGTACGTTCAGGAAAATCATGGCGGCCATGGACAACCTGAAAAAATACGGCGTCCCGTTCGGATTTTCCGCCACCCCGACGCGGTACAATGCGGATACCCTGCTGTCGGACGAATTCATAAATTTTTATTTCAACGAAAAAGGCGCGATGTACGGATGGTATTTCCAGTATATGCCCATCGGCAGGAATCCGTCCCTCGAGTTGATGGTCACGCCGGAACAGAGATACAGGATGTTGAAACGCATATGGAAACTCGTGGAGGAAAAATACCTTTTCATAGCGGACTTCTGGAACTCGGGCACCGCATCCGACGGATGCATGGCGGCGGCAAGAGGCGGCGGGTATTTTTATATCATGTGGGACGGGACGATAACTCCCTGCGTCTTCATTCCGTTCAGGGATAAAGACTGCGGAAACCTTTACGAGTTGTACGGAAACGGCAAAACGATAACCGAAGCAATAAAATCTCCATTTTTTGAGAGATTAAGAAAATGGCAGGACGATTACTGGATTAAACAGCCGAGGGAAAAATGCGGCAACCTTCTGGTTCCGTGCGCAATCAGGGACAACTCGGAAGACTTCTACCGGATAGTGAAAACCGCCGGAGCGATTCCCGTAGACGAAGGCGCCGAAAAATACCTTGAGTTCATAGAAAAGGGCATTATGCCCGAATACAACAGCCGGTACAGGCAATACGCGGACCCTCTGTGGAATAAGGAATATCTGGCACATTGATTCCGGACGACCCAGAAGACTGCACGGGAGACTTCAATGCAGAAGAGAGGTATGTTTTTTTTGACAATTTTGACGGCTTTCTTTTTTTTCCATACGGCACGCTTGGGCGCTTTAAACCTTGACGAGCCCGCCTCGCAGGTGGGGGTTTTCGGCGCCGCACTGCTGTTATCTTCCATACCCGCGATGAATTTCAACATCAAGCAACCCGTTTCAAAAGAGGTCTTTTTCGGTTACGGATACGACGACCATCTCGAAGGCAAAGGCGAATACATACACCAGACGCTGGCTGTAGACTTCAACTACCAGTACAACCGGAACAACCGGTTCTGGCGGTATTTTCAGTTCCAGCTTGAACCATTCGTTTCTTTCGTCTCTTCCCCTGACGATAATGCCGAAATAGGATGCGTATTCTTCATCAAGTACACGGTCCCATGGGATTTTCCCCTCAAACCCTACGTAAGAGGCGGCAGCGGGGTGATACTTCTCACTCAGGAAACCAAAGAGCTGTCCACCATGTTTAACTTTGCAAGCCAGATAGGCTGCGGCGTCTCCTGCGCCCTGCCCAGGGTTAACATCTCGCTTGAATACAGACTCCGGCACATATCAAACGCGGAAATAAAACAGCCCAACGACGGCATAGACGACCGCATATGGCTTGTGGGCATCGGCGGAAATTTCTGATGAAAATCGTGGTACTGGCGGGCGAAACCTCCGGAGACAACTACGGCGCATTGCTTGTCGAAAACATCCGTAAACTCTCCTCGGGCGTTTTCATCGCCGGCACCGGCGGCGAAAAGATGAAAAAGCGGGCAGACCTTTTTATCGAAGGCCTGCCTTGCGGCACAATGGGTTTTTCAGGAGTGCTGAAAAACATCCACCTGTTCTACCGCTCGTTCAAAGAAATCAGAAAGGCGATTGAAGACATCCGCCCGGATTTAATCATACTTATAGACAATCCCGGATTCAACCTGAAAATGGCGCAGGCGCTTGGGAAAAAATTCCCCGTCTGCTATTACATACCCCCCAAGATATGGGCCCATAATTACGGCAGGATAAAAACAATAAAAAAATATGTCCGGGCGGTCATCCCCATTTTTGATTTCGAGGAAGGAATATACAGGAAAGAAGGCATCCCGTGCAGGTGGTTCGGACACCCCGCGGTTGACCTTATTTCATCCTCCATAGAGAATCCCGAAAGAAAAAAAGTGGGCGGGAATGTACCGGTTGTCGGGCTCCTTCCCGGAAGCAGGCACGAGGAAGTTGCCGGACTTCTCCCTGTTTTCATACGTACGGTACGGCTCCTGAAACAGAAGATGCATGTTGAGGTTCTGCTGTCCGCCGCCGATGCCGCAACGAGAAAAACGGAGGCGGCAATCCTGAAAGAATACGGCGAGGAACTTGAAATCATCGAAGGCGCTCCCCAGCCGCTCATTAAAAACTCCGACCTTCTTCTTGCCGCAAGCGGTACGGTAAACCTTGAAGCCGCTCTTGCAGAAAAACCGCTTATAGTTTTTTACAAAACGAGCGCCCTGAATTATCTTTTGGCGAGAATAATGGTAAAATTAGACTTTATCAGCCCCGTCAATCTTCTTTACGGGGAGAAGATAGTTCCGGAGTACGTGCAGAGGTTCCCTTACGACAGGATAGCCGAAGACTGCGCGGATATTCTCAAACGCGGGAAGATTTACAGCCGGCAGGCGGAAAAATTCAGGGCACTAAAGGAAAAAACGGGGAGAGGAAACGTCAGCGCAAAAGTATCGGAGTTTCTTTTGGGAATGGCTGAAGCAAGAAATCCTCAAGAGACAGAGATTCGGGGCTCGGGATTGGGTGTTCCCCGTAAAGAAAAAACGGGGCAAGCGGGAAAGACAAAGGCAGGAAAAAGCACTTCCGAATACCTAAACCCGAATCGCTAATCCCGGCACCTAAAGGGTAAAATGTTGAGAGAATTTTTGAAACTGCGGCAGTATGTGGAAATACGCTGGAAATATTTCGGCCTGGGCATGTTGTTTATGGCGCTCAACGCTTTTTTGAGCGGAATATCCATTTCTTCGACGGTTCCCCTCGTAGACAGGATTATAGCCGACAGAAAGGTGCTGCTGCCCGACAACCTGCCCGCGATTCTCAAAAACCGGCTGGAACCGGTCGCACATGCTCTCAACACCCTGCCGCAGGGCGTGCTGCTGCAGTACCTGCTGGTTTTCATCGTGTCAACAATTTTCCTCAAGGGCCTTTTTTGCTATCTGAACAGTTACCACTTCAACCTGTTCGGCAACCGCCTGCTCACGGACGTACGAAACAAACTGTATTCAAAAGTGACGAACCTGTCGATGGACTTTTTCACGCAGGAACAGTCGGGACAACTGACGTCAAGACTTATCTACGACGTCAACCTGCTGATGCGCGCTTTCGTCTCTCACTTTCCGTCTATTATTCTGCAGTTTGTCCTTGCGGCGGTTTATCTTGTCATCATTTTTACGATAGACTGGAAATTAAGCCTTCTATCGCTCCTTATATTCCCGCCGGTATTGTTTCCCATATACAGGATAGGCAAAAAACTCCGGAAACTCGGAAGAAGGGTACAGGAAGCATACGGAAAGATAGGCAATCTCATACACGAGTGTATTTACGGACAGCAGGTAATAAAGTCATACAATCAGGAAAAAAACATCATAAAACGCTTCAGCACGGAAAACGAGCGCATATTCAAAACGGTCATGTCGGCAACAAGAAAAACCCTCCTGATAGGACCGCTCACCGAGATAGTCTCGGTTATCGGGGCAAGCGGCCTTTTGTATTTCGGGGCGAAGAAGGTTATCGACGGGTCCATCAGTTCGGGATTTCTCTTTTTCTTTTTCGTCGCACTTTTCTCCATCATAAGCCCGCTTAAGGGCATTGGAAACGCTTACGCCAATTTGAAACACGACAGTTCCGCCCTGCCCCGCCTGTTTTCTATTCTCGACCGGCAGAGCATGACGCAGGATTCAGGCAGGGAAGTTTTCACTGGCCTGAAAGAAACCATTGAGTTCAAAAACATCTCTTTCGCCTATGGGCGCACGCCTGTCCTCAAAGACATCTCTTTCTCTCTGTCCATGGGCAAAAAGATGGGCATCGTAGGACCCACGGGCGTAGGGAAAACAACGCTCACGGGACTTTTGCCGAGATTTTACGAACCGGCGGCAGGGGAAATCATGATAGACGGCAGAAACATCAAGGATTTCACCATGCATTCCCTCCGGGAACATATAGGACTTGTAACGCAGGAACCGATTCTTTTCAACGACACCATAAAAAGAAACATCGCTCTGTCCGACGAGCCCGACATGGAAAGAATCGAACGGGCAATGAAAAACGCCTGCATTAAGGAATTTATTGCCTCTCTTCCCGACGGCTGCGAAACACTCGTGGGCGAACGGGGAACGACGCTTTCCGGAGGACAGAAGCAGTTGCTTTCAATAGCGCGTGCGCTGTACAAGGACCCGGATATTCTAATCCTTGACGAAGCCACCGCTTCTCTTGACAGCAATTCCGAGAAACTCCTGCAGGGGGCGATGGACACGATTATGGAGGGACGCACCGTTTTCATCATTGCACACCGTCTCTCAACCTTGAGACACGTCGACAGAATCATAGTGCTAAAGGACGGGGTGATAACGGAAGAAGGCAGTCATAAGGAACTTTTTGAGAAGAAGGGGGACTACCACAAACTCTGGGAGATACAGTTTTCCCCATAAATTGAAAAATAGAAGAGACCGGCTACCGAAGAAAGCCAGTTCTCGCACGGCGCTCGAACTGCTTTCTTCTTTGCCACAAACGGAAGGAGAGAGACGATGGAAAGCGAAAAAAGATTTGATTTTGCGGGAATGAAGGCGGCAGAGTACGAGAAGATTCGCAAGGAGAACAGCTGGGGGCTCACGCTGGAAGAGTTTCGGACCGCGCAGAAACGCGCGGGAAAACCCCTCACCGTAACCGAGGCATACATAATGGACAGTTTATGGTCCGACCACTGCTCATACAAAAACTCAAAGAACAAACTGCGCCAACTCATACGCGACAACCGGTACGTCCTTAAGAGCAAGAACAGCGATGCAGGAGCGGTAAAAATCGGGGACAGTGGCTACTGCGCGGTATTCAAGATAGAGTCGCACAATCATCCGACACTCATAAACCCTTTTGACGGAGCGGCAACCGGCGCAGGCGGAATCCTGCGCGACATCTTCGCCATGGGAGCGAAAAACCTTGGAGTAGGGGCTTCCCTGCGGTACGGGCCCAAAGCAGGCCCCGGAGCAAAAGACGTCCTCTCCGGCGCTATGAAGGGAGCCGCTTCCTACTGCAGTGTCATGGAAACTCCGCTGACAGGACTTGACCTCTACTACGAAGAATCGTTCAGGCATAACTGCCTGATGAACGTTACCGCCATGGGAATCGTGAAGAACAAAGAACTGATACCCAACATCGTGCCGGCAAATGCTGTCGGCTACAACCTGATTTACATAGGAAAACCCACCGCCGGAGCCGCCGTCGGCGGGGCATCCTTTGCCTCGCAGGCGTTTGAGGCAGGCAAAAAGAAAGAGATTGAATTCGGTTCCAATCCCCAGCTGGAAAAGGCAACCTTTGACGCGTTTGAAAAGGTAAAAAACGCCTTGAAAAAGAAGAAACTTCTCAAACAGGTATCCCTTAAGGACATGGGCGCCGCCGGGCTCACCTGCTCGACCGCGGAACAGGTTTCGGAACGGGGGTACGGAATCGAAATACGTACAGACAGGGTGCCCGTACCAAGAGGAATGAAGGTGCATCCCCTCGCGCTTGCCGTGGGCGAAGACCAGGAACGCAACATGCTGGTTGCCTCCGACAAAGCGGCGGAAGTTATCCTGAAAGTATTCAACGGCGACAAAAACTTCAAGAAATACGGGGGCAAAGCGGTCGTTATAGGAAAGGTATTGAAACAAGACAGGTTCGTCATGAAAGACAAAGATGCCGTCTATTGCGACATCCCCGTTCGGCTGATAACCGGCGCGCCCGTCTACAAACCGGCTTCAAAGAAGCCCTCCGTAAAAGAGACTGCATTCATCGTGGAAAAACCAAAATCCCTTGAGAAAGAGATTCTCAAAATGGTTTCATCCAGAAATGTATACTCAAAAGCGGACGTCTTTCGCATGCTGAAGGATAAAAAATACGGATTCATATATACCACGCCCGAAGAAACCGACGTCTGCGTCATTGCGGTGCTCAAGAGCGAAAAAACATCCGCAAAAAACAAACTCATGGGCGCGGCGCTTACCTTCGGCGGCAAGTCCATACAGGGAAGAAACGGAACCGCCGAACAGCAGGCATACCTTGCAACGGTGCTTGCGCGCCTGAAACTCGCGGCGGCAGGACTGAAACCGGTGGCGGCCGCCGACGGATGCAACTACGGCAGTCCCGACAATCCCGAACACTACTACTGTTTCGACAAGGGGATAGACGGACTGAACAAGGCATGCAAGATTCCGCTCTACGGGGAGAAACAGCCGCTTGCGGTGGTCGCAGGCAACGTGTCGCTCAAAAACACATTCATAAGCAACGGGAAGGAAGAACCGATAGACCCGTCGCTTGTCCCTGCGGTATTCGGGTATATCAAAGACTATAGAAAAACCGTGACGACCGGGCTGAAGGGTGCCGGCAACCTCCTGTTTTTGGCAGGAAAGCGAAAGCATGAATTCAAGGGCTCGGAATACGCGCAGGCATACGGGCAAGTCGGCAAAGCCCTCCCATCGGTATCGCCAAAAGAGGCGGCAGGGCTGGAGCATGCGGCGCTGGAATCTGCGGGAAAGGGACTGATTAGGTCCGCGGCGGTTATTGAAAACGGCGGGCTTGCCGCCGCGATTGTCAGGATGCTTATGCTGTCAAAGAAAAAGGTTGGAGCGGAGATAGCCATTGGAGCCGCGGGAAGCCTGCGCGAAGACTATCTCCTGTTCAGCGAGACCCCGGGATATGTTCTGGAGGTTGCACCCGGCGACGCAGGAAAACTTAAAGCCGCGTACAAAAAATACGGGGTGGGACTGATACCGCTGGGCATGACAACAAAAGGCGGAACGTTCAAGGGCTCGGTGAAGGGAAAGGAAATTTTCAACATATCCCTTGCCGACCTGAAAAAATCCTGGAACGGTAACAAATAGGTAACCCTCTACCCTGCGGGGAGAGGGGCAGGGTGAGGGGGGATATGAAAAGACCCAACATCCAACGATGCAGAACGCTTAGAAAACAACAAACAGATGCAGAAAAGAAACTCTGGAAAATCTTACGTGCCAGGCAACTGACTGGAGCAAAATTCAGAAGACAATTTTCCATAGGACACTATATTCTGGATTTTTATTCTCCAAAGTATAAACTTGGCATAGAAACAGACGGAGGCCAGCACTATCAGGAAGAAGGAAAGTATAAAGACAGAATAAGAACAGCCAATTTGCAGAAAACAGGGGTAGCGATATTGCGTTTTAGCGATTCAGACATTTTAAACAATATCGAAGGAGTGTGGGAGATAATCTGCCGAGATTTAGACAAAAAAAAGACTCTCTTGCCTCACACTTCTCCCCCTCAACCTGCACCTTCTCCCCCAAGGGAGAAGGAATAAAGAAATCAAAAGAGAAAAAGGGAGAAACATGATTACGTACGGGAAGGCAGGGGTCAATATTGCGCTGGGAGACGTGTGCTCGCATATCATGTCGGCCGCGGCGGATAAGACTTTCGCAAACAGAAAAGGTAAAAGCGGCGCGGTGAAAGTACTGGAGAAAAAGGGCCTGCACAGGATTATAACCGTCTCGCTGGGCAGTCTGAAACTGATGCTCAACAGCGACGGCATCGGCACCAAGGTCGAGTTTGCGGAACGTACCGGCAGGCACGACACCATGGCCTACGACCTGTTTGCGATGCTGTGCGACGACGCCGTGCGGTTCGGATTTGAGCCCGTTGCGCTTTCCAACATCCTCGACGTCAACTCCCTGAAGGAGGATACCGTGCGGGGACTGGCAAAGGGAATGGTGAAAGCCGCAAAAGACGCAGGCGTTGCGGTTGTCTCCGGCGAGATAGCGGAACTGGGCGGCAGAGTAGGAGGATACGGAAAAAACAGCTATAACTGGGGCGGAACGGTCTTGAGCATTTTAAGGAGAGAAATAGGCGGAAACGACATAAAAAAAGGCAGCGCCATAGTTGCATTGCAGGAAAAGGGGTTCCGTTCAAACGGCATCTCCCTGGTGCGCAGGATAATGGAAAAAAACTGCGGAACAGACTGGCACAAAAGAAAATCAGGCAAAACGACTCTCGGAGAGATGGCGCTGACCCCTTCTCGCATCTATGCACGCGCCGCTCTGGAGATGTTCGACCACGTCTCATCCGTCGTTCACGTTACCGGCGGCGGCATCCCGGGCAAACTCGGCAGACTCCTTGCCATGAAAAACTGCGGAGCAGATATCACCGACCCGTTTGCTCCCTGCGAGCTGATGCTCTCATGCCAGAAGATGGGCGGCGTTCCCGATGAAGAAGCCTACAGGACATGGAACATGGGGCAGGGTATGCTTCTTGTAACGAACAAGCCGGACAGAATAATCGGCATTGCGGCAAAACACAAGATTGGTGCAAAGGCGATAGGCGGGACAACCGGAAAAAAGGGAATAAGAATTACCAGCAGGGGATATTTCAATACCGGCACGACCCTTGTTTTCTAACTGATGCGCCGCCAAAATCGCAGTAATACCGTCTGGTATCAGATTTTACTGCCGGTGGTGGCTCTGGAGATGGAAACGTACTTGATTCCCTTTAACGATTTGATGGCGGTAAACAGAGCTTGTATATTCTCAACCATTCCTTTGAGGACAATAATCTCCAGGCAGTTGTCATGGTCCATGTGGACGTGCTGGCTTGATATTATGCTGTGGTGGAAGTCATGCTGGACATCGGTTATCCTCTGCACGAGTTCCCTCTTGCGGTGGTCGTAAACCATCATTATGCATCCGGCGACTATCTCGCCTTTTTCCCACTCCTCTTCTACGAACCGCTCCCTTATGATGCCCCTGATAGCCTCGGAACGGTTCTTGTAGCCTTCTTTCGCGAGTAATGCGTCAAACTCCTTGAGAAGTTTTTCTTCCATTGAAACGCCGAACCTTATAATCCTGGTCATACTCCCCCTTCTACCTTCACGTCATTGCGAGGCGTAGCCGAAGCAATCTCAATGGGATTGCCGCGCCAAAAAACGGCTCGCAATGACAAATAAGTATATGTATTTTACATTATCCGGAAATATGTTACAATTTCCTGCATGAAAAAAGAGAAGGTCGTCTGCATAATACCCGCGCGGTATGACTCCGAACGCCTCAAGGGCAAGGTTCTCTACCCCATAAACGGCAAATCGATACTGGAAAGGGTCTACAACAGGGCTAAGCTGGTCAAGAGTTTTTCCGCCATTTATATCGCAACCGACCACAAAAAAATAGTGGAAGCGGCTGAAAAGTTCGGCGCAAAGACGATAATGACTTATGGCAGGTGCAACTGCGGAAGCGACAGGGTTGCGGAAGCGGCGAGGAAAATCGATGCGGACATCGTCGTAAACATACAGGCGGACGAGCCTTACATGCCCGTTGCCGCCGTTGAAGAACCGCTGAAACTTCTGCTCGAGGACAAACGCCTTTACGTAACCACCTCGGTAACAAAGATACGCAAACAGGAAGAACTTTACGACCCCAACATCGCAAAAATCGTCCTTGACAAGGACAATTTTACGCTGTATTCATCCCGCTCGCTCATCCCTTATCCTACAGTGTACTTCTCGGACAACAAGCCTTCATCCCTGAAAAAGGTGATTTTCTACAAACACATAGGTGTATACCTTTTCAGAAAGAAGTTCCTTCAGACGTTCGCGAAACTGCCGGTTTCTCCGCTGGAGAAGGCCGAAAGCCTCGAGCAGTTGCGGATAATAGAGCACGGGTACAAACTCAAGGCTTCCATCGTGGCACAGGACTCGCCATGCGTGGACACGCTGGAAGACATAAAAAGAATAGAGGGTAACTCATGAAAAAATTCATATTCGTAACCGGCGGGGTTGTTTCTTCTCTCGGCAAAGGCATCGCCTCCGCCTCAATCGGCTCCCTTCTTGAATCCCACGGCTACAAAATTTCCATACTTAAACTCGACCCCTACCTCAACGTTGACCCGGGAACGATGAGCCCGTTCCAGCACGGCGAGGTTTACGTTACGGAAGACGGGGCGGAGACCGACCTGGACCTCGGGCACTACGAGAGGTTCACCGACGCCCGCATGACCCGGCAAAACAACGCAACCAGCGGGCAGGTATACAACGCGGTACTTACAAGAGAACGGGAAGGCGGATATCTCGGCAAAACGGTACAGGTCGTCCCCCACATAACAAATGAAATAAAGGACAGGATAAACGCCGTCTCGGACAATGCGGACATAGTCATTACCGAGATAGGCGGAACAGTGGGAGACATCGAAAGTCTGCCGTTTCTGGAAGCGGTACGGCAGATGCACGTACAGTCTAAAGAAAACGATACCCTGCACATACACCTTACCCTCATCCCCTACATAGGAGCGGCGGGAGAACTGAAAACCAAGCCGACCCAGCACAGCGTCGGGCGCCTGAGGGAAATCGGCATCCAGCCGAAAATCCTTTTGTGCCGCACCGAAAAACCTCTGAACGGAGAATTGAAAGAAAAAATCGCCCTGTTCTGCAACGTCCGGAAAGAAGCCGTCATAGAAGCGCTGGACACCAAAATTCTCTACGAAATACCGCTGACCTTTTCAAGACAGAATCTCGACGGCATCATACTCGACTACCTCGGGCTGAAAAAGAAAAGCGGAAACGACCTGGCAAAGTGGAAAAACGTTGTCAACACCCTGCAGAAAACGGATAAAGAAGTCGTCATAGGAGTCGTCGGCAAATACGTGAAACTCCAGGATTCATACAAATCCATATACGAAGCGCTGGCACACGGGGGGATAGCAAACAAGGTCGGCATACGGTACAAAAAGATTGATTCCGAGATAATAGAGGAAAAAGGAATAGAATCCGTTTTTGACGAGGTTTCCGGGGTTATAATGCCCGGCGGCTTCGGCATACGGGGGATAGAAGGGATGATAACCGCCGCACAATACGTACGCGAAAACAAGATACCCTTTTTCGGCATATGCCTCGGGATGCAGTGCTGTGCTATCGAGATTGCGCGGCACCTTTGCGGAATGCAGAACGCATCCAGCACAGAGTTCCACCCGGAGACGAAAAGCCCGGTAGTATGCCTTCTGCCGGAACAAAACGCAGTCAAAAATATGGGCGGTTCCATGCGGCTGGGAGCGTATCCCTGCATCCTGAAAAAAGGCACGCATTCATACGACGCATACAAAAAAACGAAGATTTGCGAACGGCACCGGCACAGGTACGAGTTCAACAACGACTACAGGGAACTGTTCGAGAAAAACGGAATAGTTTTTGCAGGAATTAATCCGGAAAAAGACCTTGTGGAGATTCTTGAAATAGACAAGAAACAGCACCCGTTTTTTCTGGCGACGCAGTTTCACCCCGAATTTAAGTCACAGCCGTTCAAGCCGCACCCGCTGTTTTCCGCCTTTATCAATGCCTCCCTCATTGGAGGAAGTTTTTAAGAAGGGTTTTGCCGTGTTCGGTAAGGATGGCCTCCGGATGGAACTGCACCCCGAAAAGACTGTATTTTTTGTGCCGCACGCCCATTATCTCGCCTTCCTGCGTCCATGAATCGACCATCATCTCGTCGGGAAGCGTATTACTCTCGATGATAAGCGAGTGGTACCTTGTCGCGGTAAACGGGCTGGGTATTCCTTTATAGAGACCGTCTCCCTTGTGATGCACCTGCGAGGTTTTACCGTGCATCAGGCGTCCCGCCTTGACAATCCTTGCGCCGTAAACGCGCCCGATGCACTGATGTCCGAGACATACGCCGAGAATGGGGATACGCCCGGCAAACTTCCTGATGATTTCGCATGAAATCCCCGCGTCCTCCGGCCTGCCCGGACCCGGGGAAACCACTATGCGGGAAACGTTTTTCATGCCCTCTATTCTACTAACGTCGACGGCATCGTTCCTGTAGACCGCAACCCGCTCGCCCAGTTCCCCGAAATACTGCACCAGGTTATAGACAAACGAGTCGTAGTTATCTATCATCAGCACCATTTCATTCTCCCAAGTCAGGGGGTCAGGTCTTGGAACGGAGCTGCCCCCCCTCGGTTTTTGGTTCGCACCAGCCCCTTTCAAATGTTTCTGGAGACGCGGCAGGCCTCCATCAACCCTTTCGCCTTGTTCTTCGTCTCCGCAAACTCCTTCTCCGGCACCGAATCCGCCACGATACCCGCGCCCGCCTGTATGTAAATCCTGTCATCCTTGATGGTGACGGTTCTTATCGTTATGCAGAAATCCATGTTCCCCTGCAAACTGAAATATCCTGCCGCACCGGCGTACGGGCCCCTTTTTGACGGCTCGAGTTCCTCTATTATTTCCATCGCCCGTATCTTGGGAGCGCCGCTGACGGTGCCTGCCGGAAAAGACGCCTTGAGCAGGTCGGTCGCCTTTTTTCCGGGCTTTAGAGTACCCTCGACATTGGAAACAAGATGCATCACATGCGAGTATTTTTCCACCGCCATCAATTCCGTGACCTTTACACTGCCCGGCCTGCAGACCCTGCCGAGGTCGTTTCTTCCAAGGTCGACCAGCATTATGTGCTCGGCACGCTCTTTCTCGTCCTCAAGAAGCGATTTTTCCATCTTTTTTTCTTCCTTCGCGTTCCTGCCTCTCGGCCGGGTTCCCGCTATGGGACGCACGGTAGCGGCGCCGCCGTCCAGTTTCACCAGTATTTCGGGTGAAGAGCCCACCAGTTTAACTTCCCCGGCTTCGAGAAAAAACATGTACGGGGACGGATTAACAGAACGCAGCGCCCTGTAGAGACTAAAGGGAGACGTGTCCAGTTTTCTCTCCCAGCGCTGGGAAAGAACAGTCTGTATGATATCGCCTTCCTTGATGTGTTTTTTTGCGGCCTTTACGGATTTTATGAAATCTTTCCTTTTGAAGTTGCTCTTAAACGGCTTTTCTTCAGGTTTTTCCTGCGGCTCGACAAGAAAAAGCGGCTTTTCTATGTTCTTCTTCAAAAGCGCCAGTCTTTCCATGCCGTTTTCATATGCGCTTCCGGGGGATTTGAAATTCCGCGCGTCAATGTTGGAAACCAGTATGATTTTGCGCTTAAAATGGTCAAAGACAACCATGTCGCCGGCAAACAAAAAAAAGAAATCCGGACAGTCCAGGTCGTCGCCCAGTCTGTCCGGAATTCTTTCTATCTGCCTGACGAAATCATATGAAAAGTAGCCTATCAACCCGCCGGTAAACCCCGGCAGAAAATCATAGGCGGGCGCCCTGTTGTCTTTCAGAATGCCGTCTATCACTCCCGTAGGGTTATCAGAAACGACGTTTTTCTTTTCCCCTGTAAGGTTGTTATAGATTTCAACTTCCCTGCCTTTGCCCCTCACCGTGAAATCCGGCGAAGTCCCGAGAAACGAGTATCTGCCCGTTCTTTCTTCCTGCTCGGCGCTTTCAAGAAGGAAACTGTAACTTCCCTTGCGAACCTTGAGAAAAGCGGATACCGGCGTTTCCAGGTCTCCCAGGATTTCGGCGCAAAGCGGCACCCTGGGAAATATATCCGCCTGTGACTTGAAGATTTCGTAAGACGGAAAAATGTCCATGCTACTCTTCAACGACAATCGCCTCTACCGGACAACTTTCCGCGGCCTCTTTAACTTTTTCTTCAAGGTCCGCGGCAACTTCAGCCGTCTTCACGATAGAAAGCGCTTCCGGCATCTCAAAAACCTCCGGACATATATCCACGCACAACCCGCAACCCGTACAAAGATTCTCATCCACAGATACTTTCATCATAGCCTCCTTTTCCCGCAAAATTTTAATACCTCTTTATCATTTTGTCAATACTTGTGGTAAAATAGGGTTTTTAAAATCACAATTCTCGAAAGAACAGAGGTTCGGGACTCGGGATTAGAGGTTCCCCGTAAAGAAAATCTACGGGGCAAGCGGGAAAGACAAAAGGCAGAGAAGGGGTTTTTCCGAATCCCTAAACCCGAAACGCGAATCCCGGCTTTTAAGATGTTCGGAGCAAAGGAGATTGGAAATGGATTACTCAAAAACGGTTTATCTGCCGCAGACTTCCTTCCCCATGAAAGGGAACCTTCCGGCGAGGGAACCGGAGTTCCTGAAGATGTGGGAAGAAAAAGACGTCTACGGGAAAGTATCCGAAAAAAACAGGGGAAAGGCAACGTACATCCTTCACGACGGTCCGCCCTATGCCAACGGGCACATACACCTGGGCACCGCTCTTAACAAGATTTTAAAGGACGTCGTGGTCAAGTACCGCTCCATGAATGGTTTTTATACGCCCTACAAGCCCGGCTGGGACTGCCACGGCATGCCCATAGAACACCAGGTGTTCAAAGAGATGAAGGCGCGCAAAAGCGACGTCGACATCCTGCAGTTCCGGAAACAGGCGGCGCAGTACGCACAAAAGTTCATAGACATCCAGCGTGCGGAACTCAAACGTCTCGGCGTGCTTGGCAACTGGAACAACCCTTACCTCACCCTTTCGCGCGATTACGAAGCGGACATCATAAAGGCATTCGGCAGGCTGGCGCTCGACGGCTACGTGTACCAGGCGTATAAACCCATCTACTGGTGCATTTCCTGCGAAACCGCCCTCGCCGAGGCGGAGATAGAGTACGAGGATAAGAAAGCGCCTGCGATATACGTAAAATTCCCCATGGCGGACGATGAAAAAAATAACGCCTCGTTTCTGATATGGACGACCACCCCGTGGACGCTTCCTGCGAACACCGCTATAGCCGTGCATCCGGACCTGACGTACGTTCTCGTTGAAACGCCCGAAGGCAGGTACGTGCTGGCAGAAAAACTTCTTGACGAGGTCATGGGCAAACGCGAACTCAAATACTCTGTACTGCAGAAATTCCCGGGCACGGAACTGGAAAACCGCCAATATGACAACCCTCTGGTAAAAAGGCGCTCAAGGGTCATACTTGCCGACTTCGTCTCCTCGGAAGACGGGACGGGCTGTGTTCATTCGGCGCCCGGGCACGGAGAAGAAGACTATTACGCCGGACTGAAAAACAACCTCGAGATACTCTCTCCTGTCGATGAACGCGGCAGGTTCACCGGCGAAGTAGAAGAGTTTGCGGGACAGAAGGTCTTTGATGCCGACCCGCTGATAATACAGAAACTGAAAGACAGCGGCGCGCTGTTTTTCAGCGAGGAAATCACCCACTCCTACCCGCACTGCTGGCGGTGCAAAAAACCCGTCATCTTCAGAAGCACAAAACAGTGGTTCCTGAAAATAGACCACGACAAACTCCGGGACCTGATAAACTCCGAGATTGAAAAGACCCGCTGGGTGCCGGCGGAAAGCAAAAACAGGATTTCCGCAATGGTCGGGTCCAGGCCTGACTGGTGCCTTTCAAGACAGCGATTATGGGGCGTGCCCATCCCCGCGTTTTACTGCGGCGCCTGCAACAAGGCTGTCATCACAAAAGAGTCGGTTTTGCACGTGGAAAACCTCATAAGGCAGAACGGGTCTGACACATGGATGGAAAAACCGCCCGAAGAACTCCTGCCCGGAAGGTTTGCCTGTCCTTTCTGCGGGAACGGAGCCAGAAGCAACTTCAGGAAAGAAACCGACATACTCGACGTATGGTTTGATTCCGGCGTCAGCCACCTTGCGGTTCTCAAGGAATCCGAAGGGCTCCGTTGGCCCGCGGACCTCTATCTCGAAGGCAGCGACCAGCACAGGGGCTGGTTCCAGACCTCCATCATAACCTCCTGCGGAATAAAAAAACAGGCGCCATACGGAACGGTGCTCACCCACGGGTTCGTGGTGGACGCCGACGGAAGGAAGATGAGCAAGTCCCTGGGCAACGTCATAAAACCGGAAGAACTGATTAAAAAATACGGCGCCGAGATACTGCGCCTGTGGAGCATCTCGGAAAACTACCAGCAGGACATAAGGATATCCGACGGCATCCTCAAAAACGTAATCATGTCCTACAGGAACGTGCGCAACACACTCCGGTACCTGCTGGGCAACCTGCACGATTTCACGCCGGAGCGGGCGGTTGACGCGGAAAAACTTACAGGGACGGACAGATGGGCGCTGGAAAAACTGAAAGAGACAGTGAACGAGGTAACCGCCAATTATGAAAAATTCGCATTCAACAAGGCATACGAACAACTGCACAACTACTGCAACCTGTACCTGTCATCCTTCTACCTCGACCACCTGAAGGACCGGCTGTACACATACGGAAAAAACTCCGCGGAACGCAGAAGCGGACAAACCGCTCTTTACCACATCCTCAACGCGCTGGTGCGCCTCCTTGCGCCTTTGCTGTCTTTCACCGCAGAGGAAGCGTACCAACTTCTGCCATGGGGTGCGGAAAACGACAGTATATTCATGGAAGACTGGCCGGAACAGGACGCGCCGAATAAGGAGATGCTGGCGCGCTGGGAACGGTTTTTCGAGATACGCAAGATGGTGCTGAAGAAGATAGAGGAGCAGAGAGAGGCAAAGGTTGTCGGAAGCAGTCTCGAGGCGAAGGTAACGATTTCGGCGGACGAAGAAACGCTAAAATTTCTGAAATCCTTTGAGGGACTCACGGGACTGTTCATCGTCTCCGAAGTAATCCTTTCCCCTGTTTCTTCTACCCTACGGGGAGAGGGGCAGGGTGAGGGGGATAAGATAACCATCACCGTGGAGAAGACCTCTTTCGGAAAGTGCGCACGTTGCTGGGTACATTTTCCCGAGGTGAAAAGCGGCGACCCTGCCGCGGAAATCTGCCCAAAATGCAAAAAAGCCCTCCAAGAAGATGGCATCTTGCCGCCTACAATATAAATAACGGATTGAGTTAGCCAGATAGCAAGGCGGTAAGGAGGAAGCGAAGAGGCGTATTAAACATACGTCGATGAAGATGACGACGAAACCAACAACGCTATCTGGATGAAATCAATTCGTTACGATGGAATATGTAATTGATGCATACAACCTAATCAAAAGCAGTTTTCTAAGGGAG